>NZ_JBEYTJ010000002.1:0-376139 GCF_040642995.1 Nonomuraea sp. NPDC047529 | reverse complement strand
GGCCGGCGGGCCTTTTATTTATTAACAAAAACCACCTCCCCCCCCCCCAGCCCGCGGGGGCCCCGGCCACCCCGCCCCCCGCCTCTGGCGTGACTAGCTGCAACCCTCGGCCGGGGGCGCGGTCTCCGACAGCTTCAAGCCCTGGATGCCGCCGAACCACTTCTCCAGCAGCTGCTTCATGGTGCCGTTGTCCCACAGCTTCTTCACCGCGGTGTTGACGGCCTCACACGTCTTGCTGTCGCCCTTCTTCAGGCCGATGCCGTACTTCTCGTCCGTGAAGCCCTGGCCGAGCACCTTGAAGTTGCCGCCGGCCTGCTTGGCGAAGCCCGCCAGGATCAGGTCGTCGGTGGTGACGGCGTCGAGGTTGCTGCCCGACAGCTTCTGCACGCACTCGGAGTAGGTGGCGGCGTCGACGGTTGTGGCGTCGATGTCGAGCTTGCCGTCCGGGGGCGGGTCGGTGACACGCTTGTAGGAGTTGGAGCCGGCCGCCTTGCAGATCTTCTTGCCCTTGAGATCCTGAGGGGTGTTGATCGCGGTGTCGTCCTTGCGGACCATGATGTCCTGGTGCGCGATCACGTACGGGCCGCCGAAGGACACCTTGCCCTTGCGCTCCTCGGTGATGGAGTACGTGGCGAAGATGATGTCGACGGTGCCGTTCTGGAGGAAGGGCTCGCGGTTGGAGGAGGCCGACTCCTTCCACTCGATCGTGGCGTCCTTGCCGCCGTTCATCTCCTTCAGCACGGCCTTGGCGACGTCGACGTCGAAGCCCTCGGGCTCCGACCCCTTCTTCAAGCCCAGGCTCGGCTGGTCCCACTTCGTGCCGACCACGACCTTGCCGCCGTCCTGGACCTTCTCCAGGACGCTGGCGTAGGTCTTGTCCCCGCCGCAGGCGGCGAGCGCGGCGAGCATGCCCGCTGCCGTGACCACCGCTCCCAAACGACGCATGTGCATGTATACCTGCCTCAAAATCTCAGTGCGTGAGGATCTTCGAAAGGAAATCACGCGCGCGGTCGGTCTGCGCGTTGGTGAAGAACTCGTCGGGGGTGTTCTCCTCCACGATCTGCCCGTCCGCCATGAAGACCACCCGGTTGGCGGCCCGGCGGGCGAATCCCATCTCATGCGTGACGACCATCATCGTCATGCCGTCACGTGCCAGCCCGATCATCACGTCGAGCACCTCCTGGACCATTTCCGGGTCCAGCGCCGAGGTGGGCTCGTCGAAGAGGATCATCTTCGGGTCCATGGCCAGCGCACGTGCGATCGCGACCCGCTGCTGCTGGCCGCCGGAGAGCTGGGCCGGGTACTTGTCCGCCTGCGCGGCGATGCCCACCCGTTCCAGCAGTTCCATGGCCCGCGTGTCGGCCGCCTGGCGATCCTTGCGGCGCACCTTGATCGGCCCGAGCGTGACGTTCTCACGGATGGTCTTGTGCGCGAACAGGTTGAAGGACTGGAACACCATGCCGACCTCGGACCGCAGCCGGGCCAGCGACCTGCCCTCCTCGGGCAGCACCTGGCCGTCGAACACGATCCTGCCGTCGTCGATCGTCTCCAGGCGGTTGATCGTCCGGCACAGCGTGGACTTTCCACCGCCCGAAGGCCCGATGACCACCAGAACCTCGCCACGAGAGACGGTCAAGTTGATGTCCTTCAGGACGTGCAACGCCCCGAAGCGCTTGTTGACGCCCTCCAACTGAACGAGTGGAGTGGCGTCGCCGTTCTCCGTCATGGACCAAAACGGTAGAGGTCATTAAGACGCTGGTCACTAACCAGGTGGTACCGATCCGGTCACATCGAGCCGTCAAGCTGGTGTTTTAGACGGGGGCGGCTGCCGCGAGCCGGACAACGACTACCCTTGAACCTGCCATGACTGTGACCCAGGAGAGCGCCCGCACGTATGAAGTGCGCACATACGGGTGCCAGATGAACGTGCACGACTCCGAGCGCCTTTCCGGCCTGCTTGAGGACGCCGGTTACGTGCCGGCCCCCGAGGGGGGAACGGCCGACGTCGTCGTGTTCAACACGTGCGCCGTGCGGGAGAACGCCGACAACCGCCTCTACGGAAACCTCGGCCACCTGCGGCCGGCCAAGATGAGCAACCCGCGCATGCAGATCGCGGTGGGCGGCTGCCTGGCCCAGAAGGACCAGGGCGACATCGTCCGTAAAGCGCCCTGGGTCGACGTCGTCTTCGGCACCCACAACATCGGATCTCTGCCGGTGCTGCTGGAGCGGGCCCGCGTGGCCGGCGAGGCCCAGGTCGAGCTGAAGGAATCGCTGGAGGTCTTCCCCTCCACGCTGCCCACCAAGCGCGAGTCGGCCTACGCGGCGTGGGTCGCGATCTCGGTCGGCTGCAACAACACCTGCACGTTCTGCATCGTGCCGTCGCTGCGCGGCAAGGAGAAGGACCGCCGTCCCGGCGACGTCCTGTCCGAGGTGCGCACGCTCGTCGGCCAGGGCGTCCTGGAGGTGACGCTGCTCGGCCAGAACGTCAACACCTACGGCGTCGAGTTCGGCGACCGGCTGGCCTTCGGCAAGCTCCTGCGCGCCTGCGGCGACGTCGAGGGCCTGGAGCGGGTGCGCTTCACCTCGCCCCACCCGGCCGCCTTCACCGACGACGTCATCGCCGCCATGGCCGAGACGCCCAACGTCATGCACCAGCTCCACATGCCGCTGCAGTCGGGCTCCGACCGGGTGCTGCGGGCCATGCGCCGCTCCTACCGGGCCGAGCGCTACCTCGGCATCATCGAGCGCGTGCGCGCCGCCATGCCCGACGCGGCCATCTCGACCGACATCATCGTCGGCTTCCCCGGCGAGACCGAGGACGACTTCCAGGCCACCCTCGACGTCGTCCGCCAGAGCCGCTTCGCCAACGCCTTCACCTTCCAGTACTCCATCCGTCCGGGCACCCCGGCGGCCACGATGGAGGACCAGATCCCCAAGGAGGTCGTCCAGGAGCGTTACGAGCGCCTGGTCGCCCTTCAGGAGGAGATCTCCTGGGAGGAGAACAAGAAGCAGGTCGGCCGCACGCTGGAGGTGCTGGTCGCCGAGGGTGAGGGCCGCAAGGACGACGCCACGCGCCGCCTGTCCGGCCGTGCCGCCGACAACCGGCTCGTGCACTTCGCGGTGGGCGAGGAGACCCCCAGGCCCGGTGACATGGTCACGGTCGAGGTCACCTACGCCGCCCCCCACCACCTGGTCGCCGACGGCGCGGTCCGCGCGCTGCGGCGTACGCGGGCCGGCGACGCCTGGGAGGCCCGCCAGGGCGCCCCGGCCAAGGGGCCGGGCGTGCTGCTCGGCATGCCGTCCGTCGGCCGTCCGGCGACCCCCGCCCCGGCCGCCGGGGCCTGCTCGGCCCACTGACGCATTTCGTTCATGCACCCCGCCGCCCCTTCCGGACGGCGGGGTGTTCTGCGTGGGTCAGCGGGTGAGACGGTCGAGGAAGCTGTAGCACGGCTGCCGTCGGAAGTCGTCGAACGTGGCGCACGGGTCGTGCCCCCCGGCCCGTACGGACGGAGGCGGCGGCGGGGGCGGCGCCTGACGGTCCGGCTCGGGCACCGACCGTTCCCGCGGCGGGGCCTGCGGGGACGCGTGCGGCGCCGGACGGCGTACGGTGGCCCGCCGGGACGGCCGCGGCGGCGCGACGAGCGGCGGATGCGTGGGAAGCGCCTTGGGCGAGAGCGGCGACGACAGCTCGCCCTTCAGCGGCGGGACGGACACGTCGACCTTCACCGCCGGGGCCGACGGCTCGCCCTTGTCCGGCGTCGCCGTCGTGGGCCGGCCGGGCGCCGGCACGGCCTCCATCCAGCCCGGCGACCACGGGCCCGCCGAGGGGATGGGCGGCGCGGGGGAAGGCTCGGCCACCGGGGAGACCGCGATCTGCGAAGGAAAATACGATCTTGGGATAAGCGGTGTTTCCTGATCGAATTCACGGTGGCTTTGCGGGCGTGATTCCGGAGAACTGGTGAATGCGAGGAATATCCCGAGGCCGGCCGTGACGAGTACCCCGGCCGCTCCGGCCGCGGCACCCCACCGGGGACGGCCACCTGGGCAAACAGATCTTTGGGGGGACAAGTCGTGATTCCTTTGTGATGGGTGTGCGAGCATTCCGCTGATGCGGCTAGTGTGGTCCATCACCCGCGGAAGCCGGCGAGCTTTCCCCGATACGACCGCAGGGAGCTGCACCACCATGCATGATCCGACCGAACCGGATCGTCGGGAGATCCTCTCCGGGCCGGGCTCGTCCCCGAGGCCCCCGGGCAAGAGCAGGAAGACCGTCATCATCGCCGCCTCGGCCCTCGTCGGCGTGCTCGCCGCGGGCGGCGCCGGCTACCTGCTGGCGGCCAAGCCCGGCCAGAGCACCCAGCAGGAGCAGGGCGCCGGCCGGCCGTCCCCGGCCGAGAGCCCCGGCGACGAGGTGTTCGAGGCCGACGAGGAAGCCACCATGGGCGACGCCACCACCGACGCCCCCGACGACGGCCTGCCCACCGACGGTTCCGACGACTCCGCCATGGGCGACGCGGTCACGGACACGGGCGGCGGCACCGACGCCGCCGACAAGGGATCGACCGGCTCCGACGGCACCAGGCAGACGGGCACCGGCAAGAAGCCCGGCACGCCGTCCACCAAGCCGCCCACCAAGGCGCCCCAACCCGACGGCGACAACCCCGCCGACGGCCCCGCGGGCGAGCTCAGCGGCCAGTGCGCCCAGAGCGGCTGCTGAGAGCGTCGTCAGTGGCACCGTAAGTGGCGCCGCAAGTGGCTCGCCCTTTCCGGCCGGCAATGGACCTGCTGGGGAGCCGGCCGGGCTCGTAGGGTTCCGGGCATGACGACTGACAGAGCGGCCACGTCGGCGGCCGCGTTGCGACGGCTGCACGTGCCCGGCGACCCGCTGATCCTGCCCAACGTCTGGGACGCCGCCTCGGCGCGCGCCGTCCAGGAGGCGGGGTTCCCGGTGGTGGCCACCGGCAGCGCGGCCGTCTCCCGGGTGCTGGGCTACGCCGACGGCGAGAGCACGCCGGTCGGCGAGATGATGGCCGCCGTCGCCCGCATCGTGAGGGCCGTGGACGTGCCCGTGACCGCCGACGTCGAACGCGGTTACGGGCTCGCGCCGGGCGAGCTGGCCGAGCGGCTGGCCGAGGCCGGGGCGGTGGGCTGCAACGTGGAGGACTCCGACCCGCGTACCAAGGAGCTGGTGCACGCCGGGGCGCAGGCGGACTACCTGGCCGCGATGCGGGCGGCCGCCGGCGACGCCCTCGTGATCAACGCGCGGGTGGACACGTACGTGCTCGGCCTGGGCGACCGGGCGGCGGCGGTGGAGCGCGGGCGGCGCTACCTGGAGGCGGGGGCCGACTGCGTTTACCCGATCATGCTGGAGGACGAGGGCGAGATCGCGGCCCTGGTCGCCGAGGTGGGCGGGCCGGTGAACATCCTGTTCCGGCCCAAGGCGCCGTCGTACGCGCGGCTGGCGGAGCTGGGGGTGGCCAGGATCAGCTTCGGCGGCGGCCTGCACCAGGCGACCCACACCTACGCACAGCGCCTGTTCACCGCGATCGCCCAAGGCTACGACCCCTACACGAACTGACCGGCGGGCCGGGGTAGGGCATGCCGATCGGGCAGATTGTCCGGCCGGGCCCCTGGTGGTGGGCGGGCTGATCGGCGGGCTGGGGGCGCATGGGCCCTGGGCGGGCTGGGCGGTGGCGTCGAATGAGGGGCGCGTACGCTTGCGCTCGTGCTTGTCGCCGCGGCCGTCTGCCCGCAAACCCCGCTGATCGTGACCGGGCTCCCCGAGCTGCGCGCGGCCTGTCGCGCCGCGGTCGCCGCGCTCCGGGCCGCCCGTCCCGACGTGCTGGTCGTGGTGGGCGGGGCCGAGACGACCCGCTCGTACGACGGCGGCGCGGCGGGCAGCCTGCGGCCCTGGGGGTTCGAGGTCACGGTGGGCGAGGGCCGGCCCGTGCTGCCGCTGTCCCTGACCGTCGGCCGCGGGCTCCTGAACGACGCCGAAGAGGCTCCCGACCACGACGGTGACGGGGTGCCCGCCACAGCGGTGGCCTACGACGCCGCTCCGGAGGAGTGCCGGGCGATCGGCGCCGAGCTGGCCGCCCCCGGCAGGGTCGCGCTGCTGGTCATGGCCGACGGCTCGGCCTGCCTGACCCCCCGGGCGCCGGGCCGGTACGACGAGGCGGCCGGGCCGTACAACGCCCTGATCGCCGACGCGGTCGGCAGGGCGGACGCGGCGGCGCTGGCCGCGCTCGACCCCGTGGAGGCCGACCGGCTGTGGGTGACCGGCCGCGCGGCCCTCCAGGTGCTGGCCGGCGCGGCCGAGGGCACGTCGCTGACGGGCAGGCTGCTCATGGAGTCCTCGCCCTACGGCGTCGGCTACTTCGCGGGCGTGTGGAGCTGACGGGACAGCCTCCGAGCCGCGTCACGTCGTGGAGGTGTGGGGTCGGCGGCGGGGGACCGGGATGCGCATCAGGTCGCGGGCGGTGATCACCTCGCCGTCGAAGCTGCGCCGCACCTCCTCCACGAAGGCCGGCTCCTCGGCGAACCCGTAGCGCTCGGAGAAGTGCGTGAGCACCAGCCTGCGCACGCCCGCGTCCGCCGCCACCACGCCCGCCTCGAACGCCGTCAGGTGCCCGTACTCCTTGGCGAGCGCGCCCTCGGCGGACAGGAACGTCGACTCGATCACCAGCAGGTCGGCCCCCGAGGCCAGCTCGAACACGGCGTCGCACAGCCGGGTGTCCATGACGAACGCCGCGCTCTGCCCCGGCCTGGGCTCGCTGCAATCGGCGAGCGTGACGCCCCGGACCGAGCCGGTGCGCTGGAGCTCGCCGACCTCGGGGCCGCGGATGCCGTGGCGGGCCAGCCGGTCGGGCAGCATGCGGCGGCCGGGCGGCTCCTGGATGCGGTAGCCGTAGGACTCGACGGGATGGGACAGACGGCGGGCGATCAGCGGGCCCACCCCGGCCAGCGCGCCGGAGACCGGATGCTCCTCGATCACCGTGGTGTCGGCGAACGCGGCGGCGTGCCGCAGCCTGCGCCAGTAGGTCTGACCGGCGGCGGGAAAGACCGCGCGCACCGGATGGCGCACCCGGTCGCGGGCGATGCGCTGCACGACGCCGGGCACGCCCAGGCAGTGGTCGCCGTGGAAGTGGGTCACGCACAGCCAGTGGACGTCGTTCGCGCTCAGCCCGGCGTGCAGCATCTGCCGCTGCGT
Organism: Nonomuraea sp. NPDC047529; assembly: GCF_040642995.1. Taxonomy (NCBI): domain Bacteria; kingdom Bacillati; phylum Actinomycetota; class Actinomycetes; order Streptosporangiales; family Streptosporangiaceae; genus Nonomuraea; species Nonomuraea sp. NPDC047529. The sequence goes on along the minus strand of NZ_JBEYTJ010000002.1, from coordinate 368,929 downwards.
GCCCTCGCCGGGGTCGAAAAGGAAGCCTTGCCCGTCCCAGCGCAGAAGGTACCCGTTGTGGTTACGGTGTCGGGTGGGCACCGCACTGGAGGTGCCCAGCACCACGAGTTCACGTGAGGACATGATGACCACGGTCGCGTTCGCCGAGGTGCCGACGCCGGTCGGCCCGTTCGTCCTGGCCGTCACCGAGCGGGGGCTGGTCGCGTCGGGGTGGGGTTCCCCCGCTGGACTGGCCGGCAGGCTCGGCCTGGCTGAGGTTCATGATGCGGATCGTACGGCCTCCGCGGTCGCCGAGCTGCATGCTTATTTCGCCGGCGAGCTGCGCTCGTTCAGCACGCCCGTGGACTGGCGGCTGATGACGGGCTCGCGGTTGCAGGTGCTCCAGGCCCTGCACCGCGTCCCGTACGGCACCGCCGTCACCTACGGCGAGCTGGCCCGGCGAGCCGGGTCGAGCGTGCCCGCCCGCGGCATCGGTTCGATCATGGGCTCCAACCCGATCCCCATCATCGTGCCCTGCCACCGGGTGGTCGCGGGCAACGGGCTGGGCGGGTTCAGCGGCGGCGTGGGCGTGGAGACCAAGCGCTGGCTGCTGACGCACGAGGGATACCTCCAGCCGACACTCCTCGACCTGTAGATGGTCCGTCCACACCCGGACAGTTGACACACTGGTCGGTGTGCGCCAGCAGCCAGTCATCGCCGTCGTGGGCCCCACGGCGGCCGGGAAGTCCGACCTCGCCGTCGACATCGCGCTCCGGCTCGGGGGCGAGTGCGTCAACGCCGACTCCATGCAGCTCTACCGCGGCATGGACATCGGCACGGCCAAGCTCACCCCCGCCGAGCAGCGCGGCGTCCCGCACCACCTGCTGGACATCTGGGACGTCACGGTCACGGCCAGCGTCGCCGAGTACCAGCGGCTGGCCAGGGAGCTGTTCGCGAAGATCGACGTCCCGGTGCTGGTGGGCGGCAGCGGCCTCTACGTCCGCGCGGCCCTCGACGACCTGGAGTTCCCCGGCACCGACCCGGTGATCAGGGCCCGGCTGGAGGCGGAGCTGGCCGAGCGCGGCCCGGCCCCCCTGTACGAGCGGCTGCGCGAGCTCGACCCGCCCGCCGCCGAGGCGATCCTGCCGAGCAACGGCCGCCGCGTCGTGCGCGCGCTGGAGGTGATCGAGCACTCCGGCCGGCCGTTCTCGGCCACCATGCCGTCCTACGACGCCGTCTATCCGAGCGTGCAGCTCGGCCTGGAAGTGCCGCGGCCCGAGCTCGACGAGCGCATCGAGCTGCGGGTCGAGCGCATGTGGGCCGCGGGCCTGGTCGAGGAGGTCCGCGCGCTGCTCGGGCAGGGCCTGGCCGAGGGGCGCACGGCGGGCCGCGCGCTCGGTTACGCCCAGGTCATCCGGTTCCTGGAGGGGGAGTGGACCGAGGAGCAGGCGTTCGCCGAGACGGTCAGGGCCACCAGGCGCTTCGCCCGCCGTCAGGAGTCGTGGTTCCGCCGCGACCCCCGGGTGCGCTGGCTCCCGTACGACGCTCCCGACCTGCTTGAACGATCCCTGGCGCACATCGCCGACCCGGGTGCGGCATAAACTCAGGCAATGCGGTTTCTCAAGGGGCACGGCACCGAGAACGATTTCGTCATCCTGCCCGATCCCGACGACGGCGTGGAAGTGACGGCCGCGCTCGTGGCCAAGATCTGTGACCGGCGGGCCGGGATCGGCGCCGACGGCGTGCTCCGGGTCGCCAGGACCAAGCAGCACGCCGAGGTGGCCGAGCAGGCTGCGGTGGCCGACTGGTTCATGGACTATCGCAACGCCGACGGCAGCGTCGCGGAGATGTGCGGCAACGGCGTACGCGTCTTCGCCCGTTACCTGGTGGACGCGGGGCTGGTGGAGGGGACGGAGTTCTCCCTGGCCACCAGGGGCGGCCCGCGCCGGGTCCGGGTCGAGCCCAACGGCGACATCACTGTCGACATGGGCAAGCCCGTCGTGCTGGGGGAGAGCGTGGCCGGCGTCGGCGGCCACGAGTACCCCGGTATCCGCGTGGACATGGGCAACCCCCACCTGGCCTGCGCGATCGGCGACCCGGTCGTCCAGCTCGACCTCAGCCACCAGCCGGGCTTCGACACCGGGGTCTTCCCCTCGGGCGTCAACATCGAGCTGTTCAACCCGGTCGGCGTCAGCCGTGTGGTGATGCGGGTCTACGAGCGCGGCTCGGGCGAGACGCGTTCCTGCGGCACGGGCGCCGTGGCCACCGCCGTGGCCGCCGCCCACCTGTCCGGCGACACCACCGGCACCTGGACCGTCGAGGTCGTCGGCGGCTCGCTGACCGTCATCCTCGACGAGGACACGAGCTACCTGTCCGGTCCGGCGGTGATCCTGGCGAGCGGCGAGCTGATGCTTGCAGAATGATGTTCTCCTGAGGGATGCTGGGTCCACTTTCCGAACCGAGAAGGGGTTGAGGATGGCGGACCCACGTACCACGGCGGTTCAGGTCAAGGCGCCCATCGGCCAGTACGGCGGCGGCTTCATGGTCTCCCGCGAGGCCAAGGCCATCTGCGAGGAACACGGACTCGGACCGCGCGAGCTGTACTTCCGCGGGCGGTGCGGGGTGCTCGGCGAGTGCCACGCCGACGTGGTCACCTCGGTGGCGGTCTTCTTCCCCGCCGCCCACGTGGAGGAGAGCTGGAACGGCGGCAGGAAGATGCACGTCGAGCGGGCCGTCGAGCTCTACACCGAGGCGTGCAGGCAGTGGGGGCGGCGCAAGCTGGGCGGCCACGACGGCTGCGCCAGGATCGCCGAGCTGCTCGAACCCGTCGTCGCGCAGGCCTCGCCGGTGGGGGCGCCGCTGTTCGCCGGCTGGCGGGCGGTGCCGCTGCCGGACGACCCGCCCGCGCGCGCCGTCCAGCTCATGCACGTCCTGCGTGAGCTGCGCGGCGGCCTGCACACCGACGCGGTGCTCGCGGCCGGCCTGCACCCCCTGGAGGCGACGCTCGCCGCCACCCACGACACGACCCCCTTCGGCTACGCCGACGGCGTGACGATCGCCCGGTTCTTCACCTGGCCCGAGCCCTACGCGACCCCCGGCCCCGAGGTCGTGGCGCGGCGGGCCCGGGTCGAGGAGACCACCGACGACCTGATGGCACCGTTCTTCGCGGTGCTGCGCGACAACGAGTCGGACGAGCTGATCGAGCTTCTGCGTTTTGGGCACGCTCGTTGACCTGGCAGACTGACTGCCCATGGACGTGGACATCTGGGCCTGGGTCGGCGAAACCCAGCAGCAGCTTTCCGAGGCGGGCAACGTTGGCCTCGCCATGGCGCTGGGAGACCTTCCCGCACAGGCCTACGAGGGCCGGTATCCGCAGCTCGACGTGATGGCCCCGGCCATCGCCCAGCAGGCCGAGTCGCTTGAGCTGCCCTGGCTGGAGTTCTACGCCCGCTACTGGCACCTCATGGGCCGTATCGGCGACCGGGCCCAGGGCGCGGTGGCCATCGACGACGCGCGGCAGCTGCTCACGTTCGCCCAGCGCGAAGACGTGCGCGACTGCCCGGCCACCCCGGCCGCCGTCGAGGCGATGGCCGTCGTGTGGGCCAACACCGACGGCCCCGGCTACGCCGCCGAGCGGCTGGAGACGGTGGGCGCCTTCCTGGAGGGCATGAGCCCGGAGCGGCCCGCCTTCTGCGGCCTGGTGACCCAGTACGTCGCGGCGCTCGTCGACGCGGGCAAGGCCGGCGAGGCCGTCACCTACGCCGAGTCCGCCGTCGAGCGGCTGCGCACGGCCGGGCGCGAGGCGAGCTGGGAGCTCGGCGCCGAGGGCGCCCGCGCGCTGCTGGCCGCCGGCCGGGCCGACGACGCGCTGGCCGCCCTGCAGGCCGCCGCCGACCTCGCCCCCGACGACCCGCCCGCCAAGGCCCACCGCGAGGGCGTGCGCCGCGCGCTCATCCTGGCCGAGCTCGGCCGCACGGCCGAGGCCGTCGACGCGCTGCCCGACCTCGACGTGGTCGGCGAGCACCCGCGCGTCTTCGTCGAGTGGTCGCGCGCGGTCGCCAAGCTGGCCGGGTCCTCCCAGATCACCAACACCTGGCAGCTCGGCCGGGTGCTGCGCCAGTGGATCGACTACTTCGGCATGATGGGCGGCTACCGCGCCCGCGTCGAGCTCGCGCTGGTCGCGGGCGACCTGGCCGTCGCCAGGAAGGGCGTGTGGCAGGCCCGGCTGCTCGCCGACCTGGCCGAGTCCGGCGCGGCCGAGCTGCGCGAGACGAGTGGCCTGGGCGAGCGCGTCGCCGCGCTGCGCGGCGCCGCCGACGCCACCTCCGAGCCGGAGGCCCCCGGCCCCCTGTCGGAGCGGGTCGGGCTGTTCGACGCCGCCGACGGTTTCAACGCCGACCCCGAGAAGTGGGTGGGCTGGCTCGCGCCGCTGTCCGGCTCCGACCTGGAGGCCACCCGCCGCCACACCACCACGCTCGGCTTCCTCGGCTTCCCCTCGGCGGGCGCCGACATCTACTGGAAGCTGCTGGTCGACTCGGGCGACACCGCCTCCGCCGACCCCGACGACGTGGCCTACCTGACCACCCTGCTCATCGAGGCCCGCCAGGACGAGCGGCTGGAGCAGCTGGCCGCGCTGCTGCCGCACGCCGCCCAGCACCTCGCGCTGGCCCGCCTGCACAGCGCCCGCGAGCGCTGGCCGGAGACGCTCGACGCCGCCGAGCACGCGGTCGCGGCCGGGGCCGGCATCGAGGCCAGGCGCCTGCTGTCCGGCGCCGCCCAGCAGCTCGACCACAACGACAGGGCCGCCGGCGTGCTGCTGGAGGTGCTCGACGAGCTGACCGACGAGGACATCTGGCGCATGATCGTCATGGCCACCTCGGCGGAGGACTGGGACACCGTGCGCAAGGGCGCGGCCAAGATCGGCATGCCGATCAAGTCCAAGGAGGGCCCGATCGAGGAGGAGATGGGCCTGATCCGGCTCATCCTCCCGGCGCCCGACGGCGGCCAGCGCCAGGTGCTGTCCATCCGCACCGGCCCGGCCACCGCCCGGCTGGCGCTGCCGCAGCCGCGCGGCATGGACTACAACGCGGGCGACCTGGTCGTGTTCGACCCGCAGCTGCTGGAGCCCGTCCCCGAGGACCCGCAGGAGCAGCAGAACTTCGTACCGCCGTTCGCGGCCGTGCGCATCCTGCGGCCCGGCGGCTACACCAGCTACTTCTTCGACGGCGCCGCGCCGAGCGAGGAGGACTGGGCGGAGTTCACCGAGGTCATGGCCGAGCGCGGCTGGCCGATGTGGGTCTACAGCGACGAGAACTACACCGTCACCCACCCGACCAGCGGCGAGCCGCTGCCGGGCGTGTTCGGCTGGGTCGCGGTGCCGCCGGACGTGTCGGCCTCCGAGGTCGACGCCCTGCTCGACGACGCCACCGAGCGCTGGGTGCACCCGCTGGCCTGGCTCGACCTGGCCCGCGAGATCGACGTCGAGATCGAGCGGCACGAGCGCATCGTCAAGGAATACGGGCTCTGACGTGCTTGAGCGCTTCAGCCTCGACGGCAAGGTCGCCATCGTCACGGGCGCGTCGTCGGGGCTGGGCGTGGCCTTCGCCCACGGGCTGGCCGAGGCGGGCGCCGACGTCGTGATCGGCGCCCGGCGCAGGGAACGGCTGGAGGAGACCCGGCGTCTGGTCGAGGAGACCGGGCGCCGTTGCCTGGCCCTCCAGACCGACGTGGCGGTCCCGGAGGAGTGCGACGCGCTGGTCGCCGCGGCCGTCGCCGAGTTCGGCGCGGTCGACGTGCTGATCAACAACGCGGGGGTCGGCACCGCCGTCCCCGCGCTGCGCGAGCGGCCCGAGGAGTTCCGCCGGGTGGTGGAGATCAACCTGCACGGCACGTACTGGATGGCGCAGGCGTGCGCGCGGGTGATGCGGCCGGGGTCGTCGATCGTCAACGTCGGCAGCATCCTCGGCGCGACGACCGCCGGGCTGCCGCAGGCCGCCTACAGCGCGTCGAAGGCGGCCGTCGCCGGGCTCACCCGCGACCTGGCCCAGCAGTGGACGGCCCGGCGCGGCATCCGGGTCAACTGCCTGGAGCCGGGGTTCTTCGCCTCGGAGATGACCGAGCAGTATCCCCCCGGCTACCTGGAGCGCATGCTGGAGCTGCGGGTGCCGATGAAGCGGGCCGGAGATCCGGCCGAGCTGGTGGCGGCGGCGGTCTTCCTGGCCGGCGACGCCTCCTCGTACGTCACCGGCGTGACGCTGCCGGTCGACGGCGGCATCCTGATCACGTAGAGGGTCCTTCTAGTACGTTGTCGGGAATGACCGCCCCCTTCGTACGTCCGTATCGTTCCGCCGATCTGGCCGCCGTCTACGACATCTGCGTGCGTACCGCCGACGCCGGTGGCGACGCCCGCGGCCACTACGCCTCCGACCTGCTCATGGGCGACATCTTCGCCGTCCCCTACGTGACCCTGGAGCCCGAGCACGCCCACGTCCTGGACGACGGCACGGGCCAGGCCGTCGGCTACGTCGTGGGCACCGCGGACACCGCGACGTTCGTCCGCCGCTACCGCGAGGAGTGGATCCCGAGGTCCGCCGGACGTTGCCCCCTTCCCGCAGATCCGCCGGTCACGGCCGACGACGTGATGCTCGCCCTGCACCACCGGCCCGAGCGCATGCTGGTGCCCGAGCTGGCCGGTCACCCCGCCCACCTGCACATCGACCTGCTGCCCGACTGGCAGGGCAAGGGCTGGGGACGCCGGCTCATGAGCGCCCTCGTCGACGGTCTGCGTGCCGCCGGGGTCGCGCGGCTGCACCTGGGGATGGTCAGCACCAACGCGCCGGCGCGGGCGTTCTACGACCGGCTCGGGTTCGCCGAGCTGGCGGTGGCCGACGCGGGAGCGGTGACGTACCTGGGGCGGGACACCTCGCCGCTCGGCTAGCTCTTGTCCCCGAGGATTCGGGGCTTTATGTTCGTTGCGTAGTCCGGTGCGTGTTGCGTAATAAGGAACAACCGGAGGCGTGATGGGTCGGCCGCGCGTAGTGATCATCGGGGCGGGGATCGTGGGATGCGCGGTGGCCGACGAGCTCACCGAACGCGGCTGGACCGACGTCACCGTGGTGGAGCAGGGCCCGCTCTTCGCCGCGGGCGGCTCCAGCTCGCACGCCCCCGGCCTGGTCTTCCAGACGAACCCGTCGAAGACCATGACCGAGTTCGCCGCCTACACCGTGCGCAAGTACACCGCGCTCGGCGGGCACTGCTTCCGGCAGGTCGGCGGGCTGGAGGTGGCCACCACCCCCGAGCGCTGGACCGACCTGCACCGCAAGCTCGGCTGGGCGCAATCGTGGGGCGTCGAGGGCCGCCTGCTGGACGCCGAGGAGTGCGCCCGGCTGTGGCCGATGCTGGACCGGAGCCGGGTGCTGGGCGGCCTGCACGTGCCCAGCGACGGCCTGGCCGCCGCCGTGGCGTGCGGCGAGACGCAGGCGGCGCGGGCCACCGGACGCGGCGCCCGGTTCCTCGGCGGGCACACCGTGATCGGCGTCGAGCAGAAGGGCGGCCGGGTCACCGGCGTGTCCTGCGCGGTCGAGGGGGAGTACCGGACGATCCCGGCCGACGTGATCGTGTGCGCGGCCGGTTTCTGGGGCCCCTCGATCGGCGAGCTGGCCGGGCTGACCGTGCCGCTGCTGCCGCTGGCCCACCAGTACGCGAAATCCGGCCCGCTGCCCCCGCAGCCCGAGGGCCCCATCCTCCGCCACCAGGACCGCGACCTGTACGCCCGGCAGCACGGCGACCGCATCGGCATCGGCTCCTACGCCCATCGCCCGATGCCGGTCGCCCAGCACGAGATCGGCCCGAAGGGCACCACCATGCCCTCGGTCCAGTCGTTCACCGAGGAGGACTTCGACCCCGCCTGGCGCGACGCGGCCGAACTGCTGCCCGCGCTCGCCGAGTCCAAGTACGAGGACGGCATCAACGGCGTCTTCTCCTTCACCGCCGACGGCTTCCCGCTGATCGGTGAGGCGCCGCACCTGGACGGGTTCTGGCTGGCCGAGGCCGTCTGGGTGACACACTCGGCCGGGGTGGCCAGGGCGGTGGCCGAGCTGCTGGTGACCGGCCGGTCGCAGGTGGACGTGCACGAGTGCGAGCTCGCCAGGTTCGAGCAGGCGCAACTGTCGCCCGCCTACGTCGAGGAGCGCGGCAGGCAGAACTTCGTCGAGGTCTACGACGTCATCCACCCGCTGCAGCCCATGGAGTCGCCGCGCCCGATGCGGACCAGCCCGTTCCACCCCCGCCAGGTGGAACTGGGCGCGTTCTTCCTGGAGTCGGCCGGGTGGGAGCGGCCGCACTGGTTCGAGGCGAACGAGCCGCTGCTCGCCGGCCTCGAAGAGCCCCGGATCGGCGCCGACCGGCGGGACGCGTGGGCCGGCCGCTACTGGTCGCCCGTCGCCGCCGCCGAGGCGTGGGCCACCCGCGAGCGGGTCGCGCTCTACGACATGACCTCGCTCAAACGCATCGAGGTCAGCGGCCCTGGCGCGGCGGCGTTCCTCCAGCACATGACCACGAACAACGTCGACAAGCGGCCCGGGACGGTCACCTACACCCTGCTCCTGGACGCCGGCGGCGGCATCCGCTCCGACCTCACGGCGGCGCGGCTGGAGGAGGACAGGTTCCAGATCGGCGCGAACGGCAACCTCGACCTCGACTGGCTGACCCGGCACGCCCCCCGCGGCGTGCACATCAGGGACATCACGTCCGGCACCTGCTGCGTCGGCGTGTGGGGGCCGCAGGCCAGGGAGCTGGTGCAGGGGCTCACCGACATGGACCTGTCCAACGAGAACTTCCGCTACTTCACCTGCCGGTCCGGGTACGTCGGGCAGGTGCCGGTGCTGGCGATGCGCGTCTCGTACGTGGGCGAGCTGGGCTGGGAGCTCTACACCGGCGCCGACATGGGCCTCAAGCTGTGGGACACGCTCATGGCCACCGGGACGCCGGTCGCGGGCGGGCGGGCCGCGTTCAACAGCCTCCGGCTGGAGAAGGGGTACCGGCTCTGGGGCGTGGACATGACCACCGAGCACGACCCGTACGAGGCCGGGCTGGGGTTCGCGGTCAAGGCGGACAAGGACTTCCACGGCCGCGACGCGCTCTCCGCCGAGCCGTCCCGCAGGCTCGTGCCGCTGCTCAGCGCGGAGGTCGTCATGGGCAAGGAACCGGTCTCGCACGCCGGCCGCGTCGTCGGGTACGTCACCAGCGCCGCGTACGGGCACACCGTCGGCCGTCCCATCGCCTACGCCTGGCTGCCCTCCGAGCTGGCCGGACCCGGGACGCGGGTGGACATCTCCTACCTCGGCCGCCGCGTGCCCGCGGAGGTCGCCGCCGAGCCGCTGTTCGACCCCCAGATGGAGAAGATCAGACGTTGACCCACCCCGGCTTCCTCTGGCGCAACCCCGATCCGAGGCCCTCCTACGACGTGGTCGTCGTGGGCGGCGGCGGGCACGGCCTGGCCACCGCCTACTACCTGGCCAGGAACCACGGCCTGACGAACGTCGCCGTCCTGGAGAAGGGCTGGCTGGCCGGCGGGAACATGGCGCGCAACACCACCATCATCCGCTCCAACTACCTGTGGGACGAGAGCGCCGCCATCTACGAGCACTCCCTGAAGCTGTGGGAGGGCCTGAGCGAGGACCTGGACTACGACCTGCAGTTCAGTCAGCGCGGCGTGCTCAACCTGGCGCACAACCTGGGCGACGTGCGCGAGGGCAGGCGGCGGGTCAACGCCAACCGGCTCAACGGCGTGGACGCCGAATGGCTGGACGCCGACGAGGTCAGGAAGTTCTGCCCGATCGTCAACGTGTCCGACCGGGCGCGCTACCCCGTCCTGGGGGCCACGTTGCAGCGGCGCGGCGGCATCGCCAAGCACGACCACGTCGCGTGGGCGCTGGCCCGCAAGGCGGACGCGTACGGCGTCGACCTGATCCAGGGGTGCGAGGTCACCGGGTTCGAGATCACCGGGAACCGGGTGACCGGCGTGCGGACCTCGCGCGGGCCCATCGCGGCCGGCAAGGTCGCGCTCGCCTCGGCCGGGCACACCTCGGTCCTGGCCGAGCGGGCCGGCCTCCGGCTGCCGCTGCAGTCGCACCCGCTCCAGGCGCTGGTGTCGGAACTGCTGGAACCGGTGCTCGACTGCGTGGTCATGTCCAACGCCGTCCACGTGTACGTCAGCCAGGCGCACAAGGGCGAGCTGGTCATGGGGGCGGGCATCGACGCGTACAACTCCTACGGGCAGCGCGGCGGGTTCCACGTGATCGAGGCGCAGATGGCGGCGGCCCTGGAGCTGTTCCCGCTCTTCAGCCGGGTCCGCGTGCTGCGGACGTGGGCCGGGATCGTCGACGTCTCGCCGGACGCGTCCCCGATCATCGGCGCCACCCCCGTGGACGGCCTCTACGTCAACGCCGGCTGGGGCACCGGCGGCTTCAAGGCGACCCCCGGCTCCGGCTGGGTGTACGCCGACACGATCGCCAACGGGCGGCCGCACCCGCTGGCCGAGCCGTTCGCGCTGGAGCGGTTCACCACGGGCGCGCTCATCGACGAGCACGGCGCGGCGGCGGTGGCCCACTGATGCTGCTCCTCGACTGCCCCCACTGCGGCCCCCGCGACGAGAACGAGTTCCACTACGGCGGCCAGGCCGGGGTTCCGTATCCGCAGGCCCCTGCCGAGCTGTCCGACCAGGAGTGGGCCGCCTACGTCTTCCTGCGCGACAACCCCAAGGGCTGGTTCCGCGAACGCTGGTTCCACACCCACGGCTGCCGGACCTGGTTCACCGTCGAACGGCACACGGTCACGCACGAGATCAGGAAGGCGCCATGAGGTTCACCTTCGACGGCCGTCCCCTCCAGGGGGAACCGGGCGACACGCTGGCCGCCGCGCTGCTGCGCAACGGGGTGCGCGTGGTGGGCCGGGGCGTGGAGTCCGGCCGCCCGCGCGGCGTCTTCTCGGCCGGCCCCGAGGAGCCGAACGCCCTGGTCCGCGTCGGCGCCGACCCGATGCTGGCGGCCACGACCGTGGAGCTGTACGACGGTCTGGAGGCGTGGAGCCTGCGCGGCAAGGGCCGGGTGGACCTCGGCGCGGCCGACGAGCGCCGCTGCGACAAGGGCTACCTGCACTGCGACGTGCTGGTGGTCGGCGGCGGCCCGGCCGGGCTCGCCGCGGCCGCCGCGGCGCGCGAGGCCCGGGTGATCCTGCTCGACGACCAGCCCCGCCTCGGCGGCGACCTGCTGAACAGCCGGGTGCTGCTGGACGGCGCACCCGCGCTGGACTGGGTGGACTCGCTGGACCTGTCCGGCGTGCGGGTGCTCACCAGGACCACGGCCGTCGGCTACCACGACCACGGCTACGTGGTGGCGGTGGAACGGCGGGCGCGCGGCGAGCGGCTGTGGCACATCAGGGCCCGCCGGGTGGTCCTGGCGACCGGCGCGCACGAACGCTCGCTCGCCTTCCCCGGCAACGACCGGCCCGGCGTCATGCTGGCCTCGGCCGCCCGCGCCTACGTCAACCGGTACGGCGTGCTCCCCGGCCGCCGCGCGGTCGTGTTCGCCTGCGCCGACTCCGGCTACGAGGCCGCCGGGGACCTGCGCGTGGCCGGTGTGGAGATCGCCGCGATCGTCGACCCGCGCCCCGAAGGGCTCACCGCCGACGCCCTGGCCGGGCAGGTGGTGACCGGCACCACGGCCGGGCCGGACGGCGTGCTGACCGGCGTGCGGGTGGGGGAGCGGCACATCGAGGCCGACCTGCTGGCCGTGGCGGGCGGCTGGAACCCCGCCGTGCACCTGTTCAGCCAGTCGCAGGGACGGGTGCGCTTCGACGAGGCGTCGCAGGCGTTCGTCCCGGACGTCTCGGCCCAGGCCGAACGCTCCGCGGGCGCCTGCCGCGGCCTGTACGGCACCCGCGAGGCCATCGCCGACGGCCACGCCGCCGGACGGGAGGCCGCCGGATCCGCCGCCCGCGAGCTGCGCGTGCCGGAGTGCGACGAGCGGCCCCCGCGGCCACCGGCGGCGTTGTGGCTGGTCGACGGGGACGGCGACGAGCCCGCCTTCGCCGACCTGCACCGCGACGTGACCGTGGCCGACCTGGCCAGGGCGACCGGGACCGGGATGCGCTCGGTCGAGCACGTCAAGCGGTACACCACCGCGGGCACCGGCGCCGACCAGGGCAAGACGTCGGGCGCGGTCGTCGTGGGCGTGATGTCGGCCCTGCTCGGGACCACGCCCGGGCAGGTGGGCACGACCACGTTCCGGCCGCCGTACACGCCGGTGTCGTTCGCGACGCTGGCCGGACGGGACCGGGGCGCGCTCTCCGACCCGGTCAGGACCACCGCCATGCACGCCTCGCACGTCGCGGCGGGAGCGGTGTTCGAGGACGTCGGCCAGTGGAAGCGCCCCCGCTACTTCCCGCTGGACGGCGAGCCGATGGAGGCGGCCGTGCAGCGCGAGTGCCGGGCCGCCCGCACCTCCGTCGCCGCCATGGACGCCTCCACCCTGGGCAAGATCGACGTCCGGGGCGCGGACGCGGGCGTGTTCCTGGACCGGATCTACACCAACATGTACTCCACGCTCGCCGTCGGCGCCTGCCGGTACGGGCTCATGTGCCGGGCCGACGGCATGGTGTTCGACGACGGCACCACCACCAGGCTGGCCGACGACCACTACCTCATGACCACGACCACCGGCAACGCGGCCGCGGTGCTCGACTGGCTGGAGGAGTGGCGGCAGACCGAGTGGCCGCGGCTCGACGTCTCCCTCACCTCGGTGACCGACCACTGGGCGACGGTGGTCGTGGCCGGACCCAAGGCGCGGCGGGTGATCGCCGCCGTCGCGCCCGGCGCGCTCGGCCTGCCCTTCATGCGGTACGCGGAGACGGACGTGCTCGGCGTGCCCGGCCGGGTGTTCAGGATCAGCTTCTCCGGCGAGCTGGCCTACGAGGTCAACGTGCCCTGGCCGTACGGCAGGGCGTTGTGGGAGGCGGTGCTGGGGCTGGGCGCGGTGCCGTACGGGACCGAGGCGATGCACGTGCTGCGGGCCGAGAAGGGGTTCGCCATCGTCGGCCAGGAGACCGACGGCACGGTCACGCCGCACGACCTCGGCATGTCGTGGATCGTCTCCCCGCGCAAGCCCGACTTCGTGGGCAGACGCTCGCACGCCCGCCCCGACACCGCGCGGGACGGCCGCAAGCGCCTGGTCGGGCTGCTGGCCGACGACCCCGCGACGCCGATCGAGGAGGGCGCCCAGCTCGTCAGGGGTGGGCCGGGCGCGCCCATGCTGGGCCACGTGACCTCCGGCTACGCCAGTGCGGCGCTCGGCCGGACGTTCGCGCTGGCCATGGTCAGGGACGTCGTTCCGGGGGACCGGCTCACGGCGGTGTCGGGGACGGCGGCGCACGGCGTGACGGTCGTCGAGCCGGTCCTGTACGACCCGGACAACGCCCGCCGCGACGGCGACCCCCTGGAGGAGGACGCGCCCGCGGTCCTCGGGGGCCTCCCGGCGCGGGAGAGCCCGGCGGCGGCGTTCGCCGGGCGGTTCGCGGCGGCGAGCGGGCCGTCGGCGCGGCTGCGGGAGCTGCCGTTCGAGCCGATGTGGGAGGTCCGGGGCGCCGATCCCGGCGTGGGGCTGCGGCTCGGCCCGTCCTGGTGGCTGGTCGCCGGGGACGCCGTGCCCGGTCCCGGCTGGGTGGACGTCTCCGGGCAGCGCACGATCCTGGAGCTGTCCGGGCCGGCGGCGGACGACGTCCTGATCACCGGCTGTCCGGTGGACCTGCATCCGGACGTGTTCCCTGGGCACGCCCAGACGTTCCTGGGGAAGACCTCGGTGATCCTGGAACGGCGGACGTCCGGCGTCTATCGGATCCACGTCAGGTCGTCGTTCACGTCGTACCTGGCAGAGTGGCTCTTGGACGCCATTTTGGCGTTATAAGACCATTTAGGGGTACTTGCTATACCTAGACTTTACGAAAACCGAAGTCTGGGAGATGACGTGCGCGTACGGGCGTTCACGGCCGGTCTGGCCGCAGTGACCATGCTGACCGGCTGCGGCGGCCTGGCGGCGCAGTCGGGCGGCGGCCCGGACCCGGCCAAGCCGGACTCGGCGTCCGTCTCGGACGCCCGCAAGAAGCTGGACAAGCTCAAGGTCAAGGGCCGCGCCCCGCGCACCGGCTTCGACCGGGACGCGTTCGGCCCCGCCTGGGCCGACGTCGACCACAACGGCTGCGACACCCGCAACGACATCCTCAAGCGCGACATGAAGGACGAGACGTTCAAGTCGGGCACCCACGACTGCATCGTGCTCACCGGCACGCTGGACGACCCCTACAGCGGCAAGACCATCAAGTTCAAGCGCGGCCAGGACACCAGCACGGCCGTCCAGATCGACCACCTGGTGCCGCTGTCGGACGCCTGGCAGAAGGGCGCCCAGCAGTGGTCGCCCACCAAGCGCAAGGAGTTCGCCAACGACCCGCTGAACCTGCTGGCGGTGGACGGCCCGCTGAACAACCAGAAGAGCGACTCCGACGCTGCCACCTGGCTGCCGCCGCGCAAGGCGTACCGGTGCGCCTACATCGCCCGCCAGATCGACGTGAAGAGCAAGTACGACGTCTGGATCACCGACGGCGAGAAGAGCGCCATGGAAGGCATACTCAAGGACTGCTGACGCGCGTCAGGGGGCGGTCAGCGTCAGCTCCACGCGGGCCCCGCCGCCCTCCGGCGCGGAGACGGCCAGCGTGCCGCCGCAGGACTCGGCGGTACGCCGGGCGATGTCCAGCCCGAGCCCGGTCGAGCCGCCCCCGCTGTTCCCCCGCTCCAGCAACTCGGGGTCGAACCCCGGCCCCGAGTCCTCCACGACCAGCAGCGCCCCGCCGGGCCGGGACGACAGCCGTACGGCCATGGCGGTCCCTTCCGGGGTGTGCGCGAACACGTTGCCGAGCAGCGCGTCCACGCACGCGGCCAGCTCCTCGCCGCCGACCGCGACCGGCGCGGGAGCCTCGGGCAGCGAGACCGACACCGGCCGCCCCTGGTCCTCGGCCAGCACCGACCAGAAGCGCACCCGCTCCCGGACCACCTCGGCCGCGTCGCACGGGCCGCGCCCGGCCGAGCGCCGCCGCGCCTCGGTGATGACCGCGCTGACCGCCCGTTCCAGCGCGTCCACCCTGGTCTGCACGCGGGCGGCCTCCTCCGGGTCGCGCAGCGACTCCGCCTCCAGCCGCAGGCCGGTCAGCGGCGTGCGCAGCCGGTGGGACAGGTCGGCGACCGACTCACGTTCGGCGGCCAGCAGGTCGCCGATGCGCCCGGCCAGATGGTTGAGCGCCAGCGCCACCGACCGCACCTCGGGCGGCCCGCCCGGCTCGGCCCGCGCGCTCAGGTCGCCGCCGGCCAGCCGGTGCGACACCCGCGCCAGCCCGACCACGGGCCTGGTCACGGCCAGGGCCAGCCGGTCGGCCAGCACGATGCCGAGCACCACGAGCCCCAGCCCGAGCACCAGCAGCGCCAGCCAGGCGGCCCGCACGCCGTGCGTCAGCTCGTCGTCCGGCACGAACACCCTGATCACGGCCGTGCCGCCGGTCGACTGCGCCGACACCAGCACCTCCCGGCCGCCGGGGGCGACGGCGGTCACGCTCCGGCCGGTCGCGGCCAGCCGTACGGCGTCGGAGCGGGCGGCGGGCGCGCCCATCGTCTTCCCGCCGGGCAGGAACACCGTCACCCGCCGGGGCACCTGCTCGACGGCCAGCGGCAGGTCGGGCGTGCCGACCGCGACCGCGACGGACTCGGCGGCGGCGGTGGCCCGGCTCATCGCGCCGTTCTCGGCCACCGTCCCGATCAGCAGCGCCATCGGCACCAGCAGCGCGATCAGCACGAGCGACGTCGTCGCCGCCACCAGCAGCGCCAGCCAGCGCCTCACGACGGCTCGACCAGCTTGACCCCGACGCCTCTGACGGTGTGCAGGTAGCGGGGTTCCGCCGCGGTCTCGCCCAGCTTCCTGCGCAGCCACGACAGGTGCACGTCCACGGTCTTGTCGGCGCCGCCGTACGGGAGCCGCCACACCTCCGTCAGCAGCTCGCGCTTGGTGACCACCTCGCCGGGCCGCGCCGCCAGGAAGTGCAGCACGTCGAACTCGCGCGGCGTGAGGTCGAGCGACACGCCGTCGAGCGTGGCCGTACGAGCCCGGGGATCGACGCGCAGGCCGCCGACGGCCAGCGGTTCCGGCACGGCCTCGGCCACGCGCCGCAGCACCGCCCGCACCCGGGCGTCGAGCTGCCGGGCGCTGTACGGCTTGACCACGTAGTCGTCGGCCCCCGCGTCGAGGACGGGCACCATCTCGGCGTCGCCGTCGCGGGCGGTCGCCACGATCACCGGCACCCGGCTCACCGCCCGCAACATGCGCAGCAGCTCGACGCCGTCGAGGTCGGGCAGGCCCAGGTCGAGCACGATCAGGTCGGGACGGTCCTGCACGGCCAGTCGCAACCCCTCCAGCGCGGTCGGGGAGGAGGAGACCGCGTGGCCGAGATCGCGCAGGCCCCGGCTCAACGACGTGCGGATGGTCACGTCGTCTTCGATGAGCAGGATGTCAGCCATATACCCAAACCGTAGACGGTCCCTGACGATGCCCCGAGCATCCTTAGTGTCGCCTTAACCTGCGCTTAGCCGTACATGGGGGAGGGTGAGAGCGTGAAGCGTCTCGTGCTGGCCTGGGCCGTCACCGCGGCCGCCGCGACCGGGACGGCCGTGGCCGTGCTCGGCCTGCTCGGAACCGAGGTGACCGGCACCTCCAGCCGGGTGCTCAGCGGGCCGGAGGTGCGCGCCGCCCTCTCCACGGCCACCGCGCGCGCCGTCACGCCCATGCCGCGGACGTCCGCCCGCGCCCAGGACCGGCTCATGCGCACCGAGGCCGGCACGGTGATCGCCTCCTGCTCAGGCGGCCTGGTCACCCTGCGCTCCTGGAGCCCCGCCCAGGGCTACTCGGTGGACGGCGTCGAGCCCGGCCCGGCCCAGGAGGCGAAGGTGGAGTTCGAGCCGGAGGACGGCAAGGAGGTCGAACTCAAGATCTTCTGCACGCCGGAAGGCCCCGCCACCCGCTGACCGCTTCCCCGGCGCGGGCCGTTCAGCGGCCTCCGCGCACTTCCAGCGCTCCCAGCAGCTCCTCGGACGCCCTGGTGATGGCCTCCACCGCCCGGTCGAACGCCTCGGCGTTGTGGGCGGCGGGGGCGCGGAATCCGGAGATCTTCCTGACGTACTGAAGGGCGGCGGCCCGCACGTCCTCCTCGGTCACGCTCTCGGCGTACGGCGGTCGGAGGGTCTTGATGCTTCTGCACATGCCCTCAACGGTAATAGCCGATGCGCTGGCTTATCTCCCTCGCGCCCTCGGCGAGCAGCTCGCCGACCTCGGGCAGCCGCTCGGGCGTGAGCCGGTAGGACGGGCCCGACGCGCTGACGGCGGCCACCACCGAGCCGTCGGCCCCCCTGATCGGGGCCGCCACGGCGTTCAGGCCGACCTCCAGCTCCTCCACCGTGGCCGCCCAGCCGCGCTCCCTGATCTCCTCCAGGCCCAGGCCGGCGGGGGAGGTGACGGTGTGCGGCGTGTAGCGCTCCAGCTCGCCGGCCAGGCGCAGGGCGCCGAAGGCGAGCAGCACCTTGCCGCTGGAGGTGGCGTGCGACGGGGTGCGCTGGCCGACCCAGTTGTGGCCGCTGATCGCCGCAGGGCCGCGCACCTGGCTGATGTTGACCGTGTCGCCGTCCTGGGGGACCGCGATGTTGACGGTCTCGCCGACCGCCTCGGCCAGGCGCAGGCACACCTCGCGGCTCTCCCTGGACAGGTCGAGCTGGGCCGTGGCCGCGCCGGCCAGCCGTACGACGCCGAACCCGAGCCGGTAGCGCCCCCGGTCGCCGCTCTGCTCCACGAGCCCGCCCTGCTCCAGGGCGGCCAGCAGCCGGAACGCGGTGGACTTGTGCACGTCGAGCTCGACCGCGAGGTCCGTCACCCGGGTGGCGCCCTCGCGGGCCAGGATCTCCAGGATCGCGATGGCCCGGTCGACGGACTGAACCGTCGTGCTGTTGCTCACAGCGCAACAGAATAACCGGCGGAGCCCCGCCGCTGTGGCTACTTCGAGGAGGCGGGGGCGAGTTCGCGGCCGAAGTCGAGGGCGATCTTCCGCATGCCCTCGGCCAGTTCGTCGCGGTCGAGGGCGTCGATGCGCTCGGCCGGCCCCGACACCGACATCGCGGCCACCACCCGGTCGCCGTCCCGGATGGGCACCGCCAGGCAGTGCACCCCCAGCTCCTCCTCGCCCAGGTCCGTCGCGTAGCCGCGCTCCTTGACCCGGTCGAGCTCGGCCAGCATGCCGGCCGCGTCCGTGATCGTGTTCGGGGTGCGCCGCGGCATGCCCGTACGCTCGAACACCGCCATCGCCTCGGCGGCCCCCCGCCCGGCCAGCAGCGCCTTGCCCACGGCCGTGCTGTGCGGCAGCACCCGCCGGCCGACCTCGGCGAACATGCGCAGCCTGCGCGGCGAGGGCACCTGCGCCACGTAGACCACGAAGTCGCCTTCGAGCACGGCCAGGTTCGCGGTCTCGCCGGACAGCTCCACCATCCGCGCCAGGTACGGCTGCGCCCATACGCCCACCATGCTCTCGGCGATGCCGCCCAGGCGGACCAGCCCGCCGCCGAGCGCGTACCGGCGGTCGGACTCCTGGCGCACGTAGCCGCGGGCGAGCAGCGTCTGGAGCAGCCGGTGGATGGTCCCGTACGGCAGGCCCGTCGTGGCCGCGATCTCCGACAGCCCGGCCTCGCCGCCGTGCCCGGCCAGCGCCTCCAGCACGTCGAGCGCCCGCTCGACCGACTGCACGCTCACAGCGACACCCCGCGCAGGGACGCGTCCAGCACCTCGGCGGTGTGGGCCACCCTGATCTCCTTCCCGGCCCGGCGCATCGCCGAGGCGATCTGCATCGTGCACCCCGGATTGGCCGAGACCAGCAGCTCGGCCCCGGTCGAGCCGACCGCCTCGGCCTTGCGGTCGCCGAGGTCGCGGGCCGCCTGGGGTTGCAGGATGTTGTACGTCCCCGCCGACCCGCAGCAGATCGCCGACTCGGGGATCTCCCGCAGCTCAAGCCCGGGGATGCCGCGCAGCAGCTCGCGCGGCTGCGCGCGGACGCCCTGGGCGTGGGCCAGGTGACAGGCGTCGTGGTAGGCGACCGTGAGCGGCAGCGGATGCCGCCTGGCCGCCGGGCCCAGCTCGGCCAGGAACTCCGACAGGTCCGTCACCCGGAACCCGGGGTCGGCGCCGAACAGCTCGCCGTACTCCTTCATGGTCGAGCCGCAGCCGGCCGCGTTCACCACGACCGTGTCCACCCCCGCCCTCCTGAACGCGCTGATCGTCCGTCGCGCCAGCCGCCGGGCCTGCCCGGTGCGCCCGGCGTGCACGCTGAGCGCCCCGCAGCAGCCCTGCCCGGCCGGGACGAGCACGTCGCAGCCCTCCAGCGCCAGCACCCGCGCGGTGGCCGCGTTCACCTGCGGGAAGAACTCGCCCTGCACGCACCCGGTGAGCATCCCCACCACCGCCCTGCGCCTGCCCCTGGCCCTGACCAGGCGCGGCAGGCGCTGCCGGTGCTCCACGCGCGGCGCGAGCGCGGCCATGGCCCCCAGGCTCGGGTGGACGCGTGTGAGGAACGGCGCCATCCGCCCGGCCAGCCACATCGTCGGCCGCAGCAGCCGCAGCCTGCGCGGGTAGGGGAACAGGCTGAACACGATCTCCCGCACGGCCCGCTCCCGCGGCTCCCGCACGTGCGTGCGCTCGACCTCCGCCCGCGTCTGCTCGATCAGCCGGTCGTAGCGCACGCCCGACGGGCACGCCGTGACGCACGCCATGCAGCCCAGGCAGGCGTCGAAGTGCCCGGCCATCTCCGGCGTGACCGGGGTGCCCTCGACGTGCTGCTTCATCAGGTGGATGCGCCCGCGCGGCGAGTCCATCTCCTCGCCCCACAACGCGTACGTCGGGCACGTCGGCAGGCAGAAGCCACAGTGCACGCAGTCGTCGATCAGCGCCGGGTCGATCTTCGGGTCCAGCTCCGGGTCCATGGTCAGACGCCTCCCGTCAGCCGTCCGGGCGACATCCTGCGTCCCGGATCGAACCGTTCCTTGACCCGCCGCATCAACGGCAGCGCGCTCACCCGCCCCCACCTGTCGATCCCGGCGTACGGCGCGGCCAGCACGTTCACCCGGCCGCCCGCGGCCTCGACCCGCTCCCGCAGCCCGGCCACCAGGCCCGGCAGGACGTCCTCGGCGACGGGGGCCGGCGGCTCCAGCAGCACCCGCCCGGCGACCACCGACCCGCGCAGCGACAGGCCGCACCCGGCCGCCGCCCGCAGCACCACCCCGGCCGCGGCGGGTGGAAAACGCACCTCGACCAGCACTTCGTCCCGTGGGACGCGTCCCCACCAGGACGGCGGCTCGCCGGTCACCGCCCCGGCGCCGGCCAGGTCGCGCAACGCCCCGGCCCGCGCGCCGGCCGCCGTGCCCTCCACCAGCGCGGCCAGCGTCACCGGCCCGCCCGGCTCCGGGCGGTCCACCTCGACCGCGCTCGGCTCGGCCTGCGAGGCCGCCAGCGCCGCCGCGATCGCCGGCACGTCGTCCGCGGGCAGCCCGGCGACCACCCAGCTCCGCTCGCCGGGCAGCGGATGCAGCCGGAACGTGGCCTCCGCGATCACCCCGAGGGTGCCGTACGAGCCGGTGAAGAGCTTGCCGAGGTCGTAGCCCGCGACGTTCTTGACCACCTTGCCGCCCGACCGGGCGACCGTGCCGTCGGCCAGCACCACCGTGACGCCGATGAGCAGGTCGCGGGCGGCGCCGTACCGGAAGGCGCGAGGGCCGGGCAGGCCGGCGGCGAGGGTGCCCCCGACGGTCGCCTCGCGGGCGGACGGCACGTCGAGCGCCAGCTCCTGCCCCCGCGCCGCGAGCACCTCCGCCAGCGCCCCCATCCTCACCCCGGCCTGGACGCGCACCACGAGGTCGCCCGCCGCGTGCTCCAGGACCTCGTCCATGCGGCGCAGGTCGAGCAGCACGTCGCACCGCTCCGGCGGCGGCCCCCAGTGCAGCTTCGTGCCGCCGCCCACGGGCACCGCCGCCAGATCGCGCGCGGCGCAGGCGCGCAGCACGGCGGCGACCTCCTCGACCGTCTCCGGCAGCGCCACCCACCGGGCTCCCCACCGGAGCATCGGGTCATCGGGAGCGGCCGCCCGGACCGTCACGTCGGTGCCCGAGAACGGATCGGCCATCAGAACTGCTCCGCCCTGCCCGACTCGACCAGCGGGTGCGCGCCCTTGCGCACGCCCGGCACCTCGCCGCACAGCCGCGGCGTGGGGAACACCTTGCCCGGGTTGGACAGGCCGCCCGGGTCGAACGCGCACCGGACGAGCTGCATGGTGTCCAGGTCGGCCGCGGTGAACATCTTCGGCATGTAGCGGGCCTTGTCCACCCCGACGCCGTGCTCGCCGGTGATCGAGCCGCCGTGCTCGACGCACAGGTCGAGGATCGCGCCCGAGACCGCCTCGGCCCGCTCGCCCGCGCCCGGCTCGGCGTCGTCGAACAGCACGAGCGGGTGCAGGTTGCCGTCGCCGGCGTGGAAGACGTTGGCCACCCTGATGCCGTGCTCGCGCGAGAGCCGGTCGATGGCCGCCAGCACGCCGGGCAGCGACGTGCGCGGCACGACGCCGTCCTGGACGATGTAGGCCGGGCTGATCCGGCCCACCGCCGCGAAGGCCGACTTGCGGCCCTTCCAGATGGCCGCGCGCTCCTCGGGACCGGCCGCCACGCGCAGCTCGAACGCGCCCGAGCAGATCTCCGCGAGCTGGGCGAACTGCCGCTCGACCGACTCCCGCGGCCCGTCCAGCTCGACGATCAGCACCGCGCCCGCGCCCGGCGGGTAGGAGCAGGCCACCGCCGCCTCGGCGGCCTCGATGGCCAGCGCGTCCATCATCTCGATCGCGGCCGGGACGATGCCCGCCCCGATGATCGCCGACACCGCCCGGCCGCCCTGCTCGATGTCCTCGAACGCGGCCAGCACGGTGGTCACCGCCTCCGGCGTCCGGCTCAGCCGTACGGTGATCTTGGTGGCGATCCCCAGCGTGCCCTCCGACCCGACGAACGCGCCGAGCAGGTCGTAGCCCGGGTCCATGCGGTCGAGGACGACCAGGTCGCCGTCGGGGGTGACGATCTCGCACGCCTCGACGTGGTTGACGGTGAAGCCGTACTTGAGGCAGTGGGCGCCGCCGGAGTTCTCGGCCACGTTGCCGCCGATCGAGCAGACCTGCTGGCTGGAGGGGTCGGGGGCGTAGTAGTACCCCTGCTCGCGGACCGCCTCGGTGATCGCCAGGTTGGTCACGCCCGGCTCGACCACGGCCCGGCGGTCGGGCAGGTCGATCTCCAGGATCCGCCGCATCCTGGAGGTGACGATGAGCACGCCGTCCTCGCGGGGGAGCGCGCCGCCCGACAGGCCCGTGCCCGACCCCCTGGCCACGAACGGCACCCCGAAGTCATTGCACATCCGGACGACCCCGGCGACCTGCTCGGCCGTGGCAGGCAGCACGACCACGCCCGGTGTCGCCCGGTGGCTGGTCAGCCCGTCGCACTCGTAGGTGCGCAGGCGTACCGGGTCGGTGATCACCGAGTCGGGAGGCAGCAGCGAGCGCAACGCCGCCGTCAGCGTGTCGAGCACCAGTCACTCTCCAGGTCCGTCACCTCTAGTGTGCGACTGTTTCCACCGTTATGGCCAGTTTTCGGAGGCCGTCCAGGTGGTTTTCGGGGGGCCGCTTATGCACGCCCGCGTCTACGGCATTCGGGCGTACGCCGGCAGCGTCAGGAACTCGGCGAAGTCGTCGTCCAGCGCCACCTCCTTGAACAGCGCCGTCGCCTGCCCGAACAGCCGCTCGTCGTAGCCAGGCTCGGCGGAGACCCGGTCCAGCTCCTCGGCGATGATCCGCTCGACCAGCTCCTTGGTCACCCGCTCGCCGGTGTCGGCGAGCGTGATGTCGTTGTGGATCCACTGCCAGATCTGCGAACGCGAGATCTCGGCCGTCGCCGCGTCCTCCATGAGGTTGTGGATCGCGACCGCGCCCAGCCCGCCCATCCAGGCGGCCAGGTAGCGCAGGGCCACGTCGACGTTGTTGCGCAGGCCCGTCTCGGTGATCTGGCCGGGCGTCTCGGAGACCGACAGCAGGTCGGCGGCCGAGACGCTGACGTCCTCGCGCAGCCGGTCGAGCTGGTTGGGCCGGTCCCCCAGGACGCCGTCGAACACCTCGCGGCACACCGGCACGAGGTCGGGGTGGGCCACCCAGGAGCCGTCGAACCCGTCGCTCGACTCGCGCGTCTTGTCCGCCCGCACCTTCTCCAGCGCCACCGCGTTCACCTCGGCGTCGCGCCGCGAGGGGATGAACGCCGCCATCCCGCCGATGGCGTGCGCGCCGCGCTTGTGACACGTACGCACCAGCAGCTCGGTGTAGGCCCGCATGAACGGCGCCGTCATGGTCACCGCGTTCCGCTCGGGCAGCAGGAACTCCCGCCCCCGCGTGCGGAACTTCTTGATCACGCTGAACAGGTAGTCCCAGCGGCCCGCGTTGAGCCCGGACGAGTGGTCGCGCAGCTCGTGGAGGATCTCCTCCATCTCGAACGCCGCCGGGTAGGTCTCGATGAGCACGGTGGCCCTGATGGTGCCGTACGGGATGCCCAGGAGCTCCTGGGCCCGCGTGAACACGTCGTTCCAGAGCCGCGCCTCCAGGTGCGACTCCATCTTCGGCAGGTAGAAGTACGGCCCCTTGCCCTTGTCGAGCTGCCGCCGCGCGCAGTGGAAGAAGTAGAGCCCGAAGTCGAACAGCGACGCCGACACCGGCCGCCCGTCCACCTGGGCGTGCTTCTCGTCCAGGTGCCAGCCGCGCGGGCGCACCACGATCGTGGCCAGCTCGTCGTCGGGCCGCAGCGCGTACGTCTTGCCGCCGGTCTCGAAGTCGATCGCCCGGTCGAGCGCCTCGCGCAGGTTGAGCTGCCCGGACACGCAGTTCTCCCACAGGGGTGAGTTGGCGTCCTCGAAGTCGGCCAGCCACACCTTGGCGCCGGAGTTGAGCGCGTTGATGGTCATCTTCCTGTCGACCGGCCCGGTGATCTCGACGCGGCGGTCCTCCAGGCCGGGGGCCGGCGGCGCGACCTGCCATTCGCCCTCCCTGACCGCCTTCGTCTCCGGCAGGAAGTCCAGGGTCCCGCCGGCCGACAGCTCCGCCTGGCGGGTCTGGCGGGCTTCGAGCAGCTCCAGCCGCCTGGCGCCGAACTCCCGCTGGAGAGCCGCCACGAAGCCGAGCGCTTCCGGCGTGAGGATCTCGTCGAACCGTTCGAGCATCGGGCCGGTGATCTCCATGTCCCCCTCTTTTCCGTAGAGTGGAAAACTGATTCTGGATTGTGGAAGTGAAGCTACTCCGGCCAGGGTTCCCGGGTCAAAGGCTGGGGTATCCCTGGTGTGCCTTCCGGGGCATCCCCGATGCGGAGGGGGTCATGCCCGCGAAAGGATCGGGGGCATGAAGACGATTGCCGTGGCGGGCGGGCTGCTGGCCGCCGCGCTGGTGCTGACGGGTTGCGGGCTTGAGAGCCTCGGCGGTTCCTCGAACCAGGACACCGTGTCCTACGAGGTCAAGGACAAGGTCTCCAAGCTGCAGGTCAAGAGCGACGCCGGGGATGTCGTGATCACGGAGACCGACGGTCCCGCCGTCCGCGTCATCGAGACGCTGCGCTGGCGGAACGACGACAAGCCCAAGCCGCAGCACAAGGTCGAGGCCCAGGCGCTTTTCGTGACGTACGACTGCCCGTCCAACTGGGGGAGCTGCAGTGTCGACTACAAGATCGAGATCCCCAAGGGAATGGCGGTCGACCTCGACAGCGGCTCGGGCGACATCACGTTGCGGGCGCTGAGCGGCCAGCTCACGGCCGACCTCGGCTCCGGCGACCTCGACGGCTCCGGCATGACCGGCAAGAAGGCCTACGTCAAGGCCGGGTCGGGCAACGTCGAGCTCAAGTACGCCGCCGCGCCGGACAGTACGGAACTGGAGTGCGGTTCGGGGGACATCGTCCTGAAGGTGCCCACGGGCGCCTACAACGTGAAGACCGACGTGGGCTCCGGGGACTCCGCCGTCTCCGTCAAGTCCGACCCGAGCTCTCCCCGTACGATCTCGCTGACCGCCGGTTCCGGCGACGTGGCGCTCTCCGCGGAATGATCCGCGGGATAACCAGATGATGACTCCGGGGATGTCGTGCCACCATCGTGGGAAGACACCGAGGTGTCCAGACGTTCCCTCATAGAGATGACACGAATGCACGAATACACCGCGCTCGACGAGTTCGAGACCGGCGACATGGACCTCGAGGAGCGCCAGGCGCTGCGCCGCGTGGCGGGCCTCTCCACCGAACTCCAGGATGTCTCCGAGGTCGAGTACCGGCAGCTGCGGCTCGAGCGGGTCGTTCTCGTCGGCGTCTGGACCTCCGGCACGGCCGAGGACGCCGAGAACTCCCTCCTCGAGCTCAAGCTCCTGGCCGAGACGGCCGGCTCCGAGGTGCTCGAAGGGCTCATCCAGCGGCGCCAGAAGCCCGACCCGGCCACCTACATCGGCTCGGGCAAGGCCCTGGAGCTGCGCGACGTGGTCGAGTCGACCGGCGCCGACACCGTGATCTGCGACGGCGAGCTGACCCCCGGCCAGCTCCGCCAGCTCGAGGAGACGGTCAAGGTCAAGGTCATCGACCGTACGGCGCTGATCCTCGACATCTTCGCCCAGCACGCCAAGAGCCGCGAGGGCAAGGCCCAGGTCGAGCTGGCGCAGCTGCAGTACCTGCTGCCGCGCCTGCGCGGCTGGGGCGGCAACCTGTCCCGCCAGGTCGGCGGTCGTGCCGCCGGCGGCGTGGGCATCGGCGGCCGCGGCCCCGGTGAGACCAAGATCGAGCTTGACCGGCGCCGCATCCGCGAGCGCATGTCCAAGCTGCGCCGCCAGATCAGCGGCATGTCCACCTCGCGCGAGACCATGCGTCACCGGCGCCAGCGGCGCGAGGTCCCGGCCGTGGCCATCGCGGGTTACACCAACGCGGGCAAGTCCTCGCTGCTCAACCGCATCACCGGTGCGGGCGTGCTGGTCGAGGACGCGTTGTTCGCCACCCTCGACCCGACCGTGCGCCGCGCGCGCACGCCGGAGGGCCGGCTGTTCACGATCGCCGACACCGTCGGCTTCGTGCGCCACCTGCCCCACCAGCTCATCGAGGCGTTCCGGTCCACGCTGGAGGAGGTCGCCGACGCCGACCTGATCCTGCATGTGGTCGACGGCTCGCACCCCGACCCCGAGGGGCAGCTCGCGGCCGTCCGCGAGGTGTTCGCCGACATCGAGGGCGCCTCCGAGGTGCCCGAGGTCGTGGTGATCAACAAGGCCGACGCGGCCGACCAGGAGGTGCTCGACCGCATCGCCAGGCGCGAGCGTGACAGCATCGTGGTCTCCGCCCGTACCGGCAAGGGCGTCCCCGAGCTCATGCGGCTCATCGAGGAGCGGCTGCCGCGCCTCGACCACGAGGTCCACCTGCTGGTGCCGTACGACCGGGGCGACCTGATCTCGCGGGCCCACAAGGAGGGCGAGGTGCTCTCCGTCGAGCACGTGCAAGACGGCACCGTCCTGCACGCCCGCGTGCTGCCGAGCCTGTTCCAGGAACTGGAGCGGGTCGGCAAGCCGGTCGAGCGCGTCTCTTAGCGGGACGGCTGGGCAGCTCTTCGCTCAAAGTAGCGCAGAGCTGCCCAAATAGGGCAGTGGTCCCCGAACCCCGGGGTTGCTAGGATGGCCAGACCTAACATTGGTCTGGTTTTTTGGTTTCGGTTCTGGGTTTCGGATGATGACGTCGAGTGCGGCAGTCGTCAGCGGGGGCCAGGGGGCAAGGCGTGGCCGGGTGACGGATGGGATGAGAGGTCTTTCTTCCGAATAACCCTGTACACCAAGCCCGGCTGTGAAATAACGTAACTGAACTGAAATCGCCGGATCATGTCTCCGGCGATACGGTCACCGCACAACATCACGCGGATGAGAGCAGGAGACCCCCCATGTCGTCCGGACCCGGAGCGGACTCAGTGGGCGCGGCACAGGCCGTGCACTGGGTGCTGCGCCTGCAGGGGGCGGTGGTGCGATGACCGTTCGGCTCTTGACCAACATCGGTCGCCTGTGGACGGGTAACGAGGTCCTCAGCAACGCGGCCATCCTGGTGCACAACGACCGCATCGCCTGGGTCGGGCGGGCGCCCGACCTCCCGCAGAGCGTGCCCGGCGTCGTCGACGACATCGTCGACGTCGACCACGTGGAGAACCTCGGCGGCGCGCTCGTCACGCCCGGCCTCATCGACGCCCACACGCATCCGGTCTACGCCGGCAACCGCTACGCCGAGCTGGCCATCCGCACCGGCGGCTCCAGCGCGGCCTCGATCACCGCGGCGGGCGGCGGCGTCGGCTCCACGGTCACCGTGACCCGCGGCACCGACCCCTGGACGCTGTGCAACGGCGTGCGCGAGCGGCTGCGGAGCTGGCTGCTCAGCGGCACCACCACCGTCGAGGCCAAGACCGGCTACCACCTCACCCGCGACGGCGAGCTGGCCGACGTGCGGCTCCTGCGCGAGCTGGAGAAGGAGCCGATGATGCCGCGGGTGCACGTCACCTTCCTCGCGGCGCACGTCGTCCCTCCGGAGTACTTCGGCCGTCAGCGCGAGTACGTCGAGGCCGTGGGCGCGTGGTGCGCCGACGCGGCGGCGGCCGGTGCCGACAGCGTCGACGTCTACTGCGACGAGGGCCACTTCACCACCGAGGAATCCCGCTGGGTCCTCGCCTCGGGCCGCAACGTCGGGCTGCTTCCGCGCATCCACGCCGGCCTGTTCAGCCGTCGCGGCGCCGTGCAGCTGGCCGCCGAGCTCGGCTGCGCCTCCGCCGACGGCCTGCACCACATGTCCGACGAGGACATCGCGATCATGTCCCGTTACGGCGTGCCCGCGGTGGTCTGCCCGGCCACGGCGCTCCAGCGCGGTCATGTGCCGCCGGTCCGCCAGATGATCAAGCACGGCGTGCAGATCGCCCTCGGCAGCGACCACAACCCCGGCTTCTGCGGCATCACCTCGATGTCGCTGGTCATCGCGATGGCGGTGTCGGCGTTCGGCATGAGCGTCAACGATGCGCTGCGCGCGGCCACGCTGGGCGGCGCGACCGTCCTCGGGGCGCCCGACCGCGGGGTGCTTGCTCCCGGGCGGCTGGCCGACATCGTCCAGTGGGACGCCGACCACGAGGGCGCCTTCGCCTGGTCCTTCGGGCTCAAGCCGCGCCGGGTGTGGCGGGGCGGCACTCCCGTCCAGTAACACCGCGTTCCGGTCGGGTGGCTAATCTCGGGATATGCCGCCCTCTGTCGCCGTCGTCACCGATTCCACCGCGTACCTGCCCGCTGTGCCCGGGGTGACGGTGGTGCCCGTACAAGTGGTCGTCGGCGGCATCCCCCGCGACGAGGGCGCCTTCACCGGTGACCTCGCCACCGCCACCACCTCGCGCCCGTCACCCTCGCGCTTCGCGGCCTGCTACGACGCGCTGGCCGCCGCCGGCGCCACGGGCGTGGTGTCGATCCACCTGTCCGGCGAACTGTCGGGCACCGTGGACTCCGCCGTCGCGGCCGCCGAGAGCGCGCCCGTGCCGGTTGAGGTGATCGACAGCCGGTCCATCGCGATGGGTCTCGGCTACCCCGTGCTCGCCGCGGCCCGGTCCGCCGCCGCCGGCGCCTCCCTGAC
The DNA here is from genome assembly GCF_040642995.1 of Nonomuraea sp. NPDC047529. Classification (NCBI taxonomy): domain Bacteria; kingdom Bacillati; phylum Actinomycetota; class Actinomycetes; order Streptosporangiales; family Streptosporangiaceae; genus Nonomuraea; species Nonomuraea sp. NPDC047529. The sequence continues at coordinate 340,107 of NZ_JBEYTJ010000002.1, read as the reverse complement.
CGCCGTGGCCGACGCCGCCCGCCGCACCGCCACCCGGACCTTCTTCTACGTGGACACGCTGGAGTACCTGCGGCGGAGTGGCCGCATCGGCGCCGCCACGTCGTTGTTCGGGTCGGCCCTCATGATCAAACCGCTGCTGCACATCGTGGACGGGCGCATCTCCCTGCTGGAGAAGGTCCGGACGTCGGGACGGGCGATCGCGCGGCTGGAGGACCTGGTGGTGGAGGCGGCGGCGGACCTGGGCGGGGTGGGGGTGGCCGTGCAGCACATGGGGGTTCGGGGGCGGGCCGAGCTGCTGGGGGAGCGGTTGTCGAAGCGGGTGGCGGGGGTCGGCGAGGTGCGGGTGGTGGAGGTGGGGGCGGTGATCGGGGCTCATGTGGGGCCGGGGATGCTGGGGGTGACGGTCACGTCGTACGAGGGGTGACCGGGGTGTGTGCTCGTGGGTGTGTTTGGGTGGTTGCTTGTCCACAACCTCTTCGTTTCTGACGTGCGTCGTCCCCAGAATTCGGTTCGGTAGCTCGGGGCTGGGAGTGGCGCGTCTAGGTTCGTCGGCGTGCGATCTCAGGAACCGACGGCGGAGCGGACCATAGCCGAATCCAGGCTCCGGTCGATCACCACCCCTGCCCGCCGGGCCCGTCCGGGACGACGTGCCAGGCATCCCTATGGGGACGTGCCTCAGCTCAGAGCGGTACCGGCAGCGGCTCCGCCTCGGTCGCGAACTGGGGCGTGGGACGTGCGGCAGGTGGGGGAGCTGGGGGATGAGTCGCAGTCCGGCCTTCGGGGGAGTTCCTCCCGGGGTGATCATCAGGGGGAGCCCCTCTCGGGGCGGTGGGGTGAGGCTCCGCGTGAGCTGTGGGCCGATCTCCCGGCTGCGGAGACTCCGTCCGCAGCCGACTCGGCCGCCCGCGGCCCTTCCTCGCCCGACCCGGCCTCGTTCGGTTCGTCCTCGGCTGGTCCGTCTTCGTTTGGTTCGTCCTTGCTTGGCTCGTCTTTGCCCGGTCGTCGGCTCACCGGGAGTCCTGCTCCCATGCCTCCGACCTTCCAGGCGTTCCGCGATGCCGTCACCTCCGCCCAGCCCTCTGCCGCCCTCGACCTCAGCAAGCCCGGGCTGCGGGTGCTCATGGCCGTAGGGGCTCTGGCCGTGGCGGTCGCCGCCTTCTTCGTCTGGCGGTCCCAGCCCACGCCTGAGCCTCTGCCGCCCACACCCGTGATGACCTCTCCGACTCCGTCGCCCACCGTGAAGGTGACCGTTCAGGTGGCGGGCAAGGTCCGCAGTCCCGGCGTCTACCTGCTCCCTCAGGGCTCCCGGGTGACGGACGCCGTGTCGGCGGCAGGCGGGCTCAGGCACGGCGCCTCCACCGGCGCCCTCAACCTGGCCAGACGCCTGCTCGACGGAGAGCAGATCGTGGTGGGCGCCCCCGCAGCCGCCGCCGCACCTCCCGGTCTCCCCGGATCCGACCCCGCAACGGCCGTCCTCGACCTCAACTCCGCCACCACCGACCAACTCGAAGAACTCCCCGGAGTGGGAGAGGTGCTGGCGGCCAGAATCGCCGAGTTCCGCACCGCCCACGGCGGCTTCACCAGCGTGGACCAGCTCCGCGAGGTGAGCGGCATCGGCGCGAAGAAGTACGAGGAGATCAAGCCGAAGGTCCGCGTCTGACATGGCGCACCTCACCACCATGGACGACGGCGAGCACAGGCGCTCCTGGACCCTCGTCCTCCCGGCGCTGTCGGCTTGGGCCGGTGCCCTGGTCCTGCTCGGCCAACCGCCCGCTGTGGGCATGACGGCAGCCGCCATCCTGGCGCTGGCCGCCTGTGCCCTGGCCTGGTGCACGCGTTCCGCGTCCAACTCCGCCGCCTGGCTGCTGCGCCTGCCGTTCAGCCGTCCACGGTCGCAAGGCTCTTCGTCCGCTCGCTTCGGACGGGGTCCTTGGGGAGGATGTTCGCCCTGGTGGGCGGCCTGGCGCAACGTCGTGCTGGCCGCACTCGTCTGCGCGGCGGCGGCAGCCGCGTCGGTCGCCTTCCGCGTCCAGGCTCTGACCGCCGGGCCGGTGGCCGAGCTGGCCGCCGGGAATGCGACGGTGACCGCCGAGATCGTCCTGTCCGACGATCCGAAGCGGAGGCAACGCGGAAGCGGTCACTTCAACCGGGACAGCTACGTGATCCCGGCCACCATCAAGATCATCGACCTCCCGGCGGGCGCCGGCGGGGGGACGGCGCAGGCATCCCGACCGCCGGGACGCCAGGCCGTCGACGTCCCCATCACCGTCTTCGCCGGCGGCAACGCCTGGAGCACCCTGCTGCCCAGCCAGCGGCTGCAGGTAACCGGCCGCCTGGCCCGGCCCACGCCCGGCGACCTGGTGGCGGCCATCCTCCTGGTACGAGGCGAGCCCCGCATCCTGACGCCGCCCTCGTCCGTGCAGACCATGGCGGGCACCCTCAGAACCGGCCTGCGGACGGCCGCCGACCCCCTCCCGCCCGACCAGCGCGGCCTCCTGCCCGGCCTGGTGGTGGGAGACGTCTCCCGCATCGACCCTCAGGTGGCCGCCGACCTCAAGGAAGCGGGCCTGAGCCATCTGAACGCCGTGAGCGGCGCGAACCTCGCCATCGTCGCCGGCGCCGCCCTGGCGCTCTCCCGCCTGGTCGGCCTCTCCCTGCCGCTCAGAGCCGTCTTCGCGGCCGTCGCGATGCTCGCGTTCACCGTGGTGGCCCGGCCGTCCCCGAGCGTTCTCCGCGCCCTCCTGATGGGCCTGGCCGCCGCCCTCGCCCTGGGCACCGGTCGTGCGAAGGACGGTCTCGCCGCCCTGTCGGCAACCGTCCTCTTGCTGGTCCTGTTCGCCCCGGACCTGGCCCGTTCGTACGGCTTCGCCCTCTCGGTCGCGGCCACCGCCGGCATCCTGCTTCTCGCTCCACGCTGGCGCGACAAGCTCTCAACCCCGCCACTGGCGGACGCCGTCCCTGGTGCATCGCCGGCAAGGGGCCGGACTGCGGAAAAGAAGAGTGGGCGTGACACGACGGAGACGCCCACCACTCCCGATCGTCGATGGGCGAATTCCGGCCGGGGCGGGAATGCGGCAGGCACGCTGAGAGCCGGTCATGGGGTAGGGGAGGCAGCCGAGCGCGGGGTGCATGGGGCTGTGAGGGCTGCCGAGCGCGGCGGGGTGCATGGGGCTGCGACGACTGCGCGCGTGGAGGGCGCCGCCGGCTGTCTCTCGTCGTCGCTCCCGGAAGACGCGTCCGCCGGTCAGGGGCGCGCCGTGTCGAGGCTGTGCCGCCTGCCGAGATGGCTGGCGGAGGCGCTGGCCGTGTCGGCCGCCGCGCAAGCGGCCGTGACGCCCGTCCTGGTGCTGATGTCGGGACAGTTGACGCTGGTCGCGGTGCCCGCCAACCTGCTCGTGGCCCCCGCCGTTGCTCCGGCGACCCTGCTCGGATTCGCCGCCGCCCTGGTGGCCCCGATCTGGCCGGACGTCGCCGGCATGCTGGTCGTCCCGGCCGGATACGCGGTGGGCTGGATCGTCACCGTGGCTCGCTGGGCGGTGAACGTCCCGCTCGCCACCGTGCCCTGGCCGGGTGGTCTTCCTGGTCTCGGCCTCCTCGCCGTCGCCGTGGCCGTCGCGATCCCGGTTCTCAGGCATCGCCCTTGGCGGACGATGGCGCTGGTGGCGGCAGCGGCCGCCCTGGTGGCCGTACTGGTGATCCGCCCGCTGGCCGGGGCGTGGCCGCCGAAGGGCTGGCTGATGGTGATGTGCGACGTCGGCCAGGGCGACGGGCTGGTGGTGGCGGCCGGACCAGGACGAGGGGTGGTCGTGGACACCGGCCCGGACCCGGTCGTCATGGACCGATGCCTGCGCAGGCTCGGCGTCGAGGAGGTTCCTCTGCTCGTCCTGACCCATCCGCACGCCGACCATGTGGACGGTCTGCCAGGCGTGCTCAGGAACCGACGCGTCGGAGCCGTGATCGTCAGCCCTCGGCCGACGGCGGTGCAGTCCAGCGCGCGGATCTCGGCCGTACTGGCTCGTCACCGGGTTCCCGAAGGGCGGGCGGAACCCGGCACACGATGGAGGTTCGGGCCGTCCGAGCTGACCGTCGTCGCCCCTGACTCGACGTCCGGCGGGTGGAACGGCCAGGGGGAGGGCAGTGTGATCAACAACTCCAGCGTCGTCATCCACGTACGCTGGCGCGCCGGTTCCGCCCTGCTAGCCGGAGACCTGGAAACCGAGGCGCAGGACGATCTGGCACGTCACCTCACCGTGCGCGCCGACATCCTCAAGACCCCGCATCACGGCTCGAACCGCCAGTCCCCGGCCTTCCTGGCCTCGCTGGGCGCGCGAGCCGCCCTGATCAGCGTGGGCGCCGGCAACGACTACGGCCATCCGGCCACATCGACCCTCGCCCTCCTGCACCGACACGGCACCGCCATATACCGAACCGACCGATCCGGTGACCTGGCAGTCGTCGAACACGAAGGCAGCCTGGCCGTGGTCCCTCGTGGACCGTGAGTCGTCCGACGCCGAGCGAGCGGGACCTGGGACCATCAGGGCGCGAAGGAGCGGGGACCGGTGCCGGTGGGTTGCCCGAACCGGACGAGGACCTGGCCGCCGAGGTTCTTGAGCGGGTCGCGGGGTGGTGGCTCTTCACGCCCGGTGCCGAGCTGGCGAGGGGATCTCCCGGGCGGGGGCGTCGCGGCGCTTCCGGAGGGCTTCGATCCGGTGGCGGCCGATGGCGAGCTCCGACCGTTCTCCGCTTTGACGCGACTGGCGAGCTGCGTCCTGGCCGGGTGCCTCTGCACAGACCTCAGCGGCTGCACGCTGCTGCCCGGCCTCGACGCCGTCATCCTCAGCGAGACCGATGGGTTCATCCGCATCTGCTCGCACGCGGACTGCCAGGGCCCATCCCTCATCATGATGTCCAACACCGGCATCCGCGTCGGCATCGTGTCGAGCTTCTCCGTCTCTACGCCGTGAGCCACGTACAGCCCTCAGGCCCATTGCCTGGGGCGGTCCGAAGGCTTTCGACCTATAGGGCGGCTTCGCGTAGGTGCAGGCTGTCGGGCACCTTGCCGAACCGGACGGCCGCCTTGTGCGGCTTCTTCATCCGGTCGAGGCAGCGGTGTTTGACTGTTGGCCGCCGCAGGAACCGCGCTTCTCGCGGTTGGCCGCTTGCGTCTCAACCGGCGATCTAGTGAAGGGTTTGGCTGAAGAAGTCGAGCAGGGCCTTGCGTTCCAGGTGGAGGGCTTGCTGGGGGTCGATGGTGCCGTACTGCTCGGGGGTGGGGTTGGGGTCGAGCCATTCGCCGTCGGAGAAGGTCAGGTGCTGGGCGCCGGCCAGCCGGACGACCCGGCCCGACAGCGGGGGGTGGCTGTCGGCTTGGGCGGAGGTCAGCGACAGGAGGGGCTTGGTGATCGGCCACCGGCTGACGTCGCCGAAGATGGGCTCGGTCCACGGGCCGTCCAGGTTGACGCCGGCGATGATCCGCGGGTCGTCGTGCATCGCCGCGACCGTCTCCACGCCGCCGAAGGAGGCGCCGAACATGCCCACTCGTGCCAGGTCCAGCTGGTTCAGCACGAAGCGCACATCGGCGACCCGGGTGGCGACCTCATGGGCGGTGTCGGGGTCTTTGACCTCGTCGACGATGCGGCCATCGGGAAACTCCACCTCCTCGGCGTAGTGGGTGTGGTCGATGGTGACGACCTGGTAGCCGTGGCTGGCCAGTTCCTCCACCAGGACGGTGTTGCCGGTCCGGGTGTCGTGGGAGCCGTGGGCGTACACGATGACCGGGTGAGCGCCGGGGGCGATCGGGGCGTTCAGGTAGGCGTGGGTGACTGGCAGCTTCACCTCATCGGGGATCGCGTTGATCTGCCGGGTCCGTGCCTCGGCGCCTTTGGCCATGTACGGCGCGAGCGTGCCGCTGGACGCCGAGGTGGGATACCACAGCTGGACCATCAGTTCACGTACCGGTTGCCCCTCCACCCAGTCGTCGCGGCGGGTGGAGTCCACCAGTCGCAGCATCCTGGTGCCGATCTTGTTCGGGCCGGTGGGCGGCGGCAGGGTGAGCTGCGCGCTGGTGATCCCGGGCAGCGGTGTGGGCTTGCCGGATTGGTCGGCGGCGCTGGAAGAGGTGCTGGAGCAGGCCGACATGGTGAGGATCGCCATCGCACTTATGATCAACATTCTCATGCTTTTGAGGATCAGGAAGTGCTCGGGGGCAGTCATCCTGCCGTGGAATGAGCAGTCCCTGAGATGGCTTCTCGGGGACTCCCCTACGGGAAGCTCGGTTGTCGCCACAGCCGCGCAATCACGGACGCCCGGGGCGCGGCCATGGCGTCGGTGTGAGGGATGTCGGGGGGCGATGACCGTCTGTCCAGGCATTCCGCGGGCGAGGTGGGACAGGCGTTCGTAGTCGCGGACGGTCCGGCGTGCCCACAGGGATCTTTCGACCATCCGTCGGCATGGGAGATAGGGCGTGATTTAGAACGCTGTCGCGTTGATCGCGCCACGCCGGGATGATCTCGGTGTGGCGCGTGGGGATCTCACCGATGAACAGTGGGCTGTGTTGAACTTCTGCAACCGGTATCGACGGCGGGGCGGCCGGCAGCCTCACGACGGCGCTGGACTTTCCCGCAGGGCTGTCACAGCGCGGACCTATGCTCGTCGCCGTGTCGATATCCGCCACCCCCGCATCCCTGTCCTATGCCGACGCCGACGCCCGTCTGAGCGGCGCGTTGTCCGCCGCGTTCGAGAGTGAAGGAGAGTCGTCCGACTATGACAGCGTGCTGTTCTTCGACGGCGATCTCGCGGTCGACGGGGACTTCCTGGACGCCGTCAATGCCCTGCGAAGCGGGGACGACGAGGACGACGTCGAGCTGATCGTGATCACCGGCAATCTGACGGTCAACGGCCCGATCGCGCTCTATGAGGACCAGCCCGGACTCTACGTCGGCGGTCGCACCGAGGCCGAGACCCTGGAGGCCGGCGACTGCGAGATCTACATCCACGACGGCGCCTTCACGCACCTCGTCTACGGCTATGACAACCACGGCCGGCTACGGACCGGGACCGTCGAGACCCCTTGGGTGATCGACTTCGAACACGCCATGAACGTGCACGCCGTCGGCGGGCGCTGGGTGGACAACTTCGGCGACGCCAAGGACGCCGACTACGCCAAGCCGGGCATCGTCGAGGCGTTCGTGCCCGAGGTCGTCGACGCGGAGGACCGCTGTCTGGACGTCGATGCGTTCCTGGACCGGCTGCGGGCCGGGCTGCCGGTCCTGCGGCCCGGAGCCCGGACGGCGGCCGAGTCGGCCGAAGCCGACGTGTCCCGGTCCCGGGCCGACCGAGTGGAGCACCTCGACCTGACCGATCGCAACCTCAAGGAGTTTCCCGCCGAGGTGCTCCAGATGCCGTGGCTTCGTACCCTGATCCTGGACGGCAACCCGATCGGCGAGCTGCCCGAGGCGCTCGGGACGCTCACCCGGCTGGAGCACCTGTCGGTGCGCAAATGCGAGCTGACCGCCCTGCCGGAATCGATCGGCGACCTGGCCGCGCTCCGGGTGCTGTGCGTCGCCGGCAACCGGGACACGGACCTGGACACGGTCGAGTTCACCTTGCCGGCCGCCATCGGCCGGCTCACCGCTCTGGAGGAACTCGACATCTCCTATCTGTCCGTCTCCGTCGACACGGAGTCGGGGTCGGAGTGGAACCTGCCGGAGGTGACGCGGTTCGTCCTGCCGGACGCCTTCGGCGACCTGGTCGCGCTGCGCAAGCTGGTCGCCGACGGGACCGACGTCGTGTTCCCCGACTCCGCGCACGGGCTGGCCGCCGTCGAGGAGGTGTCCATGACCGGCGGGAGTCATTACTTCCTGCGGACCTTCCCCGAGGCCGTCACCACCTTCCCGAACCTGCGCCGGCTCGACCTGAGCGGCAACTACTTCGACACCGTCCCCGACAGCCTGCTGCGGTTGACCCGCCTCGAAGAGCTCGACCTCGGCGACAGCCTCGGTCTGCTGCGCGACCCGCTGCCCGACCTCGGCCGCCTGCCCGCGCTGCGGGTCCTCGGCTTCGGCGGAGACAGCCGCCGCGCTAGCACGCCCCTGCCGTCGCACGATTTCCTGCGGGAGCTGTTCGCCATGGAGCTGCCCGGGCTGGAGGAGCTCCGGATCAGCCGGTGGCAGCGGAACACCAAGCGCCTCAAGCTCAAGCCCGAGCACTTCGCCGGGATCGGGACGTTTCGTCGGCTGCGGGTCGTCGACCTGAGGTTCAATCAGCTCAACGACCTGCCGGCGGATTTCGACACGCTCCCCGATCTGGCGGTGGCCAACTTGTACGGCAACCTGTTCCCAGGGGCGGTCCGCGACCGGCTCACCGCCGCACACCCGACCGCCCAGATCGACTTCGAGTAGGCGTTCGAGGTCGGTGTGGCCGGCATGACAGCGGAGCCGGTCGCCGGGGATCACAGCCACTCACCAATCGCCGCGATCTGTACGGTGGCCAAGTAGCGGACGGCGAGCCTGTCGTATCGGGTGGCCACGGCCCGGTACCGCTTGAGCCGGTTGATCCCGCACTCCACGGCGTGCCGCAGCTTGTAGTCCTCCCGGTCGAATACCGGCGGTCGACCGCCGGCGCTGCCGCGACGTTTCCGCCCGGCAATCTGGTCGCGGCGCTCCGGGATCGTGGCCCGGATGCCCCGACGTCGCAGGTAGACGCGGTTGGCCTTCGAGCAGTACGCCTTGTCGGCCCGCACCCGATCCGGGCGGCAGCGGGGACGGCCGGCACCCAGGCGGGGCACCCGAATCGCCTCAGACACGGGCACGAACTGTGGACTGTCGCCGCGCTGCCCAGCGGTGACGACCAGGGACAACAGGCGCTGTCCGTGTTCGCAGGCCAGATGAATCTCGCTGGTCAGGCCGCCGCGGGAGCGGCCCAGGCCGTGGTCGGCCGGTTCGATGTCCACCCCGCCCGGCGGCTCCTTCTGGGCTGCGCCGTCGCGGCGGGCGCCGGCGGCGTGCTGATGGGCCCGGCTGATCGTGGAGTCCACCGACACGTCCCAGATAATCCGCCCGGCAGCATCGGCCCTGGCCTGCAGCTTGATGAGCGGCATGGCCCACACGCCCTCGCGCAGGGCCTGTACGGAGTTCGGATCTACAGCCCCGCCAGGCGGCTGTCAGGCGCCTTGTCGAACCGGCCCTTCGTGCTGACCTGGCCTGCTTTCGGAGCCGGCGCACCGCCTGCAGATCGATTTGATCGTTCGACAATTCTCGCACTATCATCGTGCGAAAATTGTCGAACGATTGAAGGTGGTTCCGTTGGCGCCGGCACGGGTGTACCAGCATCCCGAGGTTGATGAGATCGCGATCCCGCGCGTGTTGTTCGCGTTGAGTGAGCCGCTGCGGTTGTCGATGGTGCGGATGCTCGCGGAACGCGGCGAGGTGGACAGCATCGAGCTGGGCCCGGACCTGCCGCGCTCGACGCTCACGCATCACACCAGCCTCCTGCGCGAGTCCGGGGTGGTGTTCGTCCGTGCCGAGGGACGCAAGTGCCTGATCCGACTTCGCGACGACGACCTGGAGGCGCGGTTCCCCGGATTGATCGACACCGTGCTCAGCGGCTACCAGGAAGCCGCACCCGCGCAGGAGGACGCGTGATCCGCCGTGTCTGGCCGCTTGTCGCGGCCGCGATTGCGCTGGGGATAGACGCCTACGTTCTCGCCGGGGTGCTGCCCTCGATCGCCGATTCGCTCGCCACGACGGTCGCGGCGGTCGGCCTGGGGGTGACGGCCTTCACCGCCGCGTACGCTCTGGCGGGACCGTTGTTGTCCGGATCGCTGATCCGCGGGAGTACCGCGAGGGCGCTGCTGATCGCGCTGGGCGTGTTCAATCTCGGCAACCTCGTCACCGTGGTCTCGCCGGGGACCGAGGTGTTCCTCGCCTCGCGGGTGATCGCGGGCGCCGGCGCCGGCGTGCTCACCGCAGTGGCGACCGCAGCCGCCGCCGCCATGGTCGCCGACCACGAACGGGGTCGCGCCATGGCCATGGTGACCTTCGGCCTGTCCACCGGGACGGTCGCCGGAGTGCCGGTCGGGATGCTCATCGGCGACCGGTTGAGCTGGCGATGGACCATGGCCCTGGTCGTCGCGGTCGGCCTGCTCAGCATGGTGGCCCTGGCCGTCAAGGCGCGTACGATCCCGTCGTTGCCCGCTTCGCGTGGTCCCGCCTTCGCGGTGCTGCGTTCGGCGAGGACGCTCGTCGGGGTCGCCGCCGCGTTCCTCCTCGGTGTGGCCAGTCTCGGGCTCTACACCTACCTGCTGCCCATGGCCGAGGCGCGAGGGCTCCAGGGCTGGGGATTCGCGCTGGTGTGGGCCTGGGGCATCGGCGGAGTCGCCGGCTCCGCCCTGGTCGGCAGGCCGCTGGACGCCTTCGGGCCCCGTACGCTCCTCATCGTCCTGCCGGCAGTGCTCCTGGGGGGCTTCGCCGTCTTCTGGATCTGTGCCACACCGGCGGCCTGGCTCGTCGCGGCGGCGTTGTGGGGGGCGGCGGGGTGGGCGAGCGTTCCCACCCTGCAACAAGCCCTGACCGGGGCCCGGCCCGAGCGGGCGATGCCGATCGTCGCGTTCCAGATGGCGGCGATGTATCTCGGGTCCGCCGCGGGAGCCGCCGCGGGCAGCGGTCTGCTCGCCAACGGCGTCGATCCGGGCGATCTGTCCGCATGGGCGCTGATCCCCGCAGCCCTGGCGTTGCTGCTCACCTGCCGGCTCGGCATCGGTACGCTCCGCGCTCATGCCCGGCGCCCCGCCTCTCGCCTCGCATGCGAGGCCGCAGACTGAGCGGGCGGCCCGTACGAAACCTCGGTGGCTCCTCCGGCAGGCGGTCGAAGGGCGGGAACGATCGCCGTCGCGGCAGGCCGACTGGCATGCTACTGTCCTTACATCATTCAGCTTGTGAACGATTTCGGGTGAGAATAGTGATCGACCATCGCGCAGTGCAGATCGTCTTCGCCGACCTGCAGGACAGCATCGTGGCCCTGAGCAGTACGAACAGCCCTGGGGCCATCAGGCGGTCTGCCGGGGTGCTCGGCAAGGTCGCGCAGGTGCTGGAGATTCCCTTCACCGTGTCGGTCGCACCCAGGCCCGATGGGCCTGGCGTCATCGCCGAACTTCCCGAAGCGCCCCCCTTCGTGCGCGGCGGACCGTGCTGCTGGGACGACCAGGCATGGCGCGAAGTGATCGCCGCCGAGGCCCGCAAGACGCTGGTCGTCTGCGGTGTGACCTCGGAGATCGTCGTCCTGCACACCGCGCTCGACGCCCTGGCCGATGGGTATGACGTCATCGTCCTGGTTGATGCGAGCGGCGGTATGTCGGAGCGTACGGAGAACGCGGCCTTCCGTCAGATCGAGGCGGCGGGCGGCACGGTGACCTCGGTGGCGAGCTTCGTCACCGGGATGGTGCGCGACTTCACCACCCCTATCGGCCGCCAGGTCATCGCCGCACTGCACGGCCTGTCGGGCTAGCGATCACAACCGCGGCCCGTGCCCGCAGAGGCCGCCCTCCGTCCAGATCTCCGAGAGAAGTCCCATGAAACTCGCGCCCCACCTGCACCGCCTCGGCAACGACATCGTGGCCTGCTACCTCGTCGACACCGCCGAGGGCATCACGCTCATCGACGCCGGGCTGCCCGGCCACTGGCGGGACCTGCAACGTGAACTTCGCTCTCTGGGCAAATCCGTGGACGACATCAGCGGACTTGTCCTGACCCACGGCGACTCCGACCACATCGGCTTCGCCGAACGGCTGCGAAGCGCCCACGGCGTGCCGGTGTTCGTGCACGCCGCCGACGCCGTCCGCACCCGTACCGGGGAGAAGCCCAAGGTCGCGGCCGGGCCCATGCGTCTCGGGCCGACGCTCGGGTTCTTCTCCTACTCCGTCCGCAAGAACGGCCTGCGCCCCCGCTACGTCGGTGAAGTCACCGAGATCGGTGACGGCGACGTTCTGGACCTGCCCGGGAGCCCGGTGATCGTGGGCATGCCAGGACACTCCCCGGGCAGCGTGGCGGTGCACGTCCCGCTCGCCGACGCCGTCTTCGTCGGGGACGCCCTCACCACGCGCCACGTCCTCACCGGACGCGAAGGCCCCCGGTCGGCGCCCTTCACCGACGACCCGGCCGAAGCCCTCGACTCCCTCGACCGGATCGGCGGACTGCCGGCGTCCTGGGTGCTTCCCGGCCATGGCGCTCCTTGGCGCACCTCGCCGGCCAGAGTGGGCGAGGAGGTTCGGTCGGCGTCGGCTGGTACCCACGGGTGAACCGGACCCCAAATACGCCGCCACCAGCGCACGCTGTGGCGGCGGCCTGTGTCCGGGCTGAGGTCGTGCCCCCCGAGTCCCACTGTGCGCGTCGTGGACGCTCGAAGTGTCAGGGCCTCGGCCGGCATTGCAGTTCGCGATACGAACGAGTATAGTTCGTATCGCGAACTGAATGAAGGGCGATATTGTGTCCATATCTGACGTGGTGTTTGGTTTTGGGGCGCATTCCGGTTTCGAGGACCTGCCCGAGCTGTCGCGCATGGTTCAGCAGGCCGACCGGGACGGGCTTGATCTCTTCTCGCTGTCCGACCATCCCTATCTCGGCGAGCGGCTGGACGCCTACGCCACGATCGGCTTCCTCCTGGGCGGCACGCGGCACATCGCCGGCCTGGCCAACGTCACCAACCTGCCGACCAGGCCCGCCCCCATGCTGGCCAGGACGGTGACGTCGTTGTCGGCGCTGTCGAACGGCCGCGTCGTGCTCGGCATGGGCGCGGGCGGGCTGTGGGACCGCATCGCCGACATGGGCGTGCCCCGGCAGACCCCCGGCGAAGCCGTGGACGCCTTCGAGGAGGCGATCGTCCTGATCCGGAAGCTGTCGGGCGGCGGCGCGCCGGTCACCCACGAGGGACGTCACTACCGGGTGCGCCGGATCGAGCCCGCCCCCGTGGTCGCGCCTCAGGTGTGGACCGGGTCGAACGGGCCGAAGTCGCTGGCCGCCACGGGCAGGGTGGCCGACGGCTGGATCCCCGGTCACGCGGCCGACTGGCGCAGCGAGCGCTACCGCGCCTCACGGCCGATCATCGACGAGGCGGCGGCCGCAGTGGGCCGCGACCCGCGCGAGATCCGTACGATCTACAACTTCCCGGGCCGCATCACCGACCGCCCGCTGCCCGCCACCCGCGACCACGACGGGCGCTGGATCGGCGGCTCCGTCGGGCAGTGGGTGGAGGAGCTGACCGAAGCGGTGCTGGAGCACGACGCCTCGGGCTTCATGCTCTTCTCCTCCGGCCACGGCGCCTCCGACCTCACCACGCTGGCCCGCTGGGCACAGGAGATCGTGCCGTCCGTCCGCGAGGCGATCGCGAAGTAGCGAGACGGGCTGCGGGGCCCTGAGCTCGAACGGCGCTCTGATCGGCGGGTTCGCCACCGTCGGCGTGCTGGGGATGGCCTCCGGACCGGCCGCCGCCGCTCGTAGCAGGCGGACGTTCTGACTGATCGGAAAGGGATCCAACGATGTCCCACACCGTCATCAGCCCTTCGAGACCCTGCACAACCCGGTCGGATACGGCTGCAGCCACATCGCCGGCGCCACCGGGGTTACCCCCCACGCAGACGCTCGTCGGAGTGGCCGCGCTCACCCTGCCCGACATGCTGTTCGAGGTGGACGCCGTCGCGGTCACCGGCGACACCACCTGAGCACGCCACGGTCTACGGTTCGTCGAGGACGATGTCGTACGTCGCTCGGGGGGCGAGGAAGGCGCACAGTTGTGCGGCCTCGGTGAGCAGCGCGTCATAGTCCTCCCGGCCCAGCCTGGTGAACGGCTGGATGCGCAGTGTCCGGTTCCGGATCCGCCAGGTGCCCTGCCACGTGCCGTCGACCAGAAAGGTGCCGGTGGTCGCGCCGTTGCCGGGTGGGAGCGGCACCGGGCGGTTGCCGGGGTTGACCCGGGTGCGGTCCTTGTGTGACAGCAGCAGATTGTCGTATTCGGGCAGGAATCGGGGCGGGGCGGGCGTGTCCTCTGCGGGACGGGGCGCGTCGGGCAGGTCGTACAGCGTCTGCCCCTCCGGGCCGCGGAACGTCCGCAGGGGGAGCCGTTCCACCGTCTCGCGCAGATGGGTCAGTCCGGACCACAACTGGACGTCCGCGACAGTCGCCGGGCCGAACGCGCCGAGATAACGCAGTACCAGCGCGTCCACCGGCACCGGACGCAGCGGCGCGCCCAGCCAGCTCTCCACGGGCGCCCATGCGGCGGGGCCGCTCCTGCCCCAGACGCCCCGGGGCGGCACCTGGCACAGCGCGATGTGATGCGTCGCGGCGTAGGCCAGCGCGTTCGGGTCGGCGTTCGGCCGGCCTTCCGCGAGCAGCCTGCCGAGCTCGGCGCGGGTGCGCGGCCGCTCGTCCAGCAGCCGCTTCGCCTGGGTGAGCAGCGCGTCCCGGTCCACTCCCCGGGTTCCGTGGCGAAAGTGCCCGCTGAACTGGGCGGCGTGCAGCGGATGGAACAGCAGGCGCCAGTCCAGGCAGTCGCGGGCGCTGACGAGATGCACGGTGTTGCGCATCAGGTGCAGCCGTACCACCTGACGCCGCTCGGTCAGCGTCGCAAGCTCGTCCGCCATGAAGCCCTGGAGACGGGTCCACAATCCCACGTACGGGGCGAGCGGCGCCTGGGACTGCATGCCGCCCAGGTGCTCGATCGCGTCGATCGCCCGTGCCGGCGCGCGTTCCAGCAGGTGCTGGCGAGCCAGCGTGGCGCGGTTGAGGCCACGCCGGCTCAGCCCGTCGGTCACTTCAGGGGTCCGAAGAAGGTACGCAGGTCCGCCGCCAGTTGGGCCGGGGCCTCCATCGCCGGGAAGTGCAGGCCGCGCTCGAACTCGGTCCAGTGCGCGTCGGCCGGCGCGGGGACCAGCTTGCGCACCGTCTCGTCACTGCCGAAGACCGCGAAGCCCTGCGGCACGGCGGCCGGCGCGCCCCAGTCGGACGAGTGCGCCTGCTCGTACAGGGTGTGGGCGGCGGTGGCGCCTGAGCCGGTGAACCAGTACAGGCTGACCGTGGTGAGAAGCTGGTCGCGGTCGACCGGCAGGTCGGTCCACTCGTGGACCTTCTCGGCGATCCAGGCGAGCTGCAGCAGCGGCGAGTCGACCAGGCCGTAGCCGATGGTCTGCGGCCGGCTGTTCTGGATCGCCAGGTAGCCGGAGCCTTCCTTGTCGAACGCCTCCATCCGGCTCAGGATCAGCTTGTCGACCGGGTCGTTCTCGTCGAGCCGATCGGCCATCCCCGGCATGAAGGTGGCGACGCTCGCGGCGGTCCGCGGATCGGTAACGACGTGCAGGCCGATGACGTGCTCGCCGTCGAGGCCGGTGACCATGCCGGACACGCCGGCGCCGACGTCGCCGCCGTGGACGCCGTACCGCTCGTAGCCGAGCCGGCTCATCAGCTCGGCCCAGGCGCGTGCGGTGCGGCCCATCGACCAGCCGGTCCCGCCCAGCGGGGTCGAGAAGGCGTAGCCGGGCAGCGACGGCGCGACGACATGGAACGCCTGGCCCTCGGCGGGGTCGACCAGCGGCTCGATCAGGTGCAGGAACTCGGCGACGGAGCTCGGGAAGCCGTGGGTGATCAGCAGCGGCTTGGCGTCGGGCCGGTCGGACCTGATGTGCAGGAAGTGCACGCGCTGGCCGTCGATCTCGGTGGTGAACTGCGGGTACCGGTTGAGCCGGGCCTCCTGGGCGCGCCAGTCGTACTGCGTGCGCCAGTACTCGGCGAGCTCCTTCAGATGGCCCAGCGGAATGCCGCGCGTCCATTCCGTCCCGGGCAGCTCACCGGGCCAGCGGGCGTTGGCGAGCCGGTCATGCAGGTAGTCGACGTCGGCCTGGGGGATCTCGATGCGGAAGGGGTGAATGCTGTCGTTTTCTGTGCTCACGTGGAGAAGAGTAGGAACAATAGAGGAAAGGAGCTTTCCTAGATTGTCGTCAGGATCGAAGAATGTTGGAAACCTCGGCGCGGCTGCTGCGCCTGCTGTCCCTGTTGCAGGCTCATCGCGACTGGACCAGTACCGAGCTGGCCACCCGGCTCGGCGTCACCACCCGCACCATCCGCAATGACATCGGCCGGTTGCGCGAGCTGGGCTATCCGGTCGACGCGCGGCCGGGCGTGGCCGGCGGGTACCGGCTCGGCTCGGACGGCGCCCTGCCCCCGCTGCTGCTGGACGACGACGAGGCGGTGGCGGTCGCGATCGGCCTGCGTACGGCCGCGAGCGGCTCGATCGCGGGGATCGAGGAGACCTCAGTGCGCGCGCTGGCGAAGCTGCAACAGGTGCTGCCCTCGCGGCTGCGTCACCGGGTGAGCGCTTTCCAGTCGCACACGCTGCCGATGCCGTCGCGCGGCTCGCAGGTGGACCCCGACGTGCTGACCGTGATCGCGAGCGCGTGCCGTGACCATGAACGGCTCCGGTTCGACTACCGGACGCATTCCGGCACGGCCGGCCGCCGCTCGGTCGAGCCGTACCGCCTGGTCAACGACCGGCGGCGCTGGTACCTGGTGGCCTGGGACCTGGATAGGGACGCCTGGCGCACCTTCCGGGTCGACCGGATCGAGCCGCTGACGCCGACGGGACCGCGCTTCACGCCCCGCGCGCTGCCGCCCGACCCCGAGATCACGGCGCGGGTGGCACGCGGGGTCGGCGAGGCGACCTGGCGATACCGGGCCCGGGTGATCGTGCACGCGCCCGCGGCGTACGTGCGGGACCGGCTGCCGATCCCCATGGAGGTGGAGCCCCTGGGCGAGGACCGGTGCGCGTTCGAGCCGGGCTCGGACCATCCGGAGATGCTCGCCCTCTATCTCGGGCTGCTGGACGCGGACTTCACGATCGTGGACTCGCCGGAACTGGTCGACGCGCTGCGCAACCTCACGGACCGCTACCAGCGCGCGATCGACGCGGCCGGGCGGCCGTCCGCCGGGCCGACGGACCGGTGAGTCGGGCGAGGACGGCGGGCCCTTCGGCGGGGTACGGCGTCGAGTACCGGGTTGTCGGTGCCGCATGGCATGCTGCCTGACATGGCGGGAACCGATCCAGCACTTGTCACCCTGGTCCTCGGCGACGAGGAGCTGCTTGCCGAGCGGGCGGTGGGTGCTGTCGTCGCGGCGGCGCGGTCCGGCGATCCCGGGGCCGAGGTGCACGATCTCGTCGGAGGGAAGGTGGGCACCGGCGAGCTGACCCAGCTGACCTCGCCCTCGCTCTTCGGCGACCGTTCGGTGGTGGTGATCCGCTCGGCCCAGGATCTGCCGAAGGACGTCATCACCGAGGTGGTGTCGTACGCGAAGCAGCCGTCCGACGACACGGTCCTCGTGCTGGCGCACCCGGGTGGGGTGAAGGGGAAGGCGCTGGTCGACGGCGTGAAGAAGGCCGGGGCCAAGGTGGTGACGATCAACAAGGTCACCAAGGCCGGGGAGCGGCTGGAGTTCGTCAAGGCGGAGATCAAGCGGGCCGGGCGGAACATCTCGGGCGATGCGGCCCAGGCGCTGCTCGACGCGGTGGGCAACGATCTGCGGGAGCTGGCGGCGGCGTGCAACCAGCTCGCCTTCGACACCGAGGACAAGACGATCAGCGCGGCGGCCGTGGCGCGCTATCACAAGGGGCGGGCCGAGGTCACGGGCTTCAACGTGGCCGACTCGGCGATCGAGGGGCGTCTGGCCGAGGCCCTGGAGCAGTTGCGCTGGGCGCTGGGCACCGGGGTCGCACCTGTGCTGCTGGTGAGCGCGCTGGCCGGTGGGCTGAGGTCGCTGGCCAAGGTGGGCAGCGCGCCGCGCAACCTGCGTGGCGGGCAGCTCGCCGCCCACCTGGGCATGCCGCCCTGGAAGGTCGACCGGGTCAAGCGCCAGCTGAACGGCTGGGGGCCGGAGGGGCTGTCCCGGGCGATCCAGGCGGTGGCCACCGCGGACGAGCAGGTCAAGGGTGGCGGGGCGGACGCGGCGTACGCCCTGGAGCATGCCGTGCAGGTGGTCGTCGCCAGCCGTACAGGCCGGTAGCGAAACCCGCACGTGACCGGCGGTGCCCCCCAGGTCGGCCTCAGGCGGTGCGCAGGGGGCGGAAGAACGTGGTGAGGTCGGTCGTGAGCTGGGCCGGTTCTTCCAGGGGCATGAAGTGGCCGCCTCGGGCCGGGGTGTTCCAGTGGCGGAGGTCGGTCAGGGCACGTTCGGCGAGGCTGCGGGGGAACCGGGCCACCGAGGGCTCGTGGCTGAGCGTGACGGCCGACGGGACGGTGATGGGCGGCCGGGGCGGGTTGAGGTGCCAGTCGTAGTACGACTTGAACGAGGTGCCGATCGAGCCGGTGGCCCAGTAGAGGGTCAGCATGGTGAGCAGGGTGTCGCGGTCGAACCGGGACTCCAGGTCGCCCTGGCAGTCGCTCCAGGCCCGGAGCTTGTCCACGATCCACGCGGCCAGGCCGGTCGGTGAGTCGACCAGGGCGGCGGCGATGGTGTCGGGGCGCGTGAGCATGATCTCGCTGTAGCCGCCGTCGCGCTCGTCGTAAGCCGCCTCGGCGTCCAGGAACGCCTGTTCCTCGGGGGTCAGTGGCGGGGTGTCGAGGGAGGCGGGGACGGGCGGGTGGATCAGGTGGATTCCGAGCACCTGGTCCGGATACAGGGCGCCCAGCCAGCCGACGGCCGCGCCGCCGATGTCGCCGCCGAAGGCCCCGTAGCGTTCGTGGCCCAGCACCTCGGTCATGAGCAGGTGCAGCGTGCCGGCCATCGCGGCTCGGGTGAGGGGTTCGGCCGGCAGGCCGGAGTAGAGGAAGCCCGGCATCGACGGGATCACGACGTCGAAGGAGTCGCCGGGGTCGCCACCGTACCGGGCGGGGTCGGCCAGGCGGGTGGCCAGGGGCAGCATCTCCAGGAAGCTGCTCGGCCAGCCGTGGCAGAGCAGGATGGGCATCGGGTCGGGGCCGGCGCCGGGGACGCGCAGGAAGTGGAGGTCCTCTCCCTGCACGGGAGCCTTGTAGTGGTCCAGCTCGTTGAGTCGGGTCTCCTGGGCGCGGAAGTCGAACCCGTCGGCCCAATACGCCACCAGCTCCCGCAGGTAGGCCGGGTCCGTCCCGCCCTCCCAGGGACGGTGGTCGAGCGATCCGGTGAATCGGGCGTTGCGGAGACGGGTGCGCAGGTCGGCGAGTACGTCGTCGGGAACGTCAATGCGGAAGCGCGTCGTCTGCGATGTCGGGAATGTCATCTCAGCATGGTTATCACCGGACGCCTGTCGATCTCAATGCAATTGTTGAGGGTTGCTCTCCACGTAGAGCAGCAGCTGTTTGAGCAGGTTGTCCAGGGTGTCCTGGTCGCCGGGGGACAGGGCGTTCACCATGGCGGTTTCCAGCACGGCCAGGACGGCCATGGCGTCCATCCAGAGGTCGTGGCCCTTGGGGGTGAGTTCGACGTCCACGCGCCGGCGGTCCTCGGTGCTGCGGACGCGGCGTACCAGACCTGCCTTCTCCAGCGTGTCGAGGCGGCCGGTCATGCCGGCGGGGGAGAGCAGCAGTTCGGCGGCCAGCTCGGTGGGGGTGGCGGTGCCGTTGTGGGCCGCGAGCCTGTGGAGCGTCTGGAACTCGAAGTCCTGCACCCCGGTCTGGGCCAGCGCGGCGGCCTTGGCGTGGCCCAGGTGTTTCACCAGCGACTGCATGCGGGTCACGATCCCCTCCGCCCGCTCGTCGAAGGGGGCCTTGCCGCGCCAGCGGGCCAGATGACGATCGACGGAGTCCTCCACAGGACAGGATGATACGCCAACAAGTAATTTGTTGACGAATTATTCGCTGGCGAACTACATTTTCGGTCATGTCGTTCTCGTCGCTTGTCGCGTCCAGGAACCGGCTGCTGGCCGGGCGCTGTATGTCGGCGCTCGCCACGGCCATGATCCCCACCACGCTGACCCTGGCCGTGCTGCGCGCCACCGGGTCGGGGGAGGCCCTGGGGTTGGTGCTGGCCTGCGAGATGGTCCCGTTGTTGTTGCTGCTGCCCGTCGGGGGCGTGCTGGCCGACCGGATCAGGCCCGAACGGGTCGTCCTGGTGGCCGACCTCACGCGGTGCCTGGCGCAGGGGGCCATGGCGGTCGAACTGCTCGCCGGGGTGAACCGGGTGCCCGATCTCGCCGTGTTGTCGGCCGTCTCGGGGGCGGCGATCGCGTTCGGGAGCCCCGCGGTTCCGCGGCTGGTGGTGGCGGTGGTGCCGGGGGCGGACAGGCTGCGGGTGAACGCGCGGATCGGGGTGGTGACCAGCGTGTCGGCGGTGCTGGGGCCGGCGCTCGCGGGGACGCTCACGCTGGCCGTCGGGCCCGGGTGGGCGGCGGGGCTCACGGCGATGGTGTTCGCGTGCTCGGCGGTGACCCTCGGGGGAATCCGTACAGCAGTCATAGGCCGGGGCGCCGGGGAGCGTCAGGGCCGGGGGGCCGGGTTCGCGCGGGAGTTGGTCGAAGGGTTCGGGGAAGTCAGGAAGCGGCCGTGGTTCCTGACCTGTGTGCTGGGACATGGCGTGTGGCACTTCATGGCCGGTCTGTTCCTCACCCTCGGGCCGCTGGCGGCCGTGCAGCGGCTGGGAGGCGAGGCCGGTTGGATGATCATCGTGCAGAGCGGCACGGTCGGGCTGGTGGCGGGGGTGCTGGTCGCGCCGCGGCTGCGGGTGCGCAGGCCGCTGGTCGTCGTTCAGGCGGGGGCCGCGGTCTATCTGCTGCCCATGGTGGCGCTGCCGGTGGCCGTGGGGTTCGGGCTGTCGGTGGTGGTGGTCGCGGTGGCCTACTTCGTGGCCATGGTGGGGCTCGGGGTGCTCAGTCCGTTGTGGGAGACGGTGGTGGCCGAGGAGATCCCGGAGCGGGCGCTGGGGCGGGTGCGGTCGTTCGACCAGCTCATCTCGTTCGCGGCGCGGCCGGTCGGGCTGGCCGTCGCGGCGCCGCTGGCGGGGATGACCGGGATGGCGGCGCTGATGGTCACCGGTGGGGTGCTGGTCGCCGTCGCCAACCTCGTCGCGGTGGTGCGCTCGCCCGAGGCCGCGCCCCCTCGGGCTGCCGGGGACCGGGGTCAGGTGCCCGTCCGGCGGAGTGCCTGAGCGAGGGGGCCTGGGCGGGCGGGGGTCAGGTGAGGGCCGGTTCGCGGACGACGCCGTCGCTGATCTCCAGCACCCGGTCCGCCAGCGTGATCAGACTCGGGTCGTGCGTGGCGACCAGCGCCGTGACCCCTTCACTCCGTACGAGCGCCCGCAACAGCTCCATGATCTGCCGCCCCGTCTGCGAGTCGAGCTGCCCGGTGGGCTCGTCGGCCACCAGCAGCCGGGGCCGGTTGGCCAGGGACCGGGCGATCGCCACCCGCTGCCGCTGGCCGCCCGACAGCTCGTACGGCCGCTGGTTCACGTGCGCCTCCAGCCCCACCAGCGCCAGCAGCAGCCGTACCCGCTCCTCGCGCTCGGCGGACGGCACGCGGGCCAGCCGCATCGGCACCCCCACGTTCTCGGCCGCCGACAACACGGGGATCAGCCCGAACGACTGGAACACGAAGCCCACCACGTCCCGGCGCAGCGCCAGCAGGGCGTCCTCGGACAGGGACGTCACCTCGCGCCCGTCCACGACCACCCGCCCGGAGTCGGGACGGTCCAGGCCGCCGATCTGGTTGAGCAGCGTGGTCTTGCCCGACCCCGACCGCCCACGGACCGCCACCAGCTCCCCGGGGAACACCTCGAAGGACACCTCGCGCAGCGCGACGACCTCCTTGGGCCCGCTCCGGTAGACCTTGCGGACCCCCTCCACCACGACCAGGGGCTCATTGCTCATGGGAGGGCTCCTCTCGGGCGGGCCAGACGCCGATGTGGTCGGATTCGAGTTCGAGTCGCACCCGGCGCTCCATGTCCAGGGCGTTCATGAAGTCGCGCGGGAGCTGCAGGCGGCCCACGCGGTCCAGCACGGCGTACTCCTCGGCGACGATCTGCCCCTCGGCGCCCTCGCGCCGCAGCGTCTCGCTGCTGGTACGCCCGTCGCGGATGCCCACGGTGCGGTCCACCTGCTCCGACACCAGCGGGTCGTGGGTCACGATGACCACGGTCACGCCGAGCTCCCTGTTCGCCTTCCTGAGGGAGTCGAAGACCTGCCCGGACGTCTCGCTGTCCAGCTCGCCGGTGGGCTCGTCGGCCAGGATGAGCTGCGGCTCGTTCGCCAGGGCGACGGCGATGGCCACCCGCTGCTGCTCACCGCCCGACATCTCGGGCGTGCGGCGGTCGGCGCAGTAGCCGACGCCCAGGAGCTCCAGCAGCTCGCCGGCGCGGGCGCGGCGCGCCCGGTCGCCGCCGGCCAGCTTCATGGGCAGCTCGACGTTCTCCCTGGCGGTCAGGTACGGCAGCAGGTTCCGCGCGGTCTGCTGCCAGATGAAGCCCACCACGGAACGCCGGTAGCGCAGCCGGTCCTTGGCCGTCATGGCCAGCAGGTCGGTGCCGGCGACCCTGGCCACCCCGGCGGTCGGCACGTCGAGGCCCGACAGCACGTTGAGCAGCGTGGACTTGCCCGACCCTGACGCGCCGACGATGGCCACCAGCTCGCCCTTGTCGATCACCAGGTCGAGGCCCTGCAGGGCGACGACCTCGACGCCCTCGGTCTTGTAGATGCGGACGAGGTTGTCGCAGACGATGTGCGCGTCGGCCCCGAAGGCGGTCTTCTCCCGCGTGGCCTTGGCTTCCAGCTCTGACAGGGTCGGGTTCATGTGAGGTCCCCCACTCGAAGGACGGCGCCGAGGCTGCGACGGCGGCTGATGGCGGTGTGCGCGTACGCGCCGAGCACGGCCACGACGGCCAGCCCGGCCGACAGCGCGGTCGGCGTGATCAGGTCTAGGGAGTAGTCGCCGACGGGCAGGTCGCCGGCGTAGGAGGACAGGTCGACGCCCGGCCCGAGCGCCGCGGGCAGCCCGAGGCCGAGCAGGAGGCCGGCCAGCGCGGTCAGCAGGATCATCGGCATGATCTCCAGGACGGTGAGCCGCTGCGCCTGCCGGTCCGACAACCCCAGCGTACGCAGGAACGACAGCGCCCTGGCCCGGTCGGCCGCCCCGATCACCAGCGAGAGGATGACGGCGACCAGCGCGTACGCCGCCAGCGCGACCGTGACCACGACCAGCGTGGTGCGCACGGTGCTGGTCAGCGGGTCGTCCTGGATGGCGGCCAGGGCCAGCGGCTGGGACTCCACGGTGCCGAGCGGGACCATCCGGCGCAGCTCGTCGAGCGCGGGGTTGCCGCGGATGAGCAGGGTGTTCACGGCGGGCCGCACGAGCGAGTCCAGCGGCAGGATCAGGAACTTGCCCTGGTTGTAGAAGCCGGGCACGGAGGTGATCACGCCACCCTCGGGCACCTTGAGCCGCGACTGCCAGCCGATCTCGTAGGTGCCCCGCCCCTTCAGGTCGGGCGAGACGAAGGCGCCGCTCCCGGCGGGCACGCCGATCGGCGCCCCGGCCAGCACCCGCCGCCACTCGGGCAGGTTCACGGCGATGGCCTCGGCGCGCTCGGCGCCGTACCCGACCTGGACGCGGCCGGTCTGCGCGAGCACGACCTGCTCGACGCCCGGGGTCCTGCGCACCCGCTCGATCACGTCGGCCGGGATCTCGACCCGGGAGGTGACCTTGACCGGCGCGCCCACCTGCTGCCAGGACGCCAGCCGCTGCGTGCTCACCAGCCCGTCGGAGATCACCGCGGCGAACACCGACACGCCCAGCGCGGGCAGCAGGATCAGCACCGGCAGCACCGACGCCGACCGCGCCCTGGCAGCCCTGGTCAGCCCCAGGAAGGGCACGGCCCCCGGCCGCCGCGCGGCCAGCCGGACGAGCAGCCGCAGCGGATACGGGTAGCAGCGCAGGATGATCACGGCCGCGGCGAGCGTCAGCGCGATCGGCACCACCAGCAGGAACGGGTCGAACCCGGCCGAGGCGGTCAGCCCGCGGGTGCGCAGCAGGTAGGCCCCGGCCAGCGCGAGCACCACCACCAGCACCTCCAGCGTGAGCCGGCGGGCGGAGGGACGGGCGGTGCTGACGTCCTCACGCTGCTCGTGCAGCGGCACCCGGTGGGTGGAGGCCAGCGAGGCGGCGGTGAACCCGACGGCGGCCGCCATCACCAGCAGCGGCCCGACGTGCACGATCGGCAGCACGGGCCCGGGGACGAGCCAGGACAGCGCGTACCCGGCGAGCCCGGCGGGCACGACGGCGAGCGCGGTCAGCGCCGCGCCGGTGCCCGCCACCTGCCGCAGCGACCCGCCACGGGCCCGGGTCAGCGCCAGCGTGTGGTCGAGCCGGCCCGCCAGGAGCTGCACCGCCAGCACGATCACGCCGACCGCCACCAGCAGCAGGCCGCCGAGCACCAGGTACATCACGGTCTGCGCGGTGGACTGGGCCGCCACGAAGTCCGTCAGCAGCTTGGGCAGCGCGGTCAGCACCCGGTACGGGCTGAACGAGCCCGACGCCTGCAACCCGATCACCCGCTCGAACTCGCTGACGGCCACCTGGAGGTCGCTCGTGGCCAGCGCGTCGGCCTTGTCCGGGTCGATGGGCAGCACCCAGTAGTAGGACAGGTTGCGCCCGTCGCCGCTGAGCGCGGTCAGCCCGTCGTCCGACATGATCGTCGTGATGTGCTTCTCGAACTCCAGCTTGCCCGGCGGCAAGATCCTGGTCACGGACAGGATGTCGCTGTTGTGACTCCAGTAACGGTCGTCCGGCTTCTTGGCCTTGAACGCGCCGACCAGCTTCACCGCCACGTAGTGGCTCTCGCCGAGCACCTTGACCTGGCCGAGCCGCAGGTCCATCGCGGGCAGCGCGGACTCGACCAGGCCCACCTCGATCAGCGGGATCGTCTCGCCCTGGAAACTCATGGTGGAGGGCTTGCCCGGCGCGCGTCCCTGGGCCCAGTCGACCCGCCGGTCGGCGTCGGACAGCCAGCCGAGGTTCATGAACATGGTGCCGCCCGAGCCCTGGATCGGGGTGACCACGGTCTTGGCGCTCATGTGGCTGTCGCCCGTGCCGGGGGGGACGACCAGCGGCCGCAGAGCCGGGGGCACGAGCTGGCGCCAGCGCCGGTCCCTCGACTCGAACTGGTCGCGTTCGTGCAGGTCCTCCTCCTTCGACATCGACGCGACGGCCACGGTCAGGTCGGCCTGCTCGGCGGAGGCGGTCCTGAGCGCGTCGCGCAGCGCCTGGTCGAACGACAACTGCATCGCCCTGGGCAGCCCCGCGACGAGCAGGCAGGCGCTCAGCGTCAGCACGAAGAGCACGGCCACCGCGCCCAGGTGCGTCCGGGCCAGCAGCGGGATCCTCACTGTTCCTCCCGAAGGCCGAGACCCTGCCTGCGCAGGTTGCGCGCCAGCCCGGCGACGATGGCGAGCAGCACCGCGGTCACCCCGGCGAGCATGGCGGCCGTGGCACCCCAGGGGATGTCGAGCACCACGCCGGGGGTGACCGCCGACGCCTGCCCGGTCAGCACGATGTGCGGCACCACGAGCATGCCCACGACGACGGCGAGCCCGGTCCCGGCCGCCAGTGACAGCCCGATCACGAACGTCTGCTCCATCGCCAGCATCCCGAACACCTGCCGGGAGCTCACGCCGAGCGCCCGCAGGATGGCGAACTCGTTCATCCGCTCGCGGGCCGCGACCGCCGCGTTGACCAGGAAGCCGAGCGCCGCGAACACCAGCGCCGCGAGGAAGCCCAGCATCAGCGCCCCCTGGAGGCCGCTGGCCAGCGGGTCGTCCTGCATCTTGGCGGCCAGGGTGCGCTGGTCGATCGCGGTGACGTCCCAGGCGGGGCGGCCGGTGAGCGCGGCCGCCGCCCGGCCGTCCGGGGTGGCGAGCCACCACTCGGTGGCGGGCCTGGGCAGTTGCCCCGCCGCCAGATCCTGCGCCTGCATCGTCCCCCAGTCGGCCAGTACGGCGTGTTGCCCGGCAGTGGTCGTCGGCATCGTCTCCACGACGGCCACGACCTTGACGTCCATGACCCTGCGGTCGATGCTGGCCCGTCCCACCTGGCCGACGCCCAGCTTGAGCGAGGTCGCCAGGTCGGCGGTGAGCACCACGGGCAGCGGCCCCTGGACCGGCGGCGACCCGAAGGCGGCCGTGGCCGGCTGCCGTCCGGTCGCCTTCAACGACACGGCGGGCGCGGCCACCGGCTGCCCGTCCGCGCTGATCCCGGTCACGGTCAGGCTCCCGCTGCCGGAGGGCGGCGCGCTCGCGACGAGCCCGCGCAGCGACAGCGGGTACGTGATCTTCCCGCTCCGCCCCGCCAGCGCCGCCAGGTCCACGTCCAGGGTGCTCTCGCCGGCCTTCAGCACGCCGAGCGACACGTCCCGCCACACCCCCAGCGCGTCGGACAGCACCAGCCGAACCGGCAGGTCCGCGTCCGTCGTGGCGCGCAGGGTGAGCTTGGACGGTTGTCCCGGCAGGTCCAGCCTGCCCGCCTGCGGCCCGGCCAGCGCCTTGGACATCTCGGCGATGGGCCGGTCGGCCAGGTCGGAGCGGAGCTGGAACAGTGTGCCGAGTTTGGCGGCGTCGATGCCGATCAGGATGGCGTTCTCGCTGCTGACCTCGGTCTGGCCGCGGAAGACGGGCGAGGCGGCGGTCACGCCGGGCAGCGCCGTGAAGGCCGTGCCGCGTCCGAGCGGGCCCAGCTCGGGCGCGTCCGGCGGGCCGGACAGGCGCAGGTCGGCCCCGGCCTGGTGGCGGGCCTGGTCGAGCTGGGAGGCGCGCCAGGTGGCGGCGGTGGCCATGGACACGATGCCGATGGCGATGGCCATGGTGAGCAGCAGCGCGGGGCCGGCGTACTTGAGCGGCCGCCTGCTGACCTGCCACGCGCCGAGCGCGGGGGCCAGGGACGGGCGCCTGGAGGTGATCCGCTCGGCCACCTTGGAGATGCGCGGCACCAGCCGCAGGCCGAGCATGCCGCCGGTGAGCAGGGCCAGCGCGGGCCCGGAGATGATCAGCGGGTCGATGCCGAGCCCGCCGCCCGCGGTGGTGGTGACCGGCGCGCCGTAGTGCTGGAGCTGCCAGATCGCCAGGCCGGCCACGGCCAGCAGCGCGACGTCGGCGCCCGCGCGCTCGATCAGGCCGCGCCCGCCGCCGCGCCCGCGCGCCGACTGCTCCTCCACGTACGTGCGCCGCGCGCCCGCCAGCGCGGGCAGCACCAGCAGCACCGCCGAGGCCAGGGCGACCGCGATCGACACCAGGAACGTGCCCAGGCCGACCGAGGGGTCCAGCCGAACCCCCGACGCCTTGATCCAGGGAAGCTGGTTCACCAGCCCGAGCAGCGGTGGCCCGAGCAACGGCGCGACGATCGCGCACGGGACCGCCACCAGCAGCGCTTCGCCGCCGGCCAGCGCGGCCAGCCGCATCGTGCCCGCGCCGCGCGAGCGCAGCAGCGCCACCTCCATGCGCCGGTGGTCGGCCAGCAGCCGCGCGGTGAGCATCAGCGCGTACGCCGCCAGCAGCAGCAACTGCAGCACCGGGATCAGCATGGTCGAACGGGCCACCAGCGAGGCGGTGTCGAGCTGGGTGAGCATCTCGGGCAGGCGGCTGGTGGTCACGCAACTCGGGCAGGCGCCGGCCTTCAGGTGCGCGCCCACCTCGCCGACCGCCGCCGCCAGCGGACGGAGCTGGGCCGGCGTCAGCGAGCGCAGGTCGGGCTCGGCGGTCCAGGTGGCGTTCACGTTGGTGGCGAAGCGGGCGATGAACGTCTCGCGCGAGACCATCAGCGGCCCGTACGTGGTGAAGTCGCCGCGTTCGACGCCCCTGCTGAGCAACTGCTCCCCGGTCCAGCGCTCGCCGAAGGGGTCGTCGAGCTGGAAGACGCCGGTGATGCGCACCTGGACGGGCTCCGGCGACAGGCGGCCCACGGTGGTCAGCTCCTGGCCGACCTTGAACCC
Organism: Nonomuraea sp. NPDC047529; assembly: GCF_040642995.1. Classification (NCBI taxonomy): domain Bacteria; kingdom Bacillati; phylum Actinomycetota; class Actinomycetes; order Streptosporangiales; family Streptosporangiaceae; genus Nonomuraea; species Nonomuraea sp. NPDC047529. Next base: position 312,196 of record NZ_JBEYTJ010000002.1, on the reverse strand, counting down.
GGCCGCCGAGGCCGCCGACAGCGAGATCGCCGCCTCCACCCGGCCGTCGGCGGCCTTGGGCCAGGCGCCGGAGACGAGCTTGGCGTGCTGGTCGAGGCCGTCGTAGCTGCCGAACCTGAGCAGCTCGGGACGGTCCTGCTTCTCCTGGCCGGGCATGGCGTAGGAGTCGGAGTGGAAGCTCGTGGTGAGCGTGGGCGCCTTGGTGTACGCCTTGGCCAGCTCGGCGCGTACCGCCTGGTCGTAGACCGGGAACGTCTTGCCGGTGACGGGGGCGCTGATCGTCGCGGAGGTCTGGCGCAGGGAGGCGGTCTCCATGGTCCTGCGCACGCCGGCGTCGGCGATGGAGGAGGCGTACATGGTGAGCGCGACCAGCGTGGTGGTGGCGAGCAGGATCGAGCCGAAGGCGGCCAGGAGGAGCAACGGCTCGCTGAACGCCCGTTTGACGACCAACGGCCCCCGCATGTGTCCCCCTTCGTCCGTTTAGTGAACCCTCACGGAGAGGGCGGACGGGGGGCAAGGGATCTTGGTAAGGGATGCCCAGCCGATATCGGGCGGCGATGCCCATGTGATATCGAAACTGTGACAAAAAGCGCACAAAAACAAGAACGCCGCACCCCATGAGGAGTGCGGCGTCAGTGCTCCGCCGGACTGTGGCCCGGCGGCGGTGCCTACTTGGCAGCCAGGGAGGCGGCCTGCTTGGCGATCGCCGACTTGCGGTTGGCGGCCTGGTTCTTGTGGATGACGCCCTTGCTGACGGCCTTGTCGAGCTGGCGGGCGGCGACGCGCTGCAGCGCCGCGGCCTGCTCGACGTCGCCCTGCTCGGCGGCCTCGCGGAACTTGCGGACGGCCGTCTTCAGAGAGGACTTGACCGCCTTGTTGCGCAGACGGGCCTTCTCGTTCTGCTTGTTGCGCTTGATCTGGGACTTGATGTTCGCCACGAAGAAGCCTCGGTGAAAGTCTAAGGATGGATGGGGCGCGCGGGCTCGATGAGAGGGCGCGCCACACGCAAGTGAACAGGGTACCAATAACCCAGGTGGCTGCTCAAATCAACGCCCCGGGTGTTCTCAGTTTAGGCCAGCCAGCGGGTCATGTACTCCTTCCAGTCCTCTTCGGTGGCGGCGAAGTCGACGTACAGGGCCAGGCCGAAGCGTTCGCGGCGGCCGTGCTCGGACAGGGCCAGACTCGCGCCCTCGGCGGCCGTCGCCACGCTCTCGGCGGCGTCCAGCCAGGGCAGGCCGTGGTCGTGGTAGGCGGGGGCGCCGATGACCAGGGACTTGTCGTCGGGGACGAGGTGCAGGGCGAGCGCGGCCTGCCTGGCCACATAGCCGCCGTAGAGGGACTGCGTGGGGGCGCCCGAGTCGTACGTCATGATCGCGACCTGGTCCACCCGGTTCACGACCTCCTGGAAGTAGCCCTGCGACCAGTATTTGTCGTGGCCCAGGACGAGCCTGCCCGCCGGGCGCATGAGGGGATAGGGCTCGATCTGCGGGGTGGAGGTGGACAGCAGCCTCGTGTAGGCCCTCGTCCGCTCCAGCAGGTCGAGGAACTCGGCGTCGCCGTCGCCGATGGGCTCGAAGTTGTAGTGGATGCCGTCGTAGCCCGCCTTCATGATGTCGGCCACGCCGGCCAGGACGTTCGCGCGGGACGAGGCGTCGTCGAGGTCGAGGCCGTTCTTGACGCTCTGGCCCAGCCAGGCGGAGACACGCACGCCCGGCAGGTGCCGGTGCATCCAGGTCACGAAATCCGCGGACTTGGGGTGCTTGGCGGGGTCGAGGCGGCCGTCCCATTCAAACGGGCCGGAATGTACATACACGTCCTTGATGCCGGTGGTGCGCAGGCGTACGGCCAATTGCTCCACGTCCCGCTCCGTGCGGCGACCGTCGACCCAGGCGTGGCCGAGCCAGAGTGCGTCGTTGCCGGTGCTCTTCGCCCAGGCCGCCGGGGCACCGGTAAACTGAAGGAGGAGCGCGCCGGCGAGGAGGCCGGCCAGCGCCACCACGACGGCCGAGGCCAGCGCGACCAGGCGCAGGCCACGGCGGATGACGGTCCGGGTAATCACCCGGGCATGTCACCATGAAAGACGCTTGACCTCAACCCTGTCGAAACGGACTTCGGTGCGCACTCAGCCTGGCCAGACCGACCCCGCGTTGATCCGCAACTTCTGCATCATCGCGCACATCGACCATGGCAAGTCGACCCTTGCCGACCGGATGCTGCAGATCACCGGCGTGGTCGACGAACGCTCCATGCGCGCGCAATACCTCGACAGGATGGACATCGAGCGCGAACGCGGCATCACGATCAAGTCGCAGGCCGTGCGGCTGCCCTGGGACGGCCACGTCCTCAACATGATCGACACCCCCGGGCACGTCGACTTCACCTACGAGGTGTCCCGGTCGTTGCAGGCGTGCGAGGGCGCGATCCTGCTGGTCGACGCCGCGCAGGGCATCGAGGCGCAGACCCTGGCCAACCTCTACCTGGCCATGAACGCCGACCTGCACATCATCCCGGTCCTCAACAAGATCGACCTGCCCGCCGCGCAGCCGGAGAAGTTCGCCGAGGAGCTGGCCGGCCTGATCGGCTGCGACCCGTCCGACGTGCTCAAGGTGTCGGGCAAGACCGGCGTGGGCGTGCGCGAGCTGCTCGACCACGTGGTGCAGACCGTCCCCGCGCCCGTGGGCCAGGCCGCCGCCGCCGCGCGGGCGCTCATCTTCGACTCCGTCTACGACACCTACCGCGGCGTCGTGACGTACGTCCGGGTCATCGACGGCCATCTGAGCAAGCGCGAGCGCATCCTCATGATGTCCACCAACGCCACGCACGAGACGCTGGAGATCGGCGTCATCTCGCCCGAGCCCAAGCCCTCCGACCGCGGCCTGGGCGTCGGCGAGGTGGGCTACCTCATCACCGGCGTGAAGGACGTGCGCCAGTCGCGCGTCGGCGACACCGTCACCTCGTCGGTCAAGCCCGCCAAGGAGATGCTGGCCGGCTACGAGCACCCCAAGCCGATGGTGTTCTCCGGGCTCTACCCGATCGACGGCGACGAGTACCCCGAGCTGCGCGAGGCGCTCGACAAGCTCCAGCTCAACGACGCCGCGCTGGTCTACGAGCCGGAGACCTCGGCCGCGCTGGGCTTCGGCTTCCGCGTCGGCTTCCTCGGCCTGCTGCACATGGAGATCGTGCGCGAGCGCCTGGAGCGCGAGTTCGGCCTGTCACTGATCTCCACCGCGCCCAACGTGGTCTACCGCGTGGTCATGGAGGACGGTAAGGAGCTCACGGTCACCAACCCGTCCGAGTTCCCCACGGGCGGCAAGATCGCGCAGGTCTTCGAGCCGGTCACCAAGTCCACCATCCTGGCGCCCGCCGAGTTCATCGGCGCGATCATGGAGATCTGCCAGGGGCGGCGCGGCCAGCTCCTCGGCATGGACTACCTGTCCGAGGACCGCGTCGAGATCCGCTACACGCTGCCGCTCGGCGAGATCATCTTCGACTTCTTCGACCAGCTCAAGTCGCGCACCCGCGGCTACGCCTCGCTCGACTACGAGCCCGCCGGCGAGCAGGAGGCCGAGCTGGTCAAGGTGGACATCCTGCTGCAGGGCGAGGCCGTCGACGCCTTCAGCGCGATCGTCCACAAGGACAAGGCCTACTCCTACGGCGTCGACATGGCCAAGAAGCTGCGCGAGCTCATCCCGCGGCAGCAGTTCGAGGTGCCGATCCAGGCCGCCATCGGCGCCCGGGTCATCGCCCGCGAGAACATCCGGGCCATCCGCAAGGACGTCCTGGCCAAGTGCTACGGCGGTGACATCTCCCGTAAGCGCAAGCTGCTGGAGAAGCAGAAGGAAGGCAAGAAGCGGATGAAGATGGTCGGCCGCGTCGAGGTGCCCCAGGAGGCGTTCGTCGCCGCGCTGTCCACCGACTCCTCCGGCGCCGACAAGACCAAGAAGTAGCCGCTACAGGCCCATCACGGCGGGCGTTCGCGCGAGCGCCCGCCGGCGATTTCCCGGGTCGGGGAGCAGCCGGCGGGCCCGCAGGTCCATCAGCCCGCCCACTCCGGTCAGCTCGGCGGCCGGCTCGCCGTCCGCGCCCCTGAACTCCTGCCTGATCCTGAACGTCCTCCCCTCGCCCCACTCGAACGCGCACGTCACCTCGACCTCGTCGCCGGCACGCAGCTCGCGGTGGAAGCGGATGGTGCTCTCCAGCGTCACCGGGCCGACGCCGGCCTCCCGCAGGTCGTCGATCGAGATGCCGGCCGCGCGCAGGCACTCCCAGCGGGCGTGGTCGCCGTACTGGTGGTAGGCCACGTTGTTGAGGTGGCCCTGGGTGTCGAGCTCGTAGCCGCGTACGGCGATGCGTACCGAGAAGGTCATGATCGTTCCTCCAGCCAGGCGTGCGACTTGGCGGTGAGGTAGCGCAGGCCGTCGTCGCCGAGCTCCACCCAGTCGCCGCGGGCCCAGCCGCCCGTGGTCTGGGGGGCGAAGCCGTGCCGCTGGAACAGCGCCGACGCCTCCTTCTGGGTGAGGCCGCGGCGGCCCCACTCCGCGATGACCCGGGCCGTACGCTCGGCCTCGCCCGCCTCCTCGTCGCCGAGCGCGGCGGCCAGCTCCTCCAGGCCGCGCGCCATCAGACGCAGGGAGGCCTGCACGCGGGCGATGTCCATCGGGCGCTCCTCATCGCTGTTCGATCGGTGCCGATAGCTTAGCGATGGAAGCGGCTACCCTGAAAGGATGGAATTGGTACGTACGGAACGTATGGTCCTCTCCCGGGTACGCCTGGAGGACCTCGAAGCCGTGCACGAGATCCACGCCGACCCGCGGACGAACGTCTACAGCTCCGCCGGGCCCCCCGTGGACCTGGAGGCCAGCCGGGCCATGCTGGACCTGTGGCTGGCCGACTGGGCCGAGCGGGGGATCGGCTACTGGGCCGCCCGCCTGCCGGAGCGCGCGCGGGTGCTGGGCATCGGCGGCCTGCGGCACGCGACCCTGGAGGGCGAGGACGTGCTCCACCTCTACTACCGGTTCCGCCCCACGGTCTGGGGCAACGGGTACGCGGTCGAGCTCGCCAGGGCGGCCCTGCGCGTCGGGCGCGACCTGGGCACCGTGGTGGCCCTGATCGGGGACGGCAACGAGCCGTCCCGCCGGGTGGCGGAGAAGGCGGGCCTGCATAGGGAACGCACGATCCGGTACGGAGGCGTGCCGAGCGACCTCTACGTCGCCTGACCACTCAGGCCCGAGGGCCCCCGTCAGGGCGGGACCTCAGCAGGACGCCCGCCAGGGCCGCCAGGCCCGTCAGTGCCTGGGCCGCCAGGAACCCGCCCGGTGCGGCCGGCCCGGTGGCCAGCGCGACCACCGCGGGCAGGCAGCCGAGCAGCGCCAGGTCGGCGCCCGTCGCCGCCCACAACAGCGGCCCGGTCGGGACGGCGCCGCCGGGGGTGTCGATGACCGGCATCGAATGGTCGACCGGCCCCCTCCTGGCCATCCGCAGCGCACCGGCCGCGAGTGCGGGAGCCGCCGGCAGAGCGAACCACCACATACCGGACGGAAGGCCGCCGACCACCGCGACACCGGCCAAGGCCAGGCCCGCCCAGGTACCGCCCACCAGCGCGGGCAGGAGGGCTCGCGCCGCCAGCGCCGGACGCCGGCCCACGCCGGTCAGCCGGGCCAGGGCGGGGTTGTCGGCGTCCCTGCGCGCGCCGGACGTGCCGGACGCCGCCACCGCCAGCGCCCCGCCCAGCACGACCAGCCCGAGAACCGCCGGAGCGGCACCCGCCTGGGCGAACACGGCGGGCAACGCCGCGCTCGCGGCCGTGGCCGCCAGCCGCCAGGGCCGACGGCCGAGCCGCACCCAGTCCTGCCAGGCCAGCGCGAGCGGCGCGGGCAGCCCCGGCCACCGCCGCGAGGTGAGCTTCCTGGCCCGCCAGTGGTTGTCCTCGGCGATCCAGCTCAGCGCGCCGGGGTCGAGGGTGACGGCGGCGTTGGTGACGTGCCCGGCCCGGGTGGAGGCGGTCAGCAGCAGGCGGGTGGGGATGGCGGCCAGCGAACCCCAGGCCCGGCGGGCCAGGACGGCGGCGATCGCGGCCATGGCCGACGCCGTGGCGGCCGGCGCGGGCAGGGGCGCGTTCGCGGCGGCCGCGAGGGCCGTACGGGCCTGGCCGCTGACGGCGACCACGGCCAGCACGAGGAGCGCGGCCAGGACGCCGGTCAGCCAGGCGTTCCAGACCGGGGACGCTTGGGCGAGCACCGCCAGCGCCATGCCCGCCACGCTCGCCGCCGTGGCCAGCGCCAGCGCGGCGAGCAGCCGCCACACCAGCGCGCCGGGCGCGCCGAGCGCCGCGAGCAGCCCCAGCCCGAGCAGCAGCCCGGCCACCAGCGCGACGACCATGAGCACCCGCCCGGTCCGCCCGAGCAGCCGGCGCCGGTTCAACGGCGACATCAGCAGCCAGGACGCCTCCGCCGCGGGCACCATCACCGGCCCAGCCACCCGTGCCACGGCCAGCAAGCCCGCGAACGCCAGCAGCACCAGGGCGACCCCCGCGCCCATCCGCCCGGGCTCGACCGTCCCGGAAAGGCCCGACACCGCCGAGGACAGCGGCTGCCCGAGGACGGCGACCAGCATGCACAGGCCGAACAGGCTGACGTAGCGATCGACCAGACCGCCGCGAGCACGGCCGCGCGCCCGGACGAACGCCCGCACCGACCGCACACTCACCTCATGCGCACTCACCGCCCGCTCGCCTTCCGCCGCACTGCGCCGGCCCGCTGGGAGAACCGTCCGTCCTGGGAGAACCGTCCGTCCGCCTTGCGTGGCGGCTCGGCGGTGGGGCTGGGGTCGGGACGGCTCATGCGGGCACTCCGGCGGGGGAGACGCGGCGGGCGACGTCGGCGAGGGTCTGGTCGTGGGTGGCCATCACCACGGTGCCGCCCTCGTCCGCGTACTCTTCGAGGAGTTGGGCGAGCCGGACGCGGAAGCCGGCGTCGAGGCCGCGTTCGGGCTCGTCGAGCAGCAGCAGCGTGCTGGGCCTGAGCAGCGTGGCGGCCAGGCAGAGGCGCTGGCGCTGGCCGGTGGACAGGTTGAGCGGCGGCGCGTCGGCCCGTTCGGTCAGCGCGAACTCCTCCAGCGCCGACTCCACCGTCATGCGCGCCTCGGCGTGCACGGCCCCCATGAGCTCCAGGTGCTCGCGCGCCGTCAGCCCCGGGTACCAGGCGGGCTCGTCGCCGAGCAGCGCCACCCGGCGCCAGAAGGACGCGTCGTCGGCCGGTTCGGCCCCGAACACGCGTACCTCGCCGGAGGTGGCGGGCTGGAGGCCGGCCAGGCAGCGCAGCAGCGTGGACTTGCCCGAACCGTTGGGCCCCACGACCGCCACGATCTCACCCGGCTCGACGGCCAGTTCCAGGCCCCGGAGCACCGGATTGCCTCCGAGCTCGACCGAAAGTCCCGCGACATCGATGATCAGACCGCTCACCGTTCGAGCGTAGCCACCGACCCGGCCTCCCGCGTGACCGCCCTCCGCCCGATCCCGCCCCTCGGCCGCCGGCCTCCGGCAGGCATCCTCAGGGAAGAAGAGCGGGCTGCCCCGAGGAAGAGACACGGGCCTCTCCGGCCCCCTTCCAGAGCCCCTCCAGGGCGGAAGAGCCGATTCTGTCGGTGGTGGTCGCTACCTTTGCTGTTCCCGAACACCAGTGCTACTGGAGGGTGACGTGATTGCTTCTGAGCGATTCGAGCGTGCCGCTGTGCTGGGGGTGGCCGTGGCGGAGGAGACGCGGCGGCTGCTGCGGCTTCACCTGAGACCCGCCGAGGTGGGCGGCGACGGCAGGGTGGTGGTGGACGTGCCCTATCCCGACGCGGCCGTCGTGGCGGCGCTGCTCGACGTCGCGGCCGAGTGTTTCGGCGAACGCGGCGGCTCGGTCGAGGAGACCAGGCAGGCGGCGCTGGAGACCCTGTTACAACTGGCCGAGCTCGACGCCGACTCCCAGCTCGGCCAGATGTCGCCCGACGGTGACAATGTCCGCCTTTCTCCCTACAAGGGCTGAGAAAAGCGGAAAAAACAGTGCAGAACACCTCGATCTGTCCGCTACGGTCGCGGCATGCGCATCCTCTCCGTGAACGTCGGGAAGTCGTTCGACGCGGAATGGGCCGGCAAGCTCGGCCGTACGGCGATCGACAAGCGAGCCGTGACCCACCGGGTGGAGGTGCTGCACAACGGGCTCGCGGGCGACGAGCGGGCCGACACGCCCAACCACGGCGCCCCCAGCCATGCCGTCTACGCCTACGCCCGCGAGGACTACGACTGGTGGCAGGGCGAGCTGGGCCGCGACCTGCGCGACGGCCGTTTCGGGGAGAACCTGACCACCGACGGCCTCGACGTCAACGGCGCCCTCGTGGGCGAGCGGTGGCGCGTCGGCAGCGCCCTGCTGGAGGTGACCGGCCCGCGTACGCCCTGCGTGGTGTTCCGCAACTGGATGGACGAACCGGGCTGGCTCAAGCGCTTCACGCAAGCCGCGCGGCCGGGTGCGTACCTGGCCGTGGTGGAGCTGGGCGAGCTGGGCGCCGGCGACGAGGTGGAGATCGTCTCGCGCCCGGAGACCGGGATGACGGTGGCCGACGTCTTCCGCGCCCGCCACGGCGACGCCGACGCGCTCGCCCGCGTGCTCGCGGTCCCCGGCCACGCCCCCGAATGGGACGAGCTGGCCGCCCGAACAGGCCGGGCGGGCGACTGAGGAGGCCGCCCACCCGGCCCGGCGCGTCAGCGCAGGACTGAGTACAGGGCCGAGGTGAGGGAGGCGCGGGCGTCGTCCTGGTCGATCGACCACATCATCGAGCCGCCCAGCCCCTTGAGCCGGATGTAGGCCGCCTTCTCCAGCAGCGACGCCGGGTCGTCGTAGGACCAGAACTCGTTGCCGTCGTACAGCCACATCGCGCCGGTGCGCAGGTCGCGGTAACGCTTGCCCGGCTTGGCCGCCAGGTCCTTGTAGTCCTCGCTGCCCGCCCCCCACTTGCCGGCGGCCGGTCCGGTCGCGGGCTGGTAGAGGCCGTCGCCGCCGCCGGTCACGCCGGTCCAGCCCTGCCCGTACGCGGGCACGCCCACGACGATCTTGCGCCCGGGCGCGCCGCGCGACAGGTAGTCGCGCACGGTCTGGTCCACGCTGTACCTGACGGGGTTGGGGTCGCGCCGGTCGTTGAACAGGTTCCCGTTGTGCCCGGTCCGCGACTCCCACGTGCCGTGCAGGTCGTACCCCTGGACGGTGGCGAAGTCGAGCGACCGGAACACGCGGCGCACCTCGAACCCGGCGTCGATCTTGGCGGCGGCGGCCGGGAGGAAGGCCGTGAGCTGGGAGGTCGCGGAGAAGGCCCGGAGCTGGGCGCGCAGCTCCTCGACGAAGAGCGTGAAGTTCCGCTTGTCCTCGGGCCTGATCACGTTCCCGTCGTTGCCCGCCGAGCCGGGCCACTCCCAGTCCAGGTCGATGCCGTCGAACACGCCGGCGCCCGCGCCCGGCTCCAGGCCGGGCAGGTTGCCGCGCAGCCACAGGTCGACGCACGAGCGCGCCAGCGCGGCCCGGGACTCGGGGGTGAGCACGGCGTCGGAGAAGTACTTGGAGCCGGTCCAGCCGCCGAGCGACATCAGCACCTTGAGGCCGCGATGCTTGGCCTTGAGCTTGCGGAGCTGGTTGAGGTTGCCGTTGAGCGCCTGGCCGGGCTGGTCGGCGACGCCGTCCACGCTCTGCTCGGCCGGCACCGGGCGCTGCCAGTCGGCCCACGGGTCGGCCGAGTAGCAGGAGCCCTCGGCGTTGACGAAGCCGAAGGCGTAGTTGAGGTGGGTGAGCTTGGCGGCGGCGCCGGTGGCGTCCACGTCCTTGACGTGGTAGTTGCGCCCGTACACGCCCCACTGGATGAAGTAGGCGACCCGCTTGAATCCGGAGTGGGCCTCGGCGGGCACGGAGACCGCCGTCAGCCCGAGTAAGAGCGAGAGTGCGAGGACGATCTTCTTCACGGGCGCTCCTGGGGGTGAACTTATAGGAAACTTTCCTATAAGTTGACGCGATCGTAGAACCGTCACCCCTCGCCGTCAACGACGAGCGCGACCTCCTCGGCGCTCGACAGCAGCTCCCACGCGCGGGCCGGGTCGCCGAACAGCGACAGCACCAGCTCGGCCACGTCCTGCCTGGTCGAGGCGGCCCTGAGCAGCGCGAGGACGTGCTCCGCCGGAGGGCGCAGGAAGGCGTTCGTCCACGCGGTGACCGGCCCGGCCGCCACCCACATGCGCCGGGTCACCTCCCGCGCGAACGCCGCGTCGTACGGCCCGCCCGCCGCGACGGCCTCGGCCACGATCGGCTCGGGAGGCAGGGGCGAGCAGCGCCTCGGCGAACTCGTGGACGGGCACCCGGGCCAGCACTTCGAGCGGACCGCCCGGGATCGCCTCGACCAGGACGCCGCCGCGCACGCCGGCCCGCGTCATCATCGCCATGCTCAGGATCTCGCCGCAGCCGGGCGAGATGTTGAACCCGAAGGCCGGGCCCGGATCGAACCCGCGGAACAGCCCGGCCGCCAGGACCCGCTGCGGCGCCAGGTACGGGGACCGCGCCGGATCGCGCGGGAACAACTCGCGCACCGAACGCCTCCCGGTGGCCACCACCATCAGCTCGTGCCCGCGCGACCAGCGGTCGACCTGGCCCGCGTCCGGCTGGAGGGGATCGACGACCAGGTGGCCGCCCCTGCTCGTGTAGTCGTCCATGAGCGCCGGCAGCAGCACCCGGAAGTCGACCGCGTGGAACGGCTCGGCCACGCGGGCCGTGAACTCCAGCGGCGGATCCCCCTTGATCGAGAGCCTGCCGGCGGTCAGCAGGCAGCCCGGGTCGAGGAAGTGCAGGCTGCCCAGCTCCCGCTCGCGGGCCTGCGCGCGGGCCATCCTGCCCACGGTGTTCGGCAGCCGCCCGCGTCCCAGGTCCTCCGCGTCGCCCTCGCTGTAGAGCGTGGTCGGGACGCCGAGCTGCTGCAGCCGCAGCGCCAGCGTCAGCCCGGAGATCCCGGCGCCCACGATTCCGACGCCCGTCATGTGCCGCCTCCTTCGATGGCTCGGAGCACCCCCGTGAGCAGGCACACTGGATGACGTGCCATCCACCCTGCCCGACGGCGACCCGGCGCCCGCCTCCGGCGAGCTGCCCGACAGCGCGCTGCGCGGACTCGGCGAGCGCCCGTTCGGCTTCTACGTGCACGTGCCCTTCTGCGTGACCCGCTGCGGCTACTGCGATTTCAACACCTACACGGCCTCCGAGCTAGGGCCCGGTGCCTCCCATCGCGACTACGCCGACACGGTCGTGGCGGAGGTGCGTCTGGCCCGCCGCGTGCTGGGCGACGCCGAGCTGCCGGTGGAGACGGTGTTCTTCGGCGGCGGCACGCCCACGCTGCTGCCTCCGGAGGACCTGGCGCGCGTCCTGGCCGCGATCGACGCCGAGTTCGGGCTGCGGCCGGGGGCGGAGGTCACCACCGAGGCCAACCCCGAGTCCGTCGACCCCGCCTACCTCGACAAGCTGCGTCAGGGCGGCTTCAACCGGGTGAGCTTCGGCATGCAGAGCGCCCGCGAGCACGTGCTCCAGGTGCTCGACCGCACCCACACGCCGGGCCGCCCGGCGCGGGCCGTGCGGGAGGCGCGGGAGGCCGGGTTCGAGCACGTCAACCTCGACCTGATCTACAGCACGCCGGGGGAGTCCGACGACGACTGGCGGGCCTCGCTGGCCGCCGCGATCGAGGCCGGGCCCGACCACGTGTCGGCGTACTCGCTGATCGTGGAGGAGGGCACCAGGCTGGCGGCCAGAATCCGGCGCGGCGAGCTGCCGATGCCCGACGACGACGTGGCCGCCGACCGCTACCTGATCGCCGACGAGATGCTGGCCGAGGCCGGTTTCAGCTGGTACGAGGTGTCCAACTGGGCGACCTCCGAGCAGGCCCGCTGCCGGCACAACCTGCTCTACTGGACCGGCGGCGACTGGTGGGCCGCCGGCCCCGGCGCCCACAGCCACGTCGGGGGCACCCGCTGGTGGAACGTCAAGCACCCGGCCGCCTACGCCCAGCGCCTGGCGGCGGGCACCTCGCCCGCGCACGCGCGCGAGGTGCTCACCGAGGCCGACCGGGCCGCCGAGCGCCTGATGCTGGAGCTGCGGCTGATCTCGGGCTATCCGCTCGCCGAGGTGGCCCCCGGGGCGCGCACGTCCGTGGCGAGCGCGCTGGCGCGCGGGCTGCTGGAGCCCGAGCCGTTCAGGGCGGGCCGGATGGTGCTCACCCTCAAGGGGAGGCTGCTGGCCGACGCCCTGATCACCGAGCTCATGTGATGAGGCGGATGGCGAACGGGTAGCGGTAGTTCTCGCCCCGGTTGGTGGCGACGGCCGCCTGGATGTGGAAGATCAGCGACACGATCCACACGATCGGGAACAGCAGCAGGCCGACCAGCACGACCGTCAGCACGCCCGCGACCAGGTAGCCGATGAACATCGTGATCTGGAAGTTCAGCGCCTCGGCCGCCTGGTCCCTGACGTAGGGGGACTCGTCCTTCTTCATCAGGTAGATGATCAGCGGGCCGACCCACGAGACCAGCAGGCCCAGCAGGTGGGCGAGCATCGCCATCGTGGTGTCGTCGCTGCCGCGGCGCGGGCCGAACCGGCCGGGCACGTACGGCTCGGCGGGCCGGCCGTACCCTTGCTGGGCGCCGTAGCCGGGGGGCTGGCCGTAGCCGGGCGGCGGGGGCACGTAGCGGGGCGGCGTCGGCATGGGGCCGGGCTGCGGGCCGCTCTGGCCGGGCGGCTGCCGCCCGTAGTCGGGCTGGGAGCCCGGCTGCTGGCCGTAGCCGAGCCGGGGGCCCTGGTCACGGGGTACGTCCGAGGGCGGGACGTCCGGGGAGTCGTCGGCGGGCGGCGGATCCTGGGTCATGATGCCTCCGTAACGAAGTCGATCAGTTCCTCGACCCGGCCGAGCAGCTCCGGCTCAAGGTCGGCGTAGGACGAGACGGCGCCCAGAATGCGCCGCCAGGCGTCCGCTGGCTCCATGCGCCAGCCCAGCGCGGCGAGCACGCCCTCCTTCCACGGCACCCCGCGCGGCACGTCGGGCCAGCCGGGGATGCGCAACACGGACGGCTTGACCGCCTGCCAGATGTCGATGAACGGATGGCCTACGACGAGCACGTGCGGCGAGGTGACCCGGGCCGCGATCCGGCTCTCCTTCGACCCCGGCACCAGGTGGTCGACCAGCACGCCCAGCCTGCGGCCCGGCTCGGGGGCGAACTCGGCCACGATGGCGGGCAGGTCGTCCACGCCCTCCAGGTACTCCACCACGACCCCTTCGACGCGCAGGTCGTGGCCCCAGATCTTCTCCACGAGCGCGGCGTCGTGCACGCCCTCGACGTAGATCCGGCTCTCCTTGGCGACCCGGGCCCGCAGCCCCTCCACGGCGATGGACCCGGACGCGCTGCGCCTGGGCCCGGCCGGGGCCGCGGCCACCGGGCGCACCAGCGTCACGGGCCTGCCCTCCAGGAGGAAGGCGGCCGGCGCCAGCGGGAACAGGCGGCGCTTGCCGAACCGGTCCTCAAGGGTGACGGCCTCCTTGTCGCAGGCCACCACGGCGCCGCAGAAGCCGCTGTCGGCGTCCTCCACGACCAGGTCGAGTTCGGCCGGCACCTTCGGGATCTTGCCCTTGCCCGGCCGCCGCCAATTGCCCGCCAGCACATCACCCTCGTACACACGGGGACCGTAGCAAATCACCCGCTGACCGCAAGGCGCTTACGCGCGCCGCTGCGCCGTACGAGGATGACGATCGTGCCGATGATGCCGATGAGCAGGCCGGCGCCGGGGATCAGGAACAGCGCGGCCACGCCGCCGAACACGCCGCCCGCGGCCGAGAGCACGTCACGGCCCACGCCGAAGCGGGCCGACGACTCCTCCTGCGTGGCGCAGGTCAGCTGGTAGTCGCCCTTGGCGGGGGCGTTGACGGCGAGGATCTCCTGCCAGGTCTTCCCGCCGGCGGTGAGCGTCTGGGTGCCGGAGACCTTGACGAGCCTGGCCTGGGCCGGGCCGCCGGAGATCTCGCACTGGTAGTTGACCCGCGTGTCGGTGGCGATGTACACGGCCGGGCGCTGGGCGGGGTCGATCGCCACCTTCACGCTTTCGCCCGACGCGAACGTGGTCGTCGGGGCCATGTCGGTCACGCTGCTCAGCACGCCGCCGGCGAACACGACCACGCCGACGACGCCCAGCACCACGGCCACGGCCCACACGACCGCGATCCACCACAGGCGTGGCTTGATCGCCTTGCCGTCGATCCTGGCCGGGAACTGGGGCTGCTGGCCGTACTGGTTGTACTGGCCGTACTGGGGCGGGGGGCCGAACTGGGGCTGCTGCTGCTGGTAGGGGGGCTGGCCGTACTGCGGGGGCTGGGGCTGGGCGTACTGGGGCTGCTGACCGTAGTAGGGACCCTGCCCCTGGGGCGGTCCGTACTGCGGGGGCTGGGAATTGTCGGTCATGCGGCAAGTGTGAGGCCTGTCGCTTGTAAGTCGCTAGCAACAGGATGGGACCCGGTGTTATCGCACCTTGTGGGCGAGAGCCGTACACTTGGCACTCGGGAACACGGAGTGCTAGACCTGTCGTTTCCCTGTAAGGCACAGGCAGGAGGTGAGCACGTGCTCGACGATCGGAAGCTGGCGGTGCTCCGCGCCATTGTCGAAGACTACGTGTCCACCAACGAACCGGTGGGCTCAAAGGCGCTGGCCGAGCGCCACAACCTGAAGGTCTCCCCGGCAACGGTCAGGAACGACATGGCCGCTCTGGAGGAGGACGGCTACATCACCCAGCCGCACACCAGCGCGGGCCGCGTGCCGACGGACAAGGGCTACCGCCTGTTCGTCGACCGGCTGTCGCAGGTCAAACCCCTGTCGGGGGCCGAGCGGCGGGCGATCGAGACCTTCCTCGCCGGCGCGGTCGACCTCGACGACGTGGTCTTCCGCACCGTGCGGCTGCTCGCGCAGCTCACCAGGCAGGTCGCGGTCGTGCAGTACCCGACGCTGACCCGTTCCACGGTCAGGCACGTCGAGCTGGTCCCGCTCAACGACCGGCGGGTCATGCTCGTGCTGATCACCAACACCGGGCGCGTGGAGCAGCGCGTGATCGAGCTGCCCGAGGTGGTGGAGGACGACCGCATCGCCCACCTGCGCGCGGTGCTCAACTCCTGCCTCGACGGCTGCGGGCTGAGCAACGTCCCCGAGCTGGTCGCCGACCTGCCCGAGCGGCTCCCCGCCGAGGACCGGCCCGCCGTGGCCACGATCCTGTCGGTGCTGCTCGAAACCCTCGTCGAACGCCACGACGAGAAGATCGTGTTCGCCGGCGCGGCCAATCTCGCGGGCGCCGACTTCGCCACCGGCCTGCGCGACGTGCTGGAGGCGCTGGAGGAGCAGGTCGTGCTCATGCGGTTGCTCGGCGAGACATCCACAGACACCCCGTCCGCGCTCACCGTGCGCATCGGCTCGGAAAACCCCTACCTTCGCGGCACGTCCATCGTCGCAACCGGATACGGTTCTGGCGACAACCAACTGGCCCGGCTCGGCGTGCTGGGTCCCACGAGGATGGACTACCCCGTGACGATGGGCGCCGTACGCGCGGTGGCACGCTACGTCAGCCAGATCCTGGCTGCATCTTAAGAGGTCGATAAGTGGCAAACAGCGACTACTACGCCACCCTCGGGGTGCGCCGTGACGCCAGTCAGGACGAGATCAAGAAGGCATACCGCCGCCTCGCCCGCGAGCTGCACCCCGACGTGAACCCCGATCCTGAGACCCAGGAGCGGTTCAAGGAGATCACGCAGGCCTACGAGGTGCTGTCCGACCCGAACAAGCGCCAGATGTACGACCTGGGCGGCGACCCCTTCGGCGGCGGCGCGGGTGCGGGCGCGGGCGCCGGCGGCTTCGGGGCGGGTTTCCCCTTCAGTGACATCATGGACGCCTTCTTCGGCACCGCTGGCGGCACCCGCGGGCCG
Organism: Nonomuraea sp. NPDC047529; assembly: GCF_040642995.1. Lineage (NCBI taxonomy): Bacteria > Bacillati > Actinomycetota > Actinomycetes > Streptosporangiales > Streptosporangiaceae > Nonomuraea > Nonomuraea sp. NPDC047529. The sequence goes on along the minus strand of NZ_JBEYTJ010000002.1, from coordinate 296,191 downwards.
CGCTCGCGCGCCAGGAGGGGCCGCAACGCCACCATCCGGGTCGAGCTCGACCTGCGCGAGACCGCGTTCGGCACCACCCGCGAGCTGGTCGTGGACACCGCCGTGCTGTGCGAGGTGTGCCACGGCGCCGGCGCCGCCCCCGGCACCCACCCCGACGCCTGTGACATGTGCAACGGGCGCGGCGAGATCTCCCAGGTCACCCGCTCGTTCCTGGGCCAGGTCATGACCTCGCGGCCGTGCCCCCAGTGCGGCGGTTTCGGCAGCATCATCCGCCACCCCTGCCAGGAGTGCTCGGGCGACGGCCGGGTGCGCACCCGCCGCACGATCAAGGTCCGCATCCCCGCGGGCGTCGAGGACGGCACTCACATCCAGCTCGCCGGCGAGGGCGAGGTCGGCCCCGGCGGCGGCCCGCCCGGAGACCTCTTCCTGGAGATCGTCGAGCGCCCCCACGAGATCTTCGAGCGGCGCGGCGACGACCTCCACTGCACGGTCCAGATCCCGATGACGGCCGCCGCGCTCGGCACGATCCTCGCCGTGGAGACGCTCGACGGCTCCGAGGAGATCGACGTGCGCCCCGGCACCCAGTCCGGCCAGGTCATCACCATGTACGGGCGCGGCGTGCAGCGGCTCAACGAGTCCGGCAGGGGCGACCTGCTCATCCACGTCAACGTCGAGACCCCGATGCGGCTCGACCAGCCGCAGGAGGACCTGCTGCGCGAGCTGTCCAGGCTGCGCGGCGAGGAGCGGCCGCCGGGGAAGTTCGCCCCGGGGCAGCAGGGTTTTTTCTCCCGCCTGCGTGACGCCTTCAACGGCAGGTGACGATCACCCGTGACCGTCCCCGTGTTCCTCGCCGAGGACCTCAACGGCTCCGAGCTGACGCTCGACGGCCCTGAGGGGCGGCACGCGGCCTCCGTGCGGCGTCTGCGCGCCGGTGAGCGGGTCGACCTGACCAACGGCGCGGGCGACGTCGCCGAGTGCGTGGTGCGCGAGGTGTTCAAGGACGCGCTCGCGCTCGACGTGCTCGCCCGCTACACCGTCGAGCCGCCCGCGCGGCGGCTGGTCGTCGTCCAGGGGCTGCCCAAGGGCGACAGAGGCGAGCTGGCCGTCGAGATGATGACCGAGGTGGGGGTCGACGTGATCGTGCCCTGGGCCGCCTCGCGCAGCATCACGCAGTGGAAGGGCGACAAGGTCGCCAAGGCGCTGGGCCGGTGGCGTTCCACGGCCCGCGAGGCGGGCAAGCAGGCGCGCCGGTTCCACCTGCCCGAGGTGGCCGAGCAGGCCTCCACCGCGCAGGTCGAAGGGCTGCTGGCCGACGCGGCGCTGGGGCTCGTGCTGCACGAGGAGGCCGTAGAGCCGCTGTCGCAGGTGGCGCTGCCGCCCGGCGGCGACATCGTGGTGGTCGTGGGGCCCGAGGGCGGGGTCTCGGAGGAGGAACTGCGCAGGTTCGTCGCGGCCAAGGCGGTGCCCGTGCTGCTCGGGCCCACCGTGCTGCGCACCTCCACGGCGGGGGTGGCGGCGGCGGCCGTGCTGCTCGCGCGTACCGGGCGCTGGTAGGCCCGCGGCTCAGGGAGTGGTGTGCGGCACGCCCACGAGCGGGCTGCTCAGGTCGCTCGGGGCGGCCGTCGGCAGGTCGTCCGGCGGGCACTCGTCGGCGGTGCACGTCGTCGGCGTGCCGATCGACTCCGGCGACTCCGGCGAGGTCGGTGTGGGCGTCGGCGTGACCTCGGGGCAGTCCTGCTCGCCGGTCGGGTCGCCCGCGGGGTCGCCGGTCGGGCAGGGCGTCGAGGACGGTGTCGGCGACGGCGAGGGCTGCCGGGTCGACCTGGCCGTCTCCGAGGGCCTATGGGTCTCGCTGTGGCTCGGCGGCACGACCACGACGGGCGGCGGCTCGGCGCTGTGGCTGTCGCGCCTGGGCGGCGTGGAGAGCCTGGTCGAGGAGTTGCCGGGGGTGGTGGTCGAGTTGTCCACCGGCTCGATGGGCGCCTCGAAGATCTGGGAGCGCAGCCCGGGAACGACCATCACGATCGTCCCCGCCACCAGCACGGCGCTGATCGCTGCCGCGCCCGCACGCCACCAGAACAGGTTACGGACGCCGCGCCGCTCGATGCGGGCGCGGATGATCTGCAGTCCCTCCGGCGAGGGCACGACCGCGTCCGCCTCCGCGCGGAGCGCACGGCGCAGGACGTCGCCGTACTCGTCGGGGGGCTGGGTCATGACATCTTCTCCAGAACGGATCGCAATGCGGCCATGCCACGTGCGGTGTGGCTCTTGACCGCGCCCTTGCTGATTCCCATGGCATGGGCGATCTCAGCTTCGGACAGATCTCCGTAATAACGCAGAACCAGTGCTTCTCTCTGTCGGGTCGGCAGGGCGCGTAACGCCTCGATGACGGCGGAGCGTTCCAGCTCGCCGATCGCGCCGTTCTCGGCGCTCGGGGCGTCGGGCAGGCCCTTGGGTGCGTACTTCTCGACGACCGCGCGGTGACGCAGCACGGAACGGGACCGGTTGACGACAGACTGACGCAGGTAGGCGAGTGCCTTGTCGGGATCACGCAGTCTGCGCCAGGCGCCGTGAATGGCGACGAACGCGTCCTGCACGACTTCCTCGGCGGTTGCCATGTCACGCACCAGCAACACCGCGAGACGCACCAATGACCGGAAATGCGCGCTGTAGAGCGCGGTCACGGCCATGTCGGCATCCCACCCGACCGGCACCGCCCCCAACGACCTGTCGGCCAGAAGGGTTTCGGTGGTCACATCAGTGGGACGCGCGGCCTTCCCAGAGGGTTTACTCTCTTCCGGTTCTGAAGGTTTCCCCGGTTCCTTAGGGTGCATTACCCAGTCGTGTTCCTCGCCAGGTGGCGCTCGCCCGACCCTGAATCAACTTTTTTGCTCCGAAGTGTCGCACACTCACCCTAACTGCGCGGATCTTCCGGCGCACGACACCACGGATTACCGATTCGCAACGGACTGCCGAACGGTCGCTCTCGATAGGGTACTGCTGTGAGCGACTGTCTCTTCTGCAAAATCGTGGCCAAGGAAATTCCGGCCGACGTCGTCTACGAGAACGCCAGGGCGCTGGCGTTCCGCGACATCAATCCGCAGGCCCCGACCCACGTGCTGGTCATCCCGCGGGCGCATCACCCCGACGCGGCGTCGCTGGCCGCCGCCGACGACGGGCTCGCCGACGACGTGCTGAAGGCCGCCCATGCGGTCGCCGTCCAGGAGGGGGTGGCCGAGCGCGGCTACCGGGTCGTCTTCAACACCGGCCCCGGCGCCGGCCAGACCGTCTTCCACGTGCACGCCCATGTTCTCGGAGGGCGTGACCTCACGTGGCCGCCCGGCTGATATTGACGCGAGCAATCAGCCTGGTGCCGGATACGATGGGCGGAGAAGAACACCGAACAGACCGGGAGGCATCAGGCCGCTGGCCTGCCCATGTCCGAACTACATGAATCCCGACGCACGGCACCTCCCTCGCGCACTCAAGCCAAGGTGCTGATTCCGGACGAATACCCGATGGTCAGCCTCCTCGGCTCCCGTGACGAGCTGCTTCGCGTGATCGAGGGCGCCTTCAGGGCCGACATCCACGTGCGGGGCAACGAGATCACCGTCACCGGCAGCCCCGACGAGAGCGGCGCGGTCGTGCGCCTGTTCGAGGAGCTGGTCGAAGTGCTGCGCAGCGGCGGCGAGCTCACGCCCGACGCCGTCGAGCGGAGCATCGCGATGCTGCGCATGACCTCCGACCGTCCGGCCGAGGTCCTCTCGCTCGACATCCTGTCCTCCCGAGGCCGCACGATCCGGCCGAAGACCGTCAACCAGAAGCGGTACGTCGACGCGATCGACCAGCACACGATCGTGTTCGGCATCGGGCCCGCGGGCACCGGCAAGACGTACCTGGCGATGGCCAAGGCCGTGCGCGCGCTGCAGGAGAAGCGGGTCAACCGCATCATCCTGACCAGGCCGGCGGTCGAGGCGGGCGAGCGGCTCGGCTTCCTGCCCGGCACCCTCTACGAGAAGATCGACCCCTACCTGCGGCCGCTCTACGACGCGCTGCACGACATGGTCGACCCCGACTCGATCCCGAAGCTGATGGCCGCGGGCACGATCGAGGTCGCGCCGCTGGCGTACATGCGGGGCCGTACTCTCAACGACGCCTTCATCATCCTCGACGAGGCCCAGAACTCCTCGGCCGAGCAGATGAAGATGTTCCTGACCCGGCTGGGGTTCAACTCCAAGATCGTGGTCACGGGCGACGTTACCCAGGTCGACCTGCCCTCGGGCACGGTGAGCGGGCTGCGGGTCGTCCAGGAGATCCTGGAGGGCATCCCCGACATCCATTTCGCCCGTCTGTCCAGCGCCGACGTGGTGCGCCACAAGCTGGTCAGCGAGATCGTCGACGCCTACGGGCGCTACGACGCCACCCAGGCCACGCAGGAGCCGAAGGCCATCCACCGGGGGAAGCGACGCCCGTGAGCATCGAGATCAACAACGAGTCCGGCGTCGGCGTCGACGAGGAGAACCTCGTCGCGCTGGCCACCCACGTGCTCGGCGAGATGGGCATCAACCCGCTCGCCGAGCTGTCCATCGTGGTGGTCGACGAAGACGCCATGGCCGAGCTGCACGAGAAGTGGATGGGCGAGCCGGGCCCGACCGACGTGCTGGCCTTCCCGATGGACGAGCTGCGTCCCGGCGGCGGCGCGCGCGGCGACGGCGAGAGCCCGGCCGACCCGGCGCTGCTCGGCGACGTGGTGCTCTGCCCGCAGGTCGCCGACCGGCAGGCCAAGGAGGCCGGCCACAGCGCCCAGGCCGAGCTGGAGCTGCTGTGCACCCACGGCATCCTGCACCTGCTCGGCTACGACCACGCCGAGCCCGAGGAGCACAAGGAGATGTTCGGGCTCCAGGCTCGGCTGCTCGAGTCCTGGCAGGAGGTGCGCGACTCGCGGTGAACGCCTGGTTGCTGTGGGCCATCGCCCTTGTGATCATCGGTGGCCTGATCGCCAGTGCGGAGACGGCACTGACGCGCATCTCCAGGGTGCGCGCGGAGGAGTTCGCACGTGAGGGCCGGCGCGGGGCCGAACGGCTCCAGGCCATCGTCACCGACCCGCCCCGCTACCTCAACCTCCTCCTGCTGCTGCGCCTGAGCTGCGAGCTGGTGGCCACGGTCATCGCGACGCTGCTGTTCATCGACCTCATGCACGACCAGGGCTGGGCGTACGTGGCCGCCGCGGCGGTGATGATCGTGGTCAGCTACGTCGTCGTCGGCGTCATGCCCCGCACGCTGGGGCGTCAGCACGCCGAGCCGGTCGCGCTGGCCGGGGCGCCGATCGTCTACGGCCTGACCCGCATCTTCGGCCCGCTGCCCAAGCTGCTCATCCTGCTCGGCAACGCCCTGACCCCCGGCAAGGGCTTCCGCGACGGCCCGTTCACGTCGGAGGCCGAGCTGCGTGACCTGGTCGACCTGGCCGAGGAGCGCCGGGTGATCGAGCCGGACGAGCGCGAGATGATCCACTCGGTCTTCGAGCTGGGCGACACGCTGGTCCGCGAGGTCATGGTGCCGCGCACCGACATGGTCTACATCGAGCGCGGCAAGACGATCAGCCAGGCGCTGTCGCTCGCGCTGCGCAGCGGCTTCTCCCGCATCCCGGTCGTGGGCGAGAACGAGGACGACGTCATCGGCATCGCCTACCTCAAGGACATCGCCCGCAAGATCCACGAGTCGGGTGAGGGCGGCGGCAAGGAGACCGTCGAGTCGATCATGCGGCCGGCCGCGTACGTGCCGGAGAGCAAGCCCATCGACGAGCTCATGCGGGAGATGCAGGCCCGGCAGATCCACATGGCGATCGTCATCGACGAGTACGGCGGCACCGCCGGCCTGGTCACCATCGAGGACGTCCTGGAGGAGATCGTCGGCGAGATCACCGACGAGTACGACCAGGAGGCCCCGCGCGTGGAGACCATGCACGACGGCGCCATACGGGTGACCGCCCGCATGCCGGTCGACGAGCTCGGCGAGCTGTTCGACACCGAGCTCGAGGTCGACGACGTCGAGACCGTCGGCGGCCTGCTGGCCCACGCGCTCGGCCGGGTGCCGATCGCCGGGTCGCAGGCCGAGGTGGCCGGGCTGGAGCTGACGGCCGAGAGCCTGGCCGGGCGGCGCAACCGCATCAGCACCGTCGTCGTCCGCAGGGTCGCGCCGTCCGAGGAGGACGACGTCCAGGCCGGAGCCGAACGGGAGTGACCGCTTTGCAGGGAGATGTCGCAAGCGTTCTACAAGTCTTCTGCAAGTGAGGTCCGGCAGTCTCATCCCTGACACCCGGTGCGGTGGGTGTCACGAGGAAGCGTCCGAACGCCGGGTGGGGTTCGCGGCGGGAGGACGCTCCTGGGGGGACGATGGCGTTCCGGCCGGCTAGCCGGCCAGGGCGTCGATCGGCGTAAAGGGTGTTCTCGTCTGAAAACCAGGCGGGGGCACCCTTTTTGCGTTTGGTGGAGACGCTGGGGAGATTGCCGCATTCGTCGCCTGGGGAGGCTGCGGTCCAGGGGGAATCATGAAACCGGGGATCATCGTGTACGGGCTGCTGGCCGCGACCCTGGCGGGCTGCGCGGGAGGCGGCGCGGAGACCGTCGTCGACGCCCACGCCATGGCCCAGCTCCGCGACGTGCTCAACAGGCGGCCGAGCCTGCCGGACGGCTTCGCGCAACGGCCCGATCAGGCGTGGCGGGTGCCGTTCGGCCGGGTGGACCAGAGGTGCAGGTCCGCACTCGACGCGGCGGCCGGGCACGCGCCGCAGGAGGGGCTCACCGGCCAGGCGGCGGTCAGCTACCAGGGGGACGGCCTGGGGGAGCGCGCGGCCGTCGGCCTGGCCCGGTACGCGGGCGAGGAGGCCGAGGCGCGCTTCGACGCGCTGAGCGACGCCCTGGAGTCGTGCCGGGAGATCCGCACGGCGGGCGGCACCGACCTGCGGGCCCGCAGGCTGGACCTGGGCGACGCCGCCCGCTCCGGGGACGAGGCCGCCGGGACGCGGCTGCGCGGACGGCTGAACGGCTACCCGTACGCCCTGGACGTCGTGCTGTCCCGGACCGGCGACACACTGGTGTCGGTCGTGCACGCGGGCATCACCGACGTGGACCGGGACCGGACGAGGAAGCTGGTCGCCGCCGTGCTTTCGATGTCCACGGCCTAACCTGGTCCTCGTGACTCTCGATCCTGAAGACAGCAAGATCATCACCTTGGCGCGGGCGGCCAGGGCGCGCAACGAGGCCGCCGAGGGCGCCGCCGTGCGCGACGAGACCGGCCGCACGTACTCGGCGACCGACGTCGCGCTGTCGTCGCTGAGGCTGTCGGCCGTGCAGGTCGCGGTGGCCATGGCGGTCTCCAGCGGCGCGCGGTCGCTGGAGGCGGTCGCGCTGGTGACGGCGGGCGAGCCGTCCCCGGCCGACGAGGCGGTCGCGTCGGAGCTGGGCGTCAAGGCCCTGCTCGTGGCCGGCCCCGACGGCACGCTGAGGTCCTGACGTGGGCATGACGCCGTTCCTGGCCCGGCTGCGGGCCAAGATCGGCAACGACCTGCTCATGCTGCCGTCGGTCAACGGGTGCGTGTTCGACCGCGCCGGGCGGGTGCTGATGGCCAGGCACGGCGACGACGGCCTGTGGGCCACCCCCGGCGGCGGCGTCGACCCCGGCGAGCGGCCCGAGGAGGCGGTGGTCAGGGAGCTGCGCGAAGAGCTGGCCATCGAGGTCGAGGTGCGCGGGCTGGTCGGCGTCTTCGGCGGCCCCGAGTACCGCACGGTCTACCCCAACGGCCACGAGGTGGCGTACGTCATCGCCATGTACGCCTGCACCCTCGCCTCCGGCACGCCCGTCCCCGACGGGGACGAGATCACCGACTACCGATGGGTGGCCGAGCATGAGGTCGACGGCCTGACGACGACGGCCTGGACGCCCCTGGCGCTGCCCGACGCGTTCGCCTGGTGGCGTGAACACGGCGGCTGATAAGCGACAATGCACAATGTGACTTCGCCAGACAACCATCGCGCCGGATTCGCCTGCTTCGTGGGAAGGCCGAACGTCGGCAAGTCCACGTTGATGAACGCCCTGGTCGGCGCCAAGGTGGCGATCACCTCGTCCAAGCCGCAGACGACCAGACGGGTCATCAGGGGCATCGTGCACCGCCCCGACGCCCAGATCGTCATCGTGGACACGCCGGGCCTGCACCGGCCGCGCACGCTCCTCGGCGAGCGGCTGGACAGCCTGGTGCTGTCCACGCTCACCGAGGTCGACGTGATCGGCTTCTGCGTGCCGGCCAACGAGCCCATCGGCAAGGGCGACCGGTTCATCGCCGACAAGCTGGCGGCGGTGAAGAAGACGCCCGTGGTCGCCGTGGTGACCAAGTGCGACCTGGCGAGCCGGCAGCAGATCGCCGAGCAGCTGCTCGCGGTGTCGCAGGTGGCCGAGTTCGCGGCGGTCGTGCCGGTGTCGGCGCAGTCGGGCGAGCAGCTCGACGTCCTGGGCGACGTGCTGATCGAGCACCTGCCCGAGTCGCCGCCGCTCTACGAGGGCGGGCAGCTCACCGACGAGCCCGAGCAGGTGATGGTGGGCGAGCTGATCAGGGAGGCGGCCCTGGAGGGCGTCCGCGACGAGCTGCCGCACTCGATCGCCGTGGTCGTCGACGAGATGTTGCCCCGCGAGGGGCGCGAGGACCTGCTCGACATCTACGCCCACATGTTCGTCGAGCGGCCCTCCCAGAAGGCCATCGTCATCGGGCACAAGGGCGAGCGGCTGCGCGACGTGGGCACCAAGGCCCGCAAGCAGATCGAGGCGCTGCTCGGCACGCGGGTCTACCTCGACCTGCGGATCAGCGTGGCCAAAGACTGGCAGCGCGACCCCAAGCAGCTTCGCCGGCTCGGCTTCTTCGACTGACCCGACGGCGCCCGAGCGGGCTGGGTCAGCGCGCCCGGCGCACCAGGGTGAGCACGGACAGCACGACGATCGCGAGCGAGCAGGCCAGCGCGGCGAACCAGCCGAACCTGATGACCGGCTCGACCGACAGCAGCCGGCCCAGGTCGATGGAGAGCCGGTCGCCGATGCGGCCGGGGTCGGCGACGAACATCACCAGCAGCAGCGTGGCCAGCGCGCCCGGGATCACGGCGAGGGCCGCGACGCGCGGCCGGCCGCCGAGCAGGCCCGTGACGCCGAGCGCCAGCGCCGCCAGCCCGGCGAGCAGGGTGTACAGGCCCGTGCTGACGTCGATGCCGCGCACGTCGTCGGAGACGCCGCCGCCGAGCAGGTCGCTGCGGGCCTCGATCCCGGCCCAGGGCATGATCGCGGTGAGCACCAGGAGGGCGGCCGCGACGGCGACGGCCAGCGCGGCGCCGCGGCGGGCGGACGTCGTCCGGGCGGGCTTGAGGTCATCGGCCACACGATCACTGTAGGCCGGGCTCCCGCCCGTCACCACCCGGCGCGACGGACTCGTCACCAAGCCGCGCGCCCGCCGCCGGGCGGGGCCGGCGGTCAGTCGTCGCCAAGCCGCGCACCCGCCGTCGGGTGGGGACGGGCGGGGCGGCGGTCAGGGGGTGGCGAGGAAGGCGCGGGCGTTGGCGGCGGCCCGGCGGTCGCCGGTCTCGTCGAAGATCTCCAGGGCGGCCGTGGCCAGCTCGCGGGCTCGTCCGGCGGCGCCCTCCGCCCGGTTGACCCGGGCCAGGGCCAGCAGCGCGTACGCGTCGAGCAGGCGGTCGCCGAGCCGTACGGCGATGCCCCTGGCGCGTTCGGCGGCGGACCTGGCGTCGGGTTTGGCGCCCTGTGCCAGCCGTACGGCGGCCAGGTCGAGCAGGGTGTCGGCCTGCCGGTGCCGGTCGCCCAGCTCGGTCAGGTGGCCGACGGCCGCCAGCAGGCGGACGGCGGCCTCCTCCAGACGGCCCGCCCGGCGCAGCACCGCGCCCAGCACGCGTTCGGCGTCGGCGGCGTCCCGCTCGTTGTCGGCCGCCTCCAGGCAGGCCAGCAGCGCCCGCTCGGCCTCCTCCAGCCGGTCCCGCTCCAGGTGCACGCGGCCCAGGCGGCGCCGGGTGTGGTTGACGTCGCGGGTGCGGCCCTGGCGCAGGAACATGCCGAGCGCCAGCCGCAGCTTCTCGTGGGCCAGGTCCCAGTCGCGCTCGGCCAGGTGCAGGTCGCCCTGGTCGAGCAGGACGAGCGCCTCGCCCCGGTCGTCGCCGGACCGCCTGGCGCTCTCCAGCGCCCGGTCCGAGACCGCCCGCCAGTCGTCGAGGAACCGGTGACGCTCCAGGTACGGCCCCAGCAGGTGCGCCAGCCGCCAGCACGGCTCGTCGAGGCCGGCGGCGTGCAGGTCGGCCACCAGGCTCACCAGGAACGGCCGTTCGGCGTCCAGCCATTCGACCGACTCCCTGATGTCCCTGGTCGCCACGGCCGTGCCCGGGTCGCCCGACACCAGCGAGAAGCGCGAGGCCCGCACCCGGGCCAGCACGAGTTCCGACACCTCGGCCAGCACGCCCGGCAGCGGCTGCTCGCGGGCGAACAGCCGGGTCAGGTCGTGCATCCGGTAGCGGACCTGGCCGGCCGCGTCCACGCCGTGCGTCTCCAGCAGGCCCGCGTCCACCAGGGCCTCGGCGCCGCCGCCGAGCCGGTCGGTGAGCCAGTCGGCGAAGTCGGGGGCCGACAGCGCGCCGAGGCCGCGTAACGTGCGCCTGGCGGGCTCGGGCAGGCCCTCGTAGCCGATGGCGAACACGCTGCGGACCGCCTGGTCGCCCGCGTGCAGCCGGTCGAGCCGCTTGTGCTCGTCCTCAAGGAGGCCCACCAGGTAGTCCACCGTCCAGTTCGGGCGGGCCGCCAGCCTGGACGCGGCGATGCGCAGCGCGATCGGCAGGCCGCCGCAGAAGCGGGCCAGGCGGTGCAGCGCCTCGTCCGCGGGTCGTCCGGAGCCGGTCGTGAGCAGGGCCAGGGCGTCCTCCTGGCCGAGCACGCCCACCGACAGCCGGGTCGCGCCGGTCAAGCCGCCCAGGGACGAGCGGCTGGTCACGACCGTCGGGCAGGACGTCAGCAGCGGGCGCACCTGGGCCTCGCCGGCGGCGTTGTCCAGCAGGACCAGCAGGCCGCGGTTGGCGGTGTAGGCGCGGAACAGGCGCTCGCGCTGCTCAAGCCCGGCCGGGATGGCCTGGGCCGGGCAGCCGAGCCAACGCAGGAAGTCCTCCAGGACGGCCGAGGAGGCCGTGGTCTCGCGCAGGTCGGCGTACAGGATGCCGTCGGGGAAGGACTCGCGGGCCCGCCAGGCGGCGTGCACGGCCAGGGCCGACTTGCCCGCGCCGGCCTGGCCGTGCACGACGACGTGGCCGCCGACCACCCGGTCGAGCAGGTCGGCGCGGCCGGTGAAGCCCGCGATGTCGGGCGGCAGCAGCACCGGAGGGCCCGCCGACACGTGCAGCGACACGTCGTCGTGGAGCATGCGGTGGTAGAGGAGCTGGAGCTCGGGGTCCGGCTCGATCGCGTGGCCGCCGTCGAGCTGGTCGCGCAGCACCGCGTACGCGGCCAGCGCGTCGACCCGGCGGCCGCTGCGGTAGAGGGCCAGCATGTACTGGCCGCGGAAGCGCTGCCACAGCGGGTGCTGCTTGGTCAGCCGCTTCAGCTCGGCCAGCAGCTCGCGGTGGCGGCCGGCGTCCAGGTCGGCCTGGAGGCGGCGTTCCAGGGCGAGCAGGCGCAGCTCCTCCAGCTCCTCGCGCAGGCGCCGGGTCTCCTCCCACCGCTCGCCGTCGGGGTCCAGGTCCTCCAGCGCGGGGCCGCGCCACAGCGCCAGCGCCTCCTCGTACGAGCCGCGGTCCACCAGCAGCCGGAACCGGTCGACGTCGAGCTGGTGGCCGCCGATCGCCAGCGCGTACGAGCCGGACACGGTGGTGATCACGTCCTTGCCCAGGAGCTGGCGGAGCTGGCCCACGTACCCGCGTACCAGGGAGTCGGAGCGGTCGCCGCCCTCGCGCGGCCACAGCAGCCGGCGCAGCCGCTCCACGGTCAGCGGACGGCCCGCGTTCAGCAGGAACATCGCCAGCAGGTCGCGGTGCTTGGGGGTCGTGGGGGTGCGATCCCGGCCGCCGTCACGGACGTCGAGCGGCCCCATGATGCGAAATTCCACGCGACCTTCCTTTTGGGAGGGGATGTCGATCAGAATGGCACATCTGATGGCTCCTCTGATCTCGTCCGACCCTCACCGGTTGGGCCGCTACTGGCTGGCCGGACGGCTGGGCGCCGGTGGCCAGGGCGTGGTCTACGAGGCGTACGGCGAGGCCGGGGAGCGCGTCGCGGTCAAGGTGCCCAGGTTCGACAGCGCGCAGTCGCGGTCCAGGCTGGCCAAGGAGGCGGCGGCGGCCCAGCGGGTGGCCTCCTTCTGCACGGCCAGGGTGATCGAGGCGCAGGTGGACGACGCGCCGCTGTACATCGTCAGCGAGTACGTCCCGGGGCCGAGCCTGCGGGAGGTGGCCGCGGGGACGGGGGCGTACGAGGCGGACGCGCTGCGCCGCCTGGCGATCGGGGTCGCCACCGCGCTGACGGCCATCCACCGGGCCGGGATCGTGCACCGCGACCTCAAGCCGGACAACATCATCCTGGGCCCGGACGGCCCCCGCGTGATCGACTTCGGGGTGGCCAGGGAGGCCGGGCCGACCACGAGCGGGCCGGCCATGGGCACGCCGGGCTACATGGCGCCCGAGGTGCTCACCGGGCGCGCCGCCACCGAGGCGGCGGACGTGTGGGCGTGGGGGATGGTGGTGTTGTTCGCGGCGCGGGGGCGTGACGCGGTCGAGCCGGGCGAGCCGATGGCGGTCGTGGGCCGGGTGCTGGAGTTCGAGGCGGACGTCGCCGGGCTGCCGGAGGAGCTGGCGTCGCTGGTGTCGGCCGCCACCGCCCGCGACCCCGCCGCCCGTCCCGCCGCCGGGGACCTCCTGCTCCGCCTCCTGGGCGAGGGCCCCCGGCGGGACGACGGCGATCCCCTGGCCCGTGGCGGGATCGTGGCGGGGGAGCTGAAGGGGCAGGCGGGGCCGGACCTGGGGGCGATCGCCGAAGAGCTCTACGGCGAGCTGAGCGAGGACGAGCGGGCCGCCGTGCCCGAGGTCTTCCTGCGGCTGCTCGACGGCGACGGGCTGCGTCCCGTGGAGCGCGAGGAGCTGCCCGAGGCCAAGACGGTCGACTCGATGCTGGGCCTGTTCGTCTCGGCGGGCATCCTGAGGACGGGCGGCGGCGCGTACGAGCTGGTCGCCCCCGGCCTGGTGCAGGCGTGGCCGCGGCTGCGCGACTGGCTGGCGGGCAACCGCGAGGGGCTGCCCGTGCACCGCCGCCTGGCCGAGGCCGCCGCCGAGTGGGACGGCCACGGCCGCAAGCCCGCCGACCTGCTCCACGGCACCCACCTGGACCGCACGCTGCAATGGGCCGCCACCGAGCGCAAGGACCTCACCCTGGCCAGGCGCGAGCGCGAGTTCCTGGACGCCGCCGCCGGGCAGGCCCGCACCCGCACCAGGCGGCGCGGCCTGCTCGCGGCCGTGCTGGCGGTGCTGCTGGTGGCGGCGCTGGGCGGGCTCGGCACGGCGGAGTACCTGCGCAGGGAGTCGGCCCGGCAGCGGGACGAGGCGCTGGCCAGGGAGCTGGTGCTGCGCGCCGGCGGGCTGCGCGAGCTGGAGCCCGCGCTGGCCGGCCTGCTCTCCGTGGCGGCCTGGCGGCTGGCCCCTGAGCTGATCGAGACGGCGGGCGGGCTGTACGACGCGGCCTCCCAGCACGTCACCGACGTGTTCGTGGCACCGAACGTGGCGGCGGGGAGCGTGCAGGCGCTCAGCTTGGACGGCCGCGTCCTGGCCTCCGCGACGGACGGCACCGCCCGCCTGTGGGACATCCCGACCGGCCGGGAGCTGCACGAGCTGGCCGGTCTGGGGGCAGGCGTGCAGAGCCTCGCCGTGAGCCTCGACGGCCGTCTTCTGGCCGCCCTGGACGACAAGGGCGTGCGGCTGTGGGACACCGCCACCGGCAGGCCGCTCGGCGGCCGGTTCGCGAACAACGCGAGCGGGTTCGGGGCGCTGGAGTTCGACCGCACCGGTCGCCGGCTCTCGGTCCCGTACAGCTCCGAGAGCGAGCGATGGTGGGACGTCGCCACCCGCACCCCCCTCACCGCCCCCGACGGCGCGATCCTGAACGGCGTCAGCCCCGACGGCCGCTACGGCTACGTCGCCGACGACGACGAGGAGCGGGCCGTGGTGTGGGACCTGCGCCGCCGCAGGCGCCTGGACCTGCCGACGCTGCCCGGCACCGGCACCTCCGTCGAGGCCAGGTTCAGCGAGGACAACGGCGCCCTCGTGGTCATCGAGGACGTCCCCCGCCACGACAAACCCAAGATCCATCTGTACGAGCTGACCGCCGGCACCGCCGAGCACGAGTTCGAAGGCCAGAACGCCCAGGCCGCGGACCTGGTCTTCGGCGGCCGGTACATGGCCACGTGGCGGCCGGGGGACCTGCTCGTCCTGCGGCCGCGCGACAGCCTGGTGACCGCTCTGCGGCTGCCCCTGCCGGACGGCGTCACGCAGGTCCGCTACGACCTGGCGGGCAAGGCCGTACGCCTGCTGGACGCGGCCGGCGGCGTCACCACGGTCGACGTCTCCCCGCTGTTCGACCCGCCGGTCGACGGGGAGCTGCCGGACCTGCGGATGCGCGAGGACGGCCGGGTCCTGGCCGTCAAGCGGGACGACCGGCTCGAACTGCTCGACCCGGCGACCCGTCGCCGCCTGGCCGGCCCGATCGCCTGGAAGGGCGAGGGATCGGCGATGGCGTTCAGCGGGGACGGCACGCGGTTGGCCTACGGCGACGGCCCCCGCGTCCGCGTGCTCGACGTCGCGGGCGGACGGGAGACGCAGGCGTTCGAGCTGGCCGGGAAGGGGGCGGAGAAGGCCGACGCGCTCGCCTTCAGCCCCGACGGCCGCACCCTGGCCGTGCTGCCCTCCAGGTTCGAGGGGGCGCTGCCGCTGGAGCTGCGCGACCTCGCGACCTCGCGGACGCGGACCACGAAGGTGTCCGGCGTCGGGCCGATGAGCTTCGCGCCGGACGGCTCGCGGCTGCTCATGGGAGGCCCTGAGCTGCGGCTCTACGACCCGGTCGGCGGGACCGTGCTGCCGGTGGGGGACGAGGCCAGGCGGATCGGCGGCGCCTTCGCCTACAGCCCCGACGGACGCCAGGTGGCCTTCTCCCATCCCGACCGGATCACGCTGTGGGACCGGGACCTGCGGACCCTGCTCGGCGCCTTCCCCACCGTGCCGGGCGCGGAGCAGTTCGAGCTGCCGGCCTGGTCGCCCGACGGGCGGCTGATCGCCACGTACGAGAAGGGCCCGCGGATCCGCCTGTGGGACGTGGCCTCGCGGCGGCACATCGGGGTCGTGTTCGACGGGCTGGCCGAGTCGACGGGCGACAACGTCTGGCTCGGCTTCTCGGCCGACGGGACCAAGTTGCGCACGCTGGACGACGACGGCGCCTTCCGTACACATGACCTCGACCGGCGGCACGTGGCCGCGACCGTGTGCGCCCGCGCCCGCCGTGCGCTCACGGCGGCGGAGTGGCGGGCGTACCTGCCGGGGGTCGAGCCGTTCGACGTGTGCCGCTAGGACGTCCAGGCGACCACCTGGAACCAGACCGCCTTGCCGGGCGGCTCGGGATGCCAGCCCCAGCCGTAGGACAGCCGGTGGACGATGGCCAGCCCCCGCCCGCGCCCCGCCAGCGGGTCCGCCTGGCCCATCCGGGGCAGGGCCGTGCACGAGTCGCGGACCTCCACGGTCAGCAGGGAACCCTCCCTGACCACCACGATCCGGACGGGTTCCGCCGAAGGGTCGTGGGTGAGCGCGTTGGTGGCCAGTTCCGAGACGAGCAGCTGCGCCGTCTCGACGGCCTCCATCAACGCTTCGTGGTCGGTGGCGAGGTCGCCGACGAACCGCCGGACGGACGAGACGCATCCGGGATGCCGGGGCATCCACCGCTCGCCGAGGACCGTGTCCGGCAGGGGCCGCCGGTCGGCGAGCGTCACGGCGGGACTTTCGGGTTTCATGTGGCCAGCGTGACGCCACTTGACTACGGTCGGTAGTGGCCCGGTCGCAAGGAGTGGACTTTGAAGTCCGGGCCGTCGGCGTTGAACTCGGGCGAGGGGAGGGCGAGATGGTCGACTTCTACGCGCCCCAGGCGATCTGGGGCAGAGAGCTACGGCACTACCGGAAGGCGGCGGGCCTGACGCAGGGGCAACTCGCTGAGCGCATCCATTTCAGCGAGGGCCTGATCAGCGGCGTCGAGACCGGCCAGCTCCCGGCCAGCCCCGAGTTCGCCGAGTCCTGCGACAAGGCCCTGGCCACCGGCGGAGCGCTGCGCCGCCTGCTCGACTGGCGCAAGGGCCAGATCTTCCCCTCCTGGTTCGGCAAGTGGCACGAGAAGGAGCAGGCGGCCCTCACCCTGCGGACCTACGAGCCGCTGCTGGTGCCGGGCTTGTTGCAGACCGAGCAGTACGCCCGCGCCGTGCTGCGCGGCAACGAGGCCGCGGTGGCCGCCCGTTTGGAAAGACAGGCGATCCTCGCCCGCGACGACCCGCCGTCGTTGCGCTGCGTCCTCGACGAGGCGGTGCTGTTCCGGCCCATCGGCGGCCCGGAGCTGATGAAGGGGCAACTACGACGGCTGCTCGACGTGGTCACCCCCCGGCTCAGCATCCAGGTCCTCCCGCACGGGTTGCACTCCGGCCTGACGGGTGGTTTCGTGATCGCGACCCTGGACGGAGGCTCCGAGGTGTTGTACGCGGAAACAGCGGTGCGCGGCATCACCACGAGCGATCATGAGGACGTCTCGGCGGCCGTGGAGCGGTTCGAGGCCATCCGTACCGAGGCGCTGCCCTTGAGCATGTCCCTTGAAACGATAAAGAAAGCCATGGTGGAACGATGGACCTGAGCTTCGCCCGGTGGCAGAAGTCCAGTTTTTCCGGTGACAACGGCGGCAATTGCGTCGAGATCGCCGAGCTCAAGAACGTTCATGGCGGCCCTGAGCACAAGGTCGGGCAGGACGAGCTGGTCGTCGTGCGTGACTCCAAGGACCCCGACGGACCCAAGCTGTTCTTCACGCCCGCCGAGTGGGACGCGTTCCTGGCGGGCGTGAAGGCGAGAGAGTTCGACCGCGCGTGACGGCGGGGTTCAGCAGGTGGCCGGACCGGCGTCCCGCTGGACCTCGATGGAGGGCGTCTCGCCCTCGTGCGGCGGCATCGCGGACGCGGCCACGAGTGGATCGCCCGGGGTGCCGCCGACCTTCTCCAGGAAGTCGCTCCACTCGGTCGGCACGGCGAGCGCGGTGATCGAATACCACTCCCCGGCCATCGCGGGGTCGCCGCCTTCGAGCGAGACGGGCACGTCCCACTGGCCGGAGGCCCGTACGGTGTCGACGCGGTAGAAGCGGGTGCGTCTGGTGCGCGGGGTGCCGGTCGTCCGGCGTACCCCGACCAGCAGGGACGTGCCCTCGGGCAGCGTCGCGGTGCCTCTCACCAGCGGGCAGGGCGGCGCGGTGGCCCCGGGGCCGGTGACGGGCGCGGTGATGGCGAGCCGGGGCGTCTCCCGCTCGCTCTGCGCCTGGCTGTACTTCGCCACGACGCCGGGCAGGCCCACCAGCGTCGTGGCCATGCCGACGATGGCGGTCGCCCACTTCCTTCTGGCGCTCCATACGCGTGGAGCGGACCCGGCGCTGTGGCCGAGCTTTCGGTTCTTGGCCATGTGCGATATTTCCCCCGATCGTGCGCCGCGAGATGGATACGCGGAAACGCGACGTGTCCCATTTTTTCGGGATAAACGTCGAATTGGAGTGTTTTACTCAACGGGGTGGAAGGGTGTCGGCCTGCACCCGATTTCGGGTGATGCCGTTTCCCCTGCTCATACCCTTGATCGTCCGCGTAACCCCCGGCCGAGGGTGTTTTTGAGATCAACTTGACGGTCGTTCACCAAGCGTGAATCAGGGTTTATTGGCCCAAATACGCGCTGACTGCACGATTTCCTCAAGGCTGTCGCTGTGCGCGCCCTTCCAGTAGACCTGGCCGCAGTCGCCGCACCGGCCGTAGGCGTCATAGCTGCGCCGGGTGCCCGCCTCCAGCAGCGGTTCGACCTCCTCCTTCGGCACCGGCACGAGCACGCCGTTGCAGGCCGTGCAGCGCGTCCAGGGGGCCAGCGGCGGCGCGAACCGTTCGAGCACGTCGCGCAATTGGTCGGCGGGGCGCGAGCCGCGGACGTAGGCCCCCAGCCACAACGCGCGGCGGCGCAGCAGGCCGCGGTCCTGGGTGAGCAGCACCCGCCGCTCCTCGTTGGCCTGGACCACCAGCGCCGGGTCGTCCATGTCGTTGTGGTAGGCGGTGTCCACGCCGAGCAGGCGCAGCCGCCGGGCCAGCGTGCCGAGGTGCACGTCGAGCAGGAACCGCGGCTCGGCGGGCAGCGGCTGCGGGCGGGGAATCGGCCGCACCTCGACCGCCTCGCCCGGCGCGAGCAGGTGGGAGGGGGGCACGCCGCGGCCGTCCGACACCATCGGGCCGACCTCGGTCAAGGGGATGCCGAGCGACTCCACGTGATGGCCGAGCGTCGAGGTGCCGTCGGTGGTCACCCGATGCCACTCGCGCCGGCGGCTCACGGGCAGGAACATCCTCAGCTCAGCGGCGATGCGCAGGCGTGCGTCCCGTTCGGTCACGCTGTCCATTCTGCGGGACCGGATACCGTGAAATCATGCCCATCTCCCGCCGAGCCTTCCTCGGGCTCGCCGCGCTCGCGGCCGGCTGCTCCACGGCCAGGCCCGCCGAGCTGCGGCTGGTCACCGGGCTGGCGGGCGGCCCGTACGGCGCGCTCGGGCAGCGGCTGGCGGGCGAGCTGCGGCACGACGGGCTGACCGTGCGGGTGGTGGAGACCGCGGCCAGCGTCCAGAACCTCACCATGATGGCCGGCGGCCGGGCCGACGTCGGGTTCGCGCTGGCCGACAGCGCCGACGACGCGGTCCGGGTGCGCCACCAGCCGGTCTCCGCGCTGGCCCGGATGTACATGAACTACGTGCATCTGGTCGTGCGCGAGGGCGCGCGGATCACCGGCGTCGGCGACCTGGCGGGGCGTCCGGTGTCGATCGGGGTCGAGGGGTCGGGCACGGCGGTGACCGCGACGCGCGTGTTGGCGGCCGCCGGGCTGCGCACCCCGCCGGAGATCACCAGGCTCGGGCTCGACGCCTCCGTCACCGAGCTGCGCGACGGCCGCATCGAGGCGTTCTTCTGGTCCGGCGGCGTGCCGACGCCCGCGCTCGCCGCGCTCGACGACATCGCGCTGGTCCCGCTGGAGTCGCTGGTGCCGGTGCTGCGCCGCCGCTACGGGCCGGTCTACGAGCACGCCGCCGTGCCCGCGGGCGCGTACGGGCTGGCCAGGCAGGTGCCGACCGTCGGCACGCCGAGCTACCTGATGTGCCGGACGACGCTCCCCGACGAGCTGGCCTACACCGTCACCGAGACGCTCTTCCGCGCCCGCGACCGCCTCCAGGCCCCGTCGGCCCCCGGCGGCCGACTCGACCGGCGCTACGCCATCGGCACCGGCGTCGTGCCCCTGCACCCGGGGGCGGCCCGCTACTACCGCTCGGTCTACGGCTGACCCGGCGCCAGCTCGACCACCAGCCCGTGCGGCACGGCGGGCAGCAGCCGCAGCGTGGCCCCGCACGCCTTGGCCAGCTCGGCGGCGATGGCGAGCCCGAGCCCGCTGCCCGGGACGTTCGCGTGCGCCCCCGACCGCCAGAACCGCCCGAGCGCCTCGGCCCGCTCCTCCTCGCCCAGCCCCGGCCCGTCGTCGGCGACGCGCAGGACCCCGCCGTCGAGCGTGACCGTCACCGTGCCGCCCTCGGGGACGAACTTCTGGGCGTTGTCCAGGGCGATGTCGGCGATCCTGGCCGCCGCCTCCGGCACCAGCGCGCCCGCGGGGACGTCGGCCACCAGGCACACCCCCTTGGCCGCGTAGACCTCGCGCCACACCGCCAGCCGCCCGCCGAGCGCGACCTCCTTGCCCGCCAGGCCCGCGCCCGCCTCGACCGTGGCCAGCGCCAGCAGGTCCTCCACCAGCAGCGCCAGCCGGTCGAGCTCGGACATCGCCTCGGCGTACTCGGCCGTGCCCTCCTCGCGCAGGTGCGGCTCCAGGTTCTCCAGCCGCAGCCCGAGCACGGTGAGCGGGGTGCGCAGCTCGTGCGAGGCGTCGGCCACGAACGCCCGCTGCCGTTCCATCGCCGCCGAGACCGCGTCGGCCATCGCGTTGAAGCGCTCCTCCAGCCGCCGCAGCTCCGACGGGCCCACCCCGGGATGCGCCCGCGCGTCGAGCTGACCCTGCGCGATGGCCCGCGTGGTGCGGTCGAGCTCGGTCACCGGCCGCAGGATCCAGCGGGCCAGCCGCCGGGCCGCCAGCGCCGAATAGGCCAGCGCGACCAGCGCCCCCGCCGCCAGCGCGCCCCACACCAGCGACACGTCCAGCCGGGCCTGGCCGGTCGGGGCCTCCAGCAGCACCACGCCGGACAACTGCGCGTCGCGTCCGGCGGGCTCGGCCAGCAGCACCGTGGCCGGGCCGAACGGGCTGACCGTGGGCAGGTCCTCGGTCGTGCGGCCGGACAGCGCGAGCCGGGTCGCCTCCCGGTCGTCGGCCTCGAAGCGGCCGGCCGAGACCAGGATCGAGCCGTCGCGGTCGCGCACCCGGACGGCCGCGCCGTACAGGTCGGCGTACCGGGAGACCTCGGTGATCAGGCCCGTACGGTCGTCGTCGCGGGCCGCCGCGTCGGCCAGCTCGGCGAACCGGGTGGCGTCGGCGCGCCGGTCGAGCAGCAGGCGGTTGGTCCGGTGGGAGGCGTAGGCCAGGCCGAGCGGCACCGCCAGCGCCGCGATCAGGAAGACGATCAACGTGGTGAACGTGACCACCAGACGCGTGTTCATCCCGTCGAGCCCAGCCGGTAGCCGGTGCCGCGCAACGTCTCCACCAGCCCCGGACGCCCGGTCTTGGACCGCAGCCCCGCCACGTGCACGTCGAGCGACCGGGACGCCGACAGCAGCGGGTCGCCCCAGACCTCGTCGAGGATCTCCTCCCGGCTGCGCACCACGCCCGGCTCGCGGGCCAGCAGCGCCAGCACGTCGAACTCGCGCCTGGTCAGCGTCACAGGCTCCCCGGCCACCGTGACCTGCCGCGACTCCAGGTCGATGCGCACGTCGCCGACGCACACCACGTGGTCGCGCACCGGCATCGGACGCGTGCCGCGCCGCATCACCGCCTCCATGCGGGCCATCAGCTCGACCGTGCGGAACGGCTTGACCAGGTAGTCGTCGGCCCCCGAACGCAGGCCGCGCAGCACCTCGCGCTCCTGCGTGCGCGCGGTGACCACGATGAGCGGCACCGCCGAGACGCGGCGCAGCCGGCGCAGCACGTCGAGCCCGTCCATGTCGGGCAGGCCCAGGTCGAGCAGCACGAAGTCGACGCCCCCCGCCAGGCGGAGGGCGTCGACGGCCAGGCCGGCGCGGGTGACCGAGTGGCCGTGCCGGGCCAGCGCCGTGGTGAGCGCGGAGGCGAGACGATCGTCGTCCTCGACCAGGAGAACCCGCATATGGCCAGGTTAGACGCGGGCGGTGACCGGATCCGACGGCTCGGCGCCTTCGCTGCGGGACAGCGCCACGTCGCGCGTCTCGCGCATGGTCAGGTAGACGACCAGGGACACTGCGGCGCAGGCGGAGACGTACCAGAAGTAACCGGACTCGATGTCGTGGCGCTTGAACCACAGGGCGACGTACTCGGCGGTGCCGCCGAACAGGGCGTTCGCGATCGCGTACGGCAGCGCCACCCCCAGGGCGCGCACGTGCGTCGGGAACAGCTCGGCCTTCACCACGGCGTTGATCGAGGTGTAACCGGTGACGATGACCAGGCCGGCCAGCGACAGGACGAGCGCGCCCCCGAAGCCGCTCGCCCCGCCCAGCGCGCTCATCAACGGCACGGTCCCCAGCATCGACCCGATCCCGAACGTGATCAGCAGCGGCCTGCGCCCGATCCGGTCCGACAACGCCCCGGCCAGCGGCTGGATGCACATGAAGATGAACAGCGCGCAGAAGCTGACCAGCGTCGCGGTCTCCTTCGCCAGACCCGCGGTGTTCGACAGGTACTTGGTGAGGTACGTCGTGTAGGTGTAGTACGCGACCGTCCCGCCCATGGTCAGGGCGATGACCAGCAGCGCCTCCTTCTTGTGCGCGAGGAGCTGCCTGATGGTGCCCTTGTCCCGGCGCTCCTCTTCCTCCTCGCCGTACACCTCCGTCTCCAGCAGGCTGCGGCGCAGGTAGAACACGACGGCGGCGGCCACGGCCCCGACCACGAACGGGATGCGCCAGCCGTAGGAGTTCAGGGCCTCCTTCGACATCGTGTTCTGCAGGATGATCTGCAGGCCGAGGCCGACGAGCTGGCCGGCGGTCATGGAGACGTACTGGAAGCTGGAGGCGAAGCCGCGCCGGCCGCGGGGGGTGGCCTCGGTCAGGTAGGTGGCGCTGGCGGCGTACTCGCCGCCGACCGACAGGCCCTGGAGCAGCCGCGCGACCACCAGGACCAGCGCGCCGGCGTAACCGACCGACTCGTACGTCGGGGCGACGGCGATGAGCAGCGCGCTGGCCGACATCAGCGTGACGGTGAGCGTGAGCGCCGCCTTGCGGCCCCGGCGGTCGGCGTAGCGGCCGAGCAGCCAGCCGCCGAGCGGGCGCATGAAGAAGCCGACGGCGAAGATGGCCGCGGTGTTGAGCAGTTTGGCCGTGTCGTCCCCGTCAGGGAAGAACGAAGCGGCGAAGTACACGGCGAAGCTGCTGTAGACGAACCAGTCGTACCACTCGACCAGATTGCCGACGGAGCCGCCGATCACTGCCTTCCACGGCACGCGCGCTTTGTTCATGTAGGACCTCCTGGGGGGAGTGGATGCAGGCCAGAGCCTCTCCCCAGAAGGTTGTTCGGACAAGGTCGGCGGCTCAGATCTAACGTGCGCTTAACATCGGGTTCTTCTCAGCGCAACGGAGGCTGCGCGTTCCTGGCGCGTTCGAGCGCCAGATCGGCCCACCACTCGCCGCTCTCCGGGGCCACCACGCCGCGCTCGGGGTCCTTGTCGCCGTTCGTGCCGCGCCGGCAGCGTCCGCCGGAGCTGCCCGCCCGGGTGATCCACAGGTAGGCGTCCGCGAGCTCCTCGCCGGTGTCGGTCGTGGGCCGTTCGCCGACGCCCCGGCCCGGCGGGTTGCACCAGACCTGCGGGTCGGCGTACTTCTTCGTCGGCGTCCACGAGCCCTGGCCGTTCCTGGCGGTGTCCACCACGAAGTGCGGCAGGTCGCCGCCGGGGTCGGCGTCCTTCGGGCAGGTCGTGCCGCCCGTCCTGCGCATGACGGCGACGCAGGCCGACAGCGACTTGCCGTACTCGACGGCCTTCGGGGTGCGCTGGAAGGAGGCGGTGTTGACGAAGAACCCGTCGGCCTGGTCGATCCCCGCGCCGATCAGGCGCCGGGCCATGATCTCGGTGCCGGGGTAGAGGTCCTGGCTGCCGTCGAGGTAGACGGCCGTGCCGGGGTGCCCGGTCCTGAGCGACCGCACGGCCTCGCGCAGGTCCCGGTAGCGCTGCTCGGCCGTGCCGGCCAGCTTGCAGTCCTTGGTGCCGGGGAGGTTGACCAGGCTGGAGGGCTCCAGGATGATCACGGCCTTGCGGTCGCCGATCTGGCGGGCGACGCCCTTGACCCACTCCTGGTAGACCCGCATCTCGCCCGCGCCGACGGCGGCGCAGTCGCCGCCGCCCGGCATGTAGTTGATCAGGAGCACGGGCACGCCGCCCGCGTCCTGGGCGGCGGTCACGGCGGTCTCGACCGTGGCCCTGACCTCGGGCTGGTTCAGGCGGACGGCGTGCGGGACGGCGGCCAGCCGGTCCATCAGGGCGGCGTCGGCCGGGCGGTCCTTCCGCCACACGGCGGCCTGGCGGGCGGCGGCCTTCTCCTTCTCGGAGTAGAAGGTGACGCCGTTCTCGCGGAGGGGGTTGCGGGGGGGCGTCGTTCGGGCGGGGGTTCCCTGGTCGGTGGTGGGCGTGGTCGTACGGGGGGTGGCGGTGTCGTGGCGGGTCCACAGGAGGGCCGTGGTGATGCCCGCGGCCAGCACGACGGCCGCGGAGGCCGCCAGCAGCCTCGTACGCCGCCTTCCCGCCGCCGTCCCGTCCGTCCCTTCGGGGGGAGCCGTCCCGTCCGTCCCTTCGGGGGGAGAAGGGGGAAGGGTGCGCCGCCCGTCGGTGGTGGGTGGGGGAAGGGGGTTCCGGGTCTCGGAGGGGGGTGGGGTGGGGAGGGCGGTTGCGGGGGTGGTGGTGCTGAGGTGGTCCATCAGTTGCTGGGCCGTGGGGCGGGTGGCGGGGTTCTTGGAGAGGGACGCCGTCACCAGGTCCAGCAGCGGCCCCGACAACCCGCGCAGCTCGGGAGCCTCGTTCACGATGCGTAACAGGATCGTCGGCACCGACCCCGCCCCGAACGGCGGCAGCCCCCCGGCGGCGAAGGCGACGGTGCAGCCCCACGAGAAGACGTCCGAGGCCGGCCCGACCGGCGAGCCCGCCACCTGCTCGGGCGACATGTACGACGGCGTCCCCACGATCGCGCTGCTCATCTCCGCGTCCGCCAGCCGC
Source organism: Nonomuraea sp. NPDC047529 (assembly GCF_040642995.1). NCBI lineage: Bacteria > Bacillati > Actinomycetota > Actinomycetes > Streptosporangiales > Streptosporangiaceae > Nonomuraea > Nonomuraea sp. NPDC047529. The sequence goes on along the minus strand of NZ_JBEYTJ010000002.1, from coordinate 271,498 downwards.
GCGATGCCGAAGTCGATGACCTTGGGTCCCACCTGGGACAGCAGCACGTTCGACGGCTTGAGGTCCCGGTGCACGACCCCGGCCCCGTGGATGGCGCGCAACGCCATCGCCATGGCCGCCGCGAGCCCGTCCAGCGCCGAGCCCTTCAGCGGCCCGGAGTCGCGCACGGCGTCGTCGAGGCTGGGCCCCTCGACGTACTCGGTGACCAGGTACGCCACGTCCGCCCGTACGTCGGCGTCGAGCACCGGGGCGGTGCAGAAACGGGCGACCCGCCGGGCGGCGGCCACCTCGCGGGCGAACCGCCGCCGGAAGTCGGGGTCGGAGGCCATCCTGGCGTGGATGAGCTTGACGGCCACCCGCGTGCCGCCGGGGTCCTCGCCCAGGTAGACGACGCCCATGCCGCCCTCGCCCAGCCGGCCCAGCAGGGCGTAGCGCCCCACCTGCCGCGGATCACCGTCCCTCAGCGCCTCCGACGTCATGACTCGTCAGGTTACTCGGCGCGGGGTCGGACCGTCAGCCGCCATTCGTCCCACTCGTCGAGCAACTCGAAGCCCATGGCCTCGTTGATGGCCAGCATGTGGGCGTTGGACGTGGCGTTCCAGGTGATGATCCGCTCCAGGTGGGGCTCGCGCTCGCGCAGCCACAGCAGGTTGGAGATCTTGAGCAGCAGGCCCAGGCGATGGCCGCGGTGCTCGCGCAGGACGGTGGTGTCGGTCTGGTGGCCCCAGCCGTCGGAGCGATCGGCGGCGAGGTAGATCCGCGTGTAACCGGCGGGCGCGCCGTCGGAGTCGCGCCTGGCGATCATCGTGTAACAGGTCTCGCCGCCGACCGTGACGCGCTCCTCGCGCAGGCGCAGGCGGTCGAGGCTGAAGGTCATGTCCTGGACGTCGGCGTCGCGCGGGGCGTCGTTCATGCCGCTCATCACCGTGGCGAGGTCGGCCAGCAGCTCCGGCCCGGCCGGACCGGCGAAGCGCTCGACGGTGTAGCCGGGGACCTCGGGCAGCATGCCGCGCAGCGCGTCCCAGTCGGTCGTGCGCAGGTCGAGCGTGCGGCGGGCCTCCTGGAGAGCGACCGTCATCCCGTGGGCGCGGGCGAAGCGGGCGCCGACGCCGGTGGTGGGGGTCTCGGTGAGCAGCAGGGTGCGGCCGTGGGCACGCATCCGGCCGAGCGCGTGCTCGAACAGCTGGGTCCCGAGGCCGCGGCCGCGCAGCTCGGGCCGGACCACGAGCGGGAAGATCCAGCCCATGTGCCGGTTGTCGTGCTGAGGGAGCGCCAGGCTGTAGCCGCCGGCGACCTCGCCGCCGTCGGTCAGGACCCAGGTCTCGACCCGGTCGCCGGGAGGGCCCAGGCGGGCGATGACGGACAGGCGGAGGAGTGACAACTTGGGGCCGGGCTCGTGCGCGTGGGCGGCCAGGTAGGCGTCGTACAGGCCCGTCATCAGCTCGCCCGGCCGGTCGAAGTCGATTGGCTGGATGTGCATCCGTCCAGCCAATCGCATCGGCGCCGCCTCCGGCCAGCCGTTTTACCGCCGGTGCCCCTACTGCCGGTAGTTCTCCACCTCGCCGGCAGGGCGGACGGCCGCGCCGTCGGGGTCGTCGCCCGCGCCGCGCCTGGCCCGGCGCTGCCGGAGCAGGTCCCAGCACTGGTCGAGCGCCACTTCCAGTTCCTTGACGCGCGCGTGCTCCTCGTCGGAGGTGACCTCGCCCGCCGACAGCCTGCCGCGCAGTTCGTGCTCTTCGGTGACCAGAGCGCTGATCCTGATGAGAATCTCGTCGTCCCGCATGCCCAAGACTCTAACGACTGCGTGATAGAACACGCCCTATGTCTGGTATCGCGCTGGTAAGGAAGCCCGGCCCCCGGATCGCCGAGGGCATCGTCACGCACATCGAGCGCGAACCCGTGGACCACGAGCGTGCACGTCACCAGCATGACGCCTACGTCGCGGCGCTGGCCGCCGCCGGATGGCGGCCCGTCTACGCCGAGGACGCCGACCACCTGCCCGACGCGCCGTTCGTGGAGGACGCCGTGGTGGTGTCGGGACGGCTGGCCGTGCTCACCCGGCCGGGCGCGCCGGACCGGCGTCCCGAGGTCGAGTCGGTGGAGCGGGCCGTACGGGAGCTCGGCCTGAAGGCCGTCAGGATCGCCCGCCCCGGCACCCTGGACGGCGGCGACGTGCTCCAGGTCGGCCCCACCGTGTACGTCGGCAGGTCGGGCCGGACCAACGACGAGGGCGTCGGCCAGCTCGCCGCCCTGCTGCCCGAGCGCCGGATCGTGCCGGTGGGCCTGCGCGGCGTGCTGCACCTGAAGTCGGCGGTGACCGCCCTGCCCGACGGGACGCTCATCGGCGATCCCGGTCGCGTCGAGCTGCCGGGCCTGCTGGAACCACCGGAGGAGCCGGGCGCGCACGTGGTGCCGCTGGGCGGCGACCGCGTCCTGCTGGCCGCCTCGGCGCCGGGGACGGCGGCGATGCTGGAGCGGCGCGGGCTCGCCGTGACGACGGTGGACATCTCGGAATTCGAGCGGCTGGAGGGCTGCGTCACCTGCCTGAGCGTGCTCATCCCGGACTAGAGGACAGGGCGAGCCGGAATTTCACGGCCCCCACCAGGCGTTTTCCCATTGGTTGACCGATCGGCTCTCATGATGTGAGATCAAGGGCGGCGTATCCCGAGACGTCTGGTAGCGTGCTTGGCATGCTGCGCGGGCTGCTTCTTAGCTGCCGCGGCGAGGGCCTGTAAGGCCGGCTCCCTCGTCGCGGAGCCAGTCATGCGCGTCGGCCGCTTTCACTCGACCGACGAGGAGCAGCAGACATGAACGCCCAGCAGCCCAGCCCCATGCCGGCCCATCGTTACGAGCCGTTCCAGCCGATCAGGCTGACCGATCGCACCTGGCCCGACCAGGTCATCACCAAGGCGCCCCGGTGGTGCGCGGTAGACCTGCGAGACGGCAACCAGGCCCTGATCGACCCGATGGACTCCCACCGCAAGCTCCAGATGTTCGAGCTGCTGGTGCGCCTGGGCTACAAGGAGATCGAGGTGGGCTTCCCGGCCGCCTCCCAGACCGACTTCGACTTCATCCGGCAGATCATCGACGAGGGCCGCGTCCCCGACGACGTCGCCATCCAGGTGCTGACCCAGGCCAGGCCCGAGCTGATCGAGCGCACCTTCGAGGCGATCGAGGGCGCCAAGCAGGCCATCGTCCACCTGTACAACTCGACCTCCACCCTCCAGCGCCGCGTCGTGTTCGGCCTGGACCGGGAGGGCATCACGGCCATCGCCGTCGAGGGCGCCAAGCTGGTCAAGAAGCTGGCCGACGCCACCGACGTCGACGTGCGCTTCCAGTACTCGCCCGAGTCGTTCACCGGCACCGAGCTGGAGTACGCCGTCGAGGTGTGCGACGCCGTCAACGAGGTGTGGCAGCCCACCCCCGACCGCAAGGTCATCATCAACCTGCCCGCCACGGTCGAGATGGCCACGCCCAACATCTACGCCGACCAGATCGAGTGGATGCACCGCAACCTCAAGCACCGCGACTCGATCGTGCTGTCCCTGCACCCGCACAACGACCGCGGCAGCGCCGTGGCCGCCGCCGAGCTGGGCTACATGGCGGGCGCCGACCGCATCGAGGGCTGCCTGTTCGGCAACGGCGAGCGCACCGGCAACGTCTGCCTGGTCACGCTGGGCATGAACCTGTTCTCCCAGGGCGTCGACCCCGAGATCGACTTCAGTGACATCGACGAGATCCGCCGCGTCACCGAATACTGCAACCAGCTGCCGGTGCACCCGCGTCACCCGTGGGGCGGCGAGCTGGTCTACACCGCCTTCTCCGGCTCCCACCAGGACGCCATCAAGAAGGGCTTCGAGCACCTGGAGCGCGACGCCGCGGCGGCCGGCACGCCGGTGGCCGAGTTCACCTGGGCGGTGCCCTACCTGCCCATCGACCCGAAGGACATCGGCCGCTCCTACGAGGCCGTCATCCGGGTCAACAGCCAGTCGGGCAAGGGCGGCGTGGCCTACATCATGAAGGCCGACCACCAGCTCGACCTGCCGCGCCGGCTGCAGATCGAGTTCTCCAAGGTCGTGCAGGCCCGTACCGACTCCGACGGCGGCGAGATCAGCCCCGCCGCCATGTACGAGATCTTCCGCGACGAATACCTGCCCAACCCCGCCAACCGCTGGGGCCGCCTGAGCCTCATGGCCCACCGCCACGAGTCGACCGTCGACGACAAAGACCGCATCGGCGCCGACGTGCGCCTCGACGGTGAGATCCGGGAGATCTCGGGCGTGGGCAACGGCCCGATCTCGGCGTTCATCGACGCCATCGCCGGGGTCGGCATCAAGGTGCGGGTCCTCGACTACGTCGAGCACGCGATGAGCGCGGGCAGCGACGCCAAGGCCGCCTCCTACCTGGAGTGCGAGGTCGACGGGCAGGTGCTGTGGGGTGTGGGCGTCGACGCCAACACCACGACGGCCTCGCTCAAGGCGATCATCTCGGCGGTCAACCGCGCCGCGCGCTGAACCGTCCGGTCGTGCGGAGAAGGGCAGGAGCACCGCGCTCCTGCCCTTCTCCGTGTCGTGGCGGCGTGCCGTTCACGTGGCGAGCCCGAACTCCCCGGCGGCCAGGCGCAGCGCGTGGTCGAAGGCCGCCCACCGGTGCTCGATCGTGTTGTTGAACTGGCCGAACACCTCGAAGTTGACCCAGCCGTAGAGCGTCGCCCAGGACGCCATCGCCCGCCACACCACGTCGTCGGGCACGCCGGACATCAGGGCGCGGATGTTGTCGGCGTCCGCGGCCACCTCGGCGGGCGGCTCGGGAGTGGCCGGCGGGTGCAGCGCGCCGGCGTTCCAGGCGTCGGCGACGATCGCGCCGAGCACGGTGACGTCGCGCAGGCGGGCCACGACGGTGTCCTGCGGCGCCTGGTAGCCGGGCACGGGCGAGCCGTAGATCAGCGCGTACTCGTGGGGGTGGGCCACCGCCCAGTCGCGTACGGCGTGGCCGGCGGCCAGCCAGCGGTCCAGGTGGGCCGTCCGCGAGCAGGCTGCCTCGGCCTGCTCGACGGCCTCGCCCAGCGCGTTGTAGCCGTCGATGATCAGGGCGGTCAGCAGGTCGTCGCGGCTCGGGAAGTAGCGGTAGATGGCCGAGGAGACCATGCCCATCTCCCGCGCCACGGCCCGCAGCGACAGGCCGCCGGCGCCGTCGGTGGCCAGTTGGCGGCGGGCGATGTCGGTGATCTCCCTGGTGAGCTCGGCTCTCACGCGTTCTCGCGCGGTACGGGTGGCTGTCATGGACAGCAGATTATCAGAGCACTAGCAAAAAACGAGAGCACTGCTCTTGACGATTGCCGCTCTCTTGAGAGAGCATTGCTCTCGTAAGCGAACAGCGCACCCCCACAGGAGACCCCCATGCTCGCCCTCGCCAAGAACGCCAACGCCGTCCTGATGTTCTTCCTGGAGCTCGGCGTGCTGGGCGCGGTGGCGTACTGGGGGTTCACGCTCAGCCCCAACTGGCCGATCAAGCTCCTCGCCGGGCTGGGCGGGCCGGCGCTGTTCATCGCCGCGTGGGCGCTGTTCGGCGCGGGGGGCGGCGCCAACGCCACGATCCCGCTGACCGGTCTGGCCCGCGCCGTGCTGGAGATCCTCTGGTTCGGCGGCGGCGCGCTCGCGCTCTACGCCGCCGGCCGGGTCACCCCGGCGATCGTCTTCGCCGCCGTCTTCGTCGTCAACGCGGTGCTCCGCGTCATCTGGAAGCAGGTCTGATCATGGGTAAGCACGTCGTCGTGGGGTCCGGCCAGGTCGGCACGCATCTGGCCACCAAGCTCGCCGCTCAGGGGCACGAGGTCGTCGTCGTGACCCGCTCGGGCCGCGGGCCCGAGGGGACGGTCAGGGTGGCCGCCGACGTCGCCGACAAGGCCCGGCTGTCCGAGCTGAGCAAGGGGGCCGACGTCCTGTACAACTGCGTCAACCCGGCCTACCACCGCTGGCTCACCGACTGGCCGCCGATGGCCGAGTCGTTCCTCGCCGCCGCGGAGTCGAGCGGGGCCGTGCTCGCCATCCTGGGCAACCTCTACCCGTACGGGCCCGTCACCGGCCCGATGACCGAGGACCTGCCGCTCGCCTCCACCACCCCGAAGGCCCAGGTGCGGGCGAAGATCTGGCACGACGCGCTGGCCGCCCACCGGGCCGGGCGCATCAGGGCGACCGAGGTGCGCGGCTCGGACTTCTTCGGCCCAGGCGCCACCGACCAGTCCCACCTGGGCACCCGCTTCATCCCGGCGCTCAGGGCGGGCAAGACCGTCCGGCTCGTCTTCCCGGCCGACGTGCCGCACAGCTGGACCTACCTGCCGGACGTGGCCGACGCCCTGATCACGGCGGGCGCCGACGAGCGGGCCTGGGGCCGCCCCTGGCACGTGCCCACCGACGACCCGATGACCTTCCGCGAGGTCGGCGCGCGGATGGCCGCCCTGCTGGACCTGCCGGCGCCGAAGATGAGCACGCTGCCGTGGCCGCTGCTGCGGGTGTCCGGGCTGTTCTCGCCCATGATCGGCGAGCTGCGGCACGTGCGCTACCAGTTCACCGCGCCGTTCGTGCTCGATTCCTCGGCGTTTCAGCAGGTCTTCGGCGTCGCGCCTACGCCGATGGAGGCCGCGCTGAGGGCTACGCTCGACGGATGAAGATAGCCATGATCGGCCTGGGCGACATCGCGGAGAAGGCGTACCTTCCCGTGCTCGCCGCCCAGTCCCTCGACCTCCACCTCTGCACCCGCAACACCGCGCGGCTCGACCGGCTCGGGGACGCCTACCGCGTCGCCGACCGGTCCACCAGCGTCGACGAGGTGATCAAGGCAGGGGTCGACGCCGCGTTCGTGCACGCCGCGACCGAGGCGCACGCGGAGATCGTCGAGCCGCTGCTCAGCGCCGGGATCCACGTCTACGTCGACAAGCCGATCGCCTACAGCCTCGCCGAGTCCGAGCGCCTGGTGCGCCTGGCCGAGTCCGAGGGCCGGTCGCTCATGGTCGGGTTCAACCGTCGCTTCGCCCCCGGCTACGCCGGGCTCCTCGCCCTTCCCCGCCACCTCGTGCTGATGGAGAAGAACCGCGACAACTACCCCGACGCGCCCCGGCGGGCCATCTTCGAGGACTTCATCCACGTCGTGGACACGCTCAGGTTCCTCGCCCCCGGCCCGGTCACCGAGACCAGGATCCGCACCCGCGTCCGCCGCGACCTGCTCGAACACATCGTCCTGGAGCTGTCGGGCGCCGGGTTCACCGCGATCGGCGTCATGAACCGGGTCAGCGGCGCCGGCGAGGAGACCTGCGAGGTCATGGGCGACGGCATCAAGCGGCGCGTGGTCAACCTCGGCGACGTCCTCGACTACGAGGGCGGCGAGACGCTCACCCGGCGGCCCGACTGGGTGCCGGTCGCCCGGCAGCGCGGCATCGAGCAGATCTGCCAGGAGTTCCTGCTCGCGGTCCGCGAGGGCCGGGTGATCGGCGCCGACGACGCCCTGATCACCCACGCGATCTGCGAGGAGGCCGTCAGCCTGGCTTCCTGACCCGCATCGACTCGTCGGCCCTGGCGAACATGCGGTCGAACGTCGTCCCGCCCAGCCGGGCGAGCACCGTGTAGCCGTCGGTGTCGCTCAACGGGCTGGAGGAGGAGACCACCCCCGCCACCGAGTCGCCGTACAGGACCGGGCCGCCGCTCCCCCCGGCGGCGGCGTGGCAGTTGCGGGTGACCATCACCCCGGGGCCCACCGTCGAGCCCTCCACCGCGTCGCCCAGGCATCGGTACATCTGCGTGCCCGGGTAGCGCTTGCCCGCCGGATAGCCGAGCAGTTCGAGCCCGCGCAGCCCGGCGCCCCGGCCCGTGCGCAGCGGCGGCAGGCCCTGGCCGACCACCGCCTCCAGCGGGCGCTTGCCCTTGACGACCCCGACCAGGCCGACGTCGTACGGGAGCACGTCGGGGGAGTCGGGGGCGGCCTTCCAGCGGTCGGGCACCCAGGTCCGCACCGCGGACCAGACGCCGAGCCGCGGGTTGCCCCGGTCGAAGCCGGGCATGAAGGCCAGCCGCCTGAGCGGCCGGCCGTCGTGGTAGAGACAGTGCGCGGCCGTCAGCACCAGGCTGCGGCTGCGCGAGCCGATGACCGCGCCCCCGCACCACACGTCGGTGCGGGTGACGGGATCATGGCCGAGCAGCACCCCGGTCAGCCGCCGTGCCCCCGTGTAGGGGCGCGGGACCGGCGCGTAGCCCAGGCGGTCGCCGTCCGGGGTCAGCACCTGGGGGACGGGGACGCTGCGCTGTGAGACATCGGTGACGCCAGCCGGATCGAGCAGGACCAGAGACAGTACCAACCTGAGCACCTTCCCACTCTACGGGGAAGATGATCAATGCTCTGACCTGCGACACCAAGGTTTACCTAAGTGGGGGATTGTCATGCGTCGTACTGGGCGCCCAGGGCCCGCAGGCGGGCGTGGACGTCCTCGTACACCGAAGGGGCTCCCAGGTAGGTCTTGGGCAGCTTGGCGACCATGGTGTAGTTGGTGTCGCACACGTTCCCGACCGGCGCCTGGCCCGCCTGGCTGACGAGCTGGTACGCGTCCAGCGTGTCGAGGCCGGTCAGCTCCGACGTCCAGGTCACCAGGTCGTGCTGGCTGATGCGGTAGGCGTCCTCCAGGGGCCTGGCCGAGCCGGTGGACATCAGGTGCAGGTCGTCCTCCAGCCGGGGCCACGGCGTGGCCACGCCCTTGATCAGCTCGACCGCGACCACGGTGTTCATGGCCGACTCCACGGCCGTGCCGCAGACCTCGCCGTGCCCCTGCAGACCATGGCCGTCACCGATCGAGAACATGCCGCCCTCGACGTTGACGCCCAGGTAGACGGTGACGCCCGCGCGCAGCTCCGGGGTGTCCATGTTGCCGCCGTGCGCGTCGGGGGTGATGGTCATGCGGGCCTCGTTCGCGCCCGGGGCCACGCCCACCGTGCCGTGCATCGGGTCGAGCGGCAACGCGACGCTGAAGTCGCTGTTGCGCGCGTGGTAGACCGCCACGCCCTTGTCCACGTCGATGTCGTAGCGCCACACCCGCTCCTCCAGCGGCGGCTGGAGCGTCGCCGTGGTGTGGGTGCCGGTCAGCGCGCCGAAGTGCGGGAACGTGGTCGAGACCGCCCAGTCGCGGGCGGGCGTGATCTTGACGAAGTGCAGCGCCAGCGTGTCGCCGGGCTCGGCCCCCTCCACGTGGAAGGGGCCGGTCACCGGGTTCAGGTACGGGAACTCGCAGACCCGCGACGGCAGGTCCTCCACGGTCCGCACCCGGCCGCCGAAGCAGTCCTCGGTGTACAGCTCCATCACCGTCCCGGGCCGCACCCTGCCCAGGGCGGCACGGCCGCCGAAGGTGTAGCTGAGCTCCTCCGGCGAGGGGTGGTAGGAGACGACGTTCACTTGACCTCCGAGGGAAGAACGGGCCTGCGGCCCATGCGGTAGGCGATGCCGAGGCCGAAGATACCGAGCAGCAGCCAGATGCCGCCTACCCACTGGGCGGCCACGTTCTGGTTGTACACGACGGCCACCAGGACGACGAACCCGATGACGGGCACCACGAGGTGCATCAGCAGGTTACGGCTGCGCCTGCGGAAGACGTAGTGCACGACCACGGCGATGTGCAGCAGCAGGAAGGCGGTCATGGCGCCGAAGTTGACCAGCGAGGCCAGCTCGCCGATGCCGTTCTTCCGCGTGCTCATCCAGATGCCGAGGGCCAGGGAGATCGCGGCCACCAGCAGGGTCGCGTTGACCGGGACCTTGTGCCGCGGGTCGACCTTGGACAGGAACGAGGGCAGCATGCGGTCGCGGGCCATCGCGAACAGCAGCCGGGAGGTGGCCGCCTGGGCGACCAGCGAGTTGGCGAAGCCCCACGCGACGGCGGTGGCCACGGCCGTGAGCACGGACAGCCAGTGGCCGCCGGCGAACTCCGCGGTGTCGTAGAACGCGTTGCCCGTCGTGTCGCCCGCGGAGATCAGGGTCTCCCGGTTGGGCGTGAGCAGTGCGGCCACCCAGGTCTGGACCACGAACAGGACGGCGGCCAGGCCGAGCGCGGCCAGCATGGACCGGCCGAGCCGGGCGCCGCCCTCGCGGTTCTCCTCGGCCAGCGTGGAAATGCCGTCGAAGCCCAGGAACGACAGCACCGCCACCGACGCGGCGCCGAAGACCACCGTCCAGGTGAACGAGGAGGACTCGAAGATCGGGGTGAACGCGCTGGTCTGGGCCTTGCCCTGGGCCAGGGCGATGACGCCGACCACCAGGAAGATCGCCAGCACGATCAGCTCGGCCACCAGCATGACCCTGGTGATCCTGGCCGTCATCTGGATGCCCAGGTAGTTCACCACCGTGTTGAGCAGCACGAACACGACCAGCCAGCCCCAGATGGGGATGCCGGGCACGAACGAGGTCATGGCCGTGCTGGCCACCAGGTAGAGCAGCGCGGGCACGAGGATGTAGTCGAGCAGGATCGCCCAGCCGGCGATGAACCCGACCGGCGCGGCGATGCCCCGCCCGGCGTAGGTGTAGACCGAGCCGGCCATCGGGAACGCGCGGGCCATCTGCGCGTACGACAGCGCGGTGAACCCCATCGCCACCAGGCCGATGATGTAGGCGAGCGCGACCATGCCGTGGGAGACGGCGAAGACGTTGCCGAAGATGCCGAACGGCGCGATCGGCACCATGAAGATCAGGCCGTAGATCATCAGGTCGGAGAAACCCAAGGATCTCTGGAGTTCCTGGCGATAGCCGAACTGCTCGATAGTGCTCATCTGGGGCTCCTCGAAGCGTGGGGGGCGATTGGCACCTTAGAGCCAAAGCTTTCTAGTGAAAAGGTTTCTCAAGCAAGAAATCCAGGCCGTCCGCCCTGCCGAGGTGCACCGTGCGCCGCACCTGGCGGTTCAGCAGCGTGAGCGGGCCGCGCGCGCTCACGATCGTGGTGCCGTCGGCGACCGCGTCGAGGGCGGGGACGGCCAGGCTGCCGGCCCGTCCGGACAGGGCGGCGAGCATCGCGACGGCCTCGTAGCAGCCCTGGCCGTGGGCGTTGAGCATGGGGGCGTGCGGGCCGAAGCGTTTGGCGTACCGCTCGGCGAAGTGCAGGCTGGCCTCGGTCGGCAGGTCGCGGAAGTAGCCCATCGAGGCGTAGAGCTCGCCGGTGCCGTCGCCGCCGATGCCGAGCAGGCCGTGCTCCTCCAGCGCCCCGCACAGCCGGGCCGCGCCGAGCCCGCTCGCCGCGTAGGCCCGGTTGAAGGCCACCAGGTCGCTGCCGATCAGCGTGAGCAGGATCGCGTCGGGGCGGGCGTCGGCGATCCGGTCGAGCCAGGAGGCCGCCTCGCCGTACCGGACGAACGTCTCGCCGACGACGGTCGCGCCGCGCGCGCGCAGCCGGCGCCGGGCGCCCGCGTGCACCAGGCGCGGCCAGACGTAGTCGTTGCCCAGCAGGTACCAGCGGCGTGCCCGGTGGGCGCGGACCAGCCATTCGATGCCGGGTTCGAGCTGCCTGCCGGGGGTCTCGCCGAGGAAGTAGACGCCCGGCGCGTGCCCCCCGCCCTCGTACGGCGGCGCGTACACGAACGGGACCCGCCCGCCGATCGCGGCGACCACGTCGACCCGGACGTCGCTCGCGTGCGTGCCCACCACGGCCTCGACCGTGCCGGACGCCACCAGGCCGGCCACCTCGGCGGCCACCTCGCGCCCCGGCCGCCCGCCGTCGACGAGTACCAGCTCGACCTGCCTGCCCAGGACGCCGCCCCGGGCGTTGACCTCTTCGGCGGCCAGCACCGCGCAGTTGATCGCGCACGGTCCCACCAGCCCGAGCACCCCGGACACGGGCACGACGAGGCCGATCCTGACCGCGTCTGAGGGGAGGAGCCGGGCCTCGAAAGGATCGACGATCGCCGCCACGCCGACGAGTATCCTCCGAACTAGCTCTCCGGTGAAAGGACCTGATCTTCCATGGCTAAATCCGGGCTGGGGTCCTCACTCGCGTACGTGCTCAGCCGCGCCGAACGCGAGGTCACGCGCGGTCTGGCGGCGACCCTGGCCGGTGAGGACGTCACCGTCGAGCAGTGGCGCATCCTGCGCGCGCTGGCCGACGGGCGCGGCCACTCGATGGGGGAGCTGGCCGAGGCGGTGCTCATGCCGCACCCGACGCTCACCAAGGCGGTCGACCGGCTGATCGACCGGGCGCTGGTCCACCGGGGCGCGTCGGCGGGCGACCGGCGGCGGGTGGCGGTGTTCCTGGCCGACCGGGGGCGCGACCTGCTGGCCCGCGTGGACGGCGCGGTGGCCGAGCACCACCGGGCCGTCGCCGCCGCGTTCGGCCAGGAGCGCACCGAGCGGCTGATGCGCGAGCTGGAGGACCTGGCGGCGGCCCTCGACCGCGCCTCGGCCGAAGCCGTGGCCCCCGCTAGCCCAGCCAGTACGTGTCGTGGCGGATGAAGAACTCGGCCTTCTCCTCCTCGCTCTTGCCCGCCAGCTCCGGCAGCCCCTCGAAGTAGCCCTCGCGAGGGGCGCCGGGGGCGAAGTGCAGCAGCATGGTCGCGGGCTCGCCCGACTCGTTGCGGAAGGCGTGCACGCCGCCCTCGGGCACGTGGACCCAGTCGCCGGGCCGCGTGTCGATCCAGCGGCTGCCGTCGTAGATCCGCACCGAGCCTTCGAGGATGTAGAACGACTCGGAGATCGACTTGTGGAAGTGGGGGCTCGGCCCGGACGGCTCGGGCCCCATGACCCAGCGGTAGAGCCCGAACTGGCCGTTGGTGGTGGCTCCGGTGGCCAGGTAGTGGACGGTGTTGCCGTTCTGGTAGGTCAGCTCGGGGCCGTGGGCGTAGGGGCGGTACGTGGCCGACAGCTCGCCGGTGTCGCCCGAATAGCGCGGTTCCGGATAGGTCATGAGGCCATCCTGCCCGAACCGCCGGCGGTCAGCTCTCGCGGTTCCTCCTGTCGTGGTCGCCCCACACCAGAAGGGCCACGCCGACGGCCGCGAGCCCCAGATACGCCGCGAGGGGCAGCTCCACGAGCCGCCCCACGAACCCCCACTCCGTGTCGAACCAGACGCGCCCGACGAACCCGCCGAGCCCCTGGAGCACGGCCATGATCCCGAAGAAACCCCTCATGGCCTCGACAGTGGCAGAACGGGACCCGCCCCGGCATCCGACCTTGGGCGGGTCACGTGCGACCAAAGTCGGTCAGGGGTAGAGCCCGCGCATGCTGTGCGCCTCGGCGACCCGGCCCACGCCGATCACGTGCGCCGCCTCCCGCAGCGTCAGCCCGCGTTCGGCGGACATCGACCTGACCTCGGCGAAGGCGCTCTCCATCAGGTCGCGCAGCTTCACCTCGACCTCACGCGAGCTCCAGGAGAAGGCCTGCATGTTCTGCACCCACTCCAGGTAGGACACGATCACCCCGCCCGCGTTGGCCAGGATGTCCGGCACGACGGTGGTGCCGTTGGCGGCCAGGATCTCGTCGGCCTCCGGCGTGGTGGGGCCGTTGGCGCCCTCCACGATCAGCCGGGCGCGCACGCGGGGCGCGTTCGCCTCGGTGATCACGCCTTCGAGCGCGGCCGGGACGAGCACGTCCACGTCCAGCTCGAAGAGGTCGTCGTGGGCCATCGCGTCGGCGTGCGGGTAGCCGGACACGCCGCCGGTCTCGGCCACCCAGGCGCGCACGCGGGCGACGTCGAGGCCGCCGGGCGCGTAGAGCGCGCCGGTCACGTCCGAGACGGCGACCACCTTGCAGCCCTCGTCGGACAGGTACTGCGCGGCCAGCGCGCCCACCTTGCCGAAGCCCTGCACGGCCACCGTGACGCCCTCGGGTGAGCGCCCGAGCGCGGCCAGCGCCGCGATCTGCACGCCGCGCGAGGTCGAGCCGGTGCGGCCGAGCGAGCCGCCGAGCGTCATCGGCTTGCCGGTGACCACGCCGGGCACCGAGTAGCCGGCGTTGACGCTGTAGGTGTCCATGATCCAGGCCATGGTCTGCTCGTCGGTGCCGACGTCGGGGGCCGGGATGTCCTTCTCCGGGCCGATCAGCGGCAGGATCTCGTTGACGTAGCGGCGGGTGAGCCGTTCGAGCTCGATCGTGGTCAGCGCGCCCGGGTCCACGGCCACGCCGCCCTTGGCGCCGCCGTACGGGATGCCGACCAGTGCGCACTTCCACGTCATCCACATCGCCAGGGCGGTGACCTCGTGGATGTCGGTGCCGGGATGAAAGCGGATACCGCCCTTGGCGGGGCCGCGCGAGACGTTGTGCTGGACGCGGAAGCCCTGGACGACGTCCATGCGCCCGTCCTCGCGGCGCACCGGGACCGAGACGGTCAGCGAGCGGCGCGGCGTGGCCAGCATCGTGCGGAGGCCGTCGTCGAGCCCGAGGTGGGCGGCGGCCTGATGGAGTTGGTGGAGAGCGGAGTCGAGCGCCTGTTGACCAGGTGTGATCAGCGCCGGCGTCTTTGACGGCACCATGATGCTCATGGTCGAGTTTCCTCCTGTATGCGCGCCCAGTTTGCGGGAGAAGGCGCCATTGCCTTCCCTCTTGGGCGTGTTGTCTCGATCATCCTAGGCCGGGCTGTTTGACCTTGCCTAGGTTATGAAGGGATATCCAAGCCGTTGATCAACGTGCTGGGAACGTGCCACTCTGGCAGGCTGTCGATCGAGAGTTTGCCGAATCGTCGAAAACCGGAGGGTTGGATGCCCGCACTCGTGGTTGGGCCGATGTTGCGTCACGTCGACTCGGTCAGCGCCTCGATCTGGGTGGAGACCAGCGAGCCCTGCACGGTCACCGTCGAGACGGCAGGCGGGGCTTATCGGTCGCCCACCTTCACCGTGCACGGTCACCACTACGCGATCGTGGATCTCGTCGGCCTGTCCCAGGATATCGCCTCCTATTCCGTCAGCCTCGACGGGGACCAGGTCTGGCCCCTGGCGGGTCGCCCGGCCAGCCGGGTCCGGCTGCTGCCCGCAGAAGGGCCGCGCAGGCTGGCGTTCGGGTCGTGCCGGACGAGCGTGCCGCACGACTCCGCCCACGTCCGCACCCACGGCGACGACGTGCTGCGCGCGTACGGTGTGAGCCTCATGCGCGCCGACGAGCAGGAGTGGCCCGACCTGTTGCTGCTCCTCGGCGACCAGGTCTACGCCGACAGCCCCTCGCCCCAGATGCTCGACTACATCCACGCCCGCCGCACCACCGAGCCGCAGGGCGAGATCGCCGACTTCGAGGAGTACGCCGAGCTCTACCGCCAGGCGTGGACCGACCCGGAGATCCGCTGGCTGCTGTCCACCGTGCCCACCGCCATGATCTTCGACGACCACGACCTGCGCGACGACTGGAACACCTCGCAGTCCTGGCGGGAGAAGATGGCCCTGACGAGCTGGTGGCCGCGGCGGGTGGTCGCGGGGCTGGGGGCGTACTTCGTCTACCAGCACCTCGGCAACCTGACTCCGGCCGAGCGCGCGGCCGACCCGCTGGTGCGCGAGCTCACCGAGGGCGGCGGCGACGGCGGCCCGGCCCTCGACGCGTTCGCCGCCAAGGCCGACGCCGAGCCGAGCAGCAACCGCTGGAGCTACACCCGCGACCTCGGGCACACGCGGCTCATCATGATCGACACCAGGTGCGCCAGGCAGCTCACCCCCGGCGACCGGCGCATGCTCGACCCCGACGAGTGGGCCTGGCTCCAGGAGCAGGCCGCCACGCCGGCCGAGCGGCTGGTCATCGGCTCCTCGATCCCGTTCCTGCTGCCCGAGGGCGTCCACGGCGTCCAGAACTGGAACGAGGCGCTGTGCGACGGCAAGTGGGGCCGTACGGCCCAGCGGCTGTCGGAGCAGCTGCGTCAGGCCGTCGACCTGGAGCACTGGGCGGCCTTCCGGCGCTCGTTCGAGGACCTGGGCAGGATGCTGGTCAAGCTCGGCAAACCGGCCGTGATCCTGTCCGGCGACGTCCACTACTCCTACCTGGCCAAGGCGTCGGCCGGGCAGATCTACCAGGTCGTCTGCTCGCCGATCCGCAACCCGCTCAGCCGGCTGCTGCGCTGGGCCAACGTGCTCACCCAGTTCGGGCTGGCGACGCTGGTGGGCAGCCTGCTGGCGCGGCTGGCCGGCATCCCGCGGCCGCCGTTCCGCTGGCGGGTGACCAAGGGGCCGCTGTTCCAGAACGCGCTGGCCACGCTGACCTTCCCCGACACGATCACCTGGTACGAGTCGGTGGGCGACGGCGTCCGGCCGATCGACTCGGCCCGGCTGGCGTAGAAAGGACCCATGAACGACGACCAGTACTCCAGGGCGGTGCCCTTCTACGACCTGTGGCACGAGGACGGGCACGTCCCCGAGATCCGCGAGTCGCTGCCGCCCCTGCTGAAGGGCGTGCGGGGCGGCGTCATGGAGATCGGCGCGGGCACCGGCCTGATCACCGAGCTGATCGTGCGCGAGACGCGCGGCGAGGTGTTCGCCGTCGAGCCGGCGCTCGCCATGCGGTCGGTGCTGCTGTCGCGGCTGGCCGGTGACGAGGAGGCGCGCCGCCGCGTCACCGTGCTGGCCTGCGGGGCGCTCGACGTCGACGTCGACGTACCGGTCGAGGCGGTCGTGATGATCTCGGTGCTCCAGGCGTTCCCGGCCGGGCGGCGGGAGGAGCTGTGGCGGGTGCTGGCCAGGCAGCTCGAACCGGGCGGGCTGCTGCTGTTCAACTGGCGCGAGCGGCCCGCGCCCACGCCGGGTGAGCTGGAGCTCATGGGGTCGTACCAGGTCGGGCGGCACGCCTACGAGGTCTGGGGCCAGGTGCTCGGCGTCTCCGGCGAGACCGTGCGCTCCCGCTTCCTCTACCGGGTCAGGCAGCGCGGCGTGGTGATCGGCGAGGACGAGGTGACCAGCGAGGCCCACCGGCCGGGCGGCGAGCGGCTGGCCGCGGAGCTGACGGCGGCCGGGTTCGTCAGGGACGAGGCCCCCGACGGGCTGGCGGCCTGGCGGAAGGCGGCGTAACCCGAAAAAGGTGGAACCGGGCTTCCGTGTGCGGCCAACAACAGGGTGACCGCATGAGAGAGGACCGGATGTGGTGAGTGTCGAGGACACAACCGAAACGCTGGATGACTCGACCCTGATCGGGCATTCCATGGGCGACCCTGAGCGTTTCGCCGCACTGTTCGACCGGCACGCCGACGAGATCCACCGGTACGCCGCCCGCCGCCTGGGCGCGGAGCTGGCCGACGACGTGACGGGGGAGGTGTTCCTCGTCGCCTTCCGCGGGCGCGGCCGCTACGACCGCACCCTGCCCGACGCCCGGCCCTGGCTGTACGGCATCGCCACCAAGGTCGTGTCCCAGCACCGCAGGGCCGAACGGCGGCGCACCGCGGCCATGGCCAGGGTCGGCGCCGACCGTCCCGGCACGTTCGACGAGCGCAGCGCCGACCGGGTCACCGCAGAGCAGCTCCAGCCGCGCCTGGCCAGGGCGCTGACCAGGCTCAGCGCGAGCGAGCGCGACCTGCTGCTGCTCGTGGCGTGGGCCGACCTGACCTACGAGGACGCCGCCCGCGCCCTCGGGGTGCCGGTCGGCACCGTCCGGTCCAGGCTGCACCGGCTCCGCGTCAAGGTACGCAGGGCGCTCGGCGGCATCGACCCCTTCGCAGCAGAGGAGCCCCAGCATGGATGACGAGATCCGGACGTTCGCCGACGGCAGGCCGTCCGCGCCGCCGTACGAGCCGCAGGCCCGCGCGCGGGCACGGGAACGGCTGCTGGCCGAGGCGCACGGCGGGCGACGCCTGCGGCTGCCGAGGCTCGGCTGGCAGACGGCCGCCGCGTTCGGCGTCACGGTCGTCCTGGTCGGCGGCGTGGCGGTGGCGCTGTCCGGCCAGGGCGGGACGGAGATCCGCCCGGCCACCTCCGTGGTCCTCTCGGGCGGAGAGCTGAACCCCAGGCCGGACCAGTTCATCCTGATCGAGTCCGACACCATGTACGGCTCGCACTCGGTCGACGCGTCCGGAGGACAGACCCGCTACCTCTACCGCCAGCACCGCAAGATCTGGAAGTCGGTGGACGGCAGCAAGGACGGCCTGCTGCTGACCGAGGGGCAGGAGCCGCGCCCCTGGCCGGGCGAGCCGCTGCCGGCGGACGCCAAGAACTGGCAGGGCAGCGAGTGGAACCAGCTCGCCTCCTGCCCCGACCTGCGCGGCCCCTACCGCGACGACTACGCCTTCCTGAGCACGCTCCCGACCGACGCCACGGCCATGCGCGACCGCCTCTACCAGCCGGTCCCCAAGGGCAAGGACGTCAACGCCGACGCCGCCGCCTTCACCCGCGCAGGAGACCTCGTCAGGGAGAACTACCTGCCCAAGCCGCAGCGGGACGCCCTGTTCGAGGCGGTCAAGACGATCCCCGGCGTCGAGGCGGCCGAGGGCGTGGCCGACTCCTCGGGACGCGTGGGCGTGGCGCTGGGCCGGGTCGCCGACTGGGGCGTGCGTGAAGAGCTGATCTTCGACCCGGCCGCGCACACGTTCCTGGGCGAGCGGCAGGTCGCGGTGGACGCCAAGGCCGGGGCGCCGAAGGACAGCGTCCTGGCGCTCACGGCCCAGCTCGACGTCTCCGTGGTGGACGCCCTGCCGGACGCCCCCGACGCCGGTGCCGACGCGAGCTGCACGCCGGAGACCCAGGCCCCCACACCCATTCCCTCGGAGTCCGGCCCGACGACGGCGGAGCTGCCGGCGGCCGAGGCGACGTTCACGTTCACCCCGGAGCCGACCAGCGCGTTCGCGGTCGAGTCGACCCGCGAGCCGGAGACCGGGCCGACCGGCACCCCGGAGCCGACGGTGACGCGTACCGTCACCCCCACCCCGGGTTCGTGACCTCCACCGGCGGCCGGCGGCCGGCCACCCGGTAGACCCACCCAGCAGGCCCACAGGGCGCGCCGCCACGGCGGCGTGCCCGTGCGGGGTCAGCGGCCGTTTCCCGGAGGGCCGCCGGCCGAAGTACGGCGGGTGGCGTGACCAGGCGAAGCCATGAAGACCTATAGGTCTTCGAGGACGGCGGCGAGCTGGTCGACCGCCCAGACCAGGTCCTCCTCGGAGATCACGATCGGCGGCGCGAGCCGGATCGTGGACCCGTGGGTGTCCTTGGCGAGCACGCCGCGCGCCATCAGCGCCTTGGAGACCTCGCGCCCGGTGCCGAGGGCCGGGTCGATGTCCACGCCCGCCCACAGCCCGCGCCCGCGCACCGCCACCACGCCCTTGCCGGCCAGCTCGCGCAGCCGCGCGTGCAGCACCTCGCCGAGCCGGGCGGCCCTGGCCTGGAACTCGCCGGTGTTCAGGATGTCGATGACGGCGATGCCGACCGCGCAGGCCAGCGGGTTGCCGCCGAACGTGGACCCGTGCTGGCCCGGCTTGATCACCCCGAGGACGTCCTCGTCCGCGGCGATGGCCGACACCGGCACCACGCCGCCGCCGAGCGCCTTGCCCAGGATGTAGATGTCGGGGACGACGTTCTCGTGGTCGCAGGCGAACGTGCGGCCGGTGCGGCCGAGCCCCGACTGGATTTCGTCGGCGATCATCAGCACGTTGTTCTCGGTGCAGATGCGCCTGACCTCGGTGAGGTAGCCGTCCGGCGGCACCAGCACGCCCGCCTCGCCCTGGATCGGCTCGACGAGGACGGCGACGGTGTTGTCGTCGATCGCCTCCCTGATCGCCTCGGCGGACCCGTAACGGACGATCGTGAAGCCGGGCGTGTACGGGCCGAACCCGTCGTGCGCGTCGGGGTCGGTCGAGAAGCTGATGATCGTGGTGGTGCGGCCGTGGAAGTTGTCCTCCATCACGATGATGTTGGCCTGCTCCGGCGCGACGCCCTTGACCTCGTAGCCCCACTTGCGGGCCACCTTGATCGCGGTCTCGACGGCCTCGGCGCCGGTGTTCATCGGAAGGATCATGTCCTTGCCGGTGAGGTCGCCGAGCCCGGCGCAGAATCGGGCGAACTGGTCGTGGTAGAAGGCCCGGCTGGTCAGCGTGAGGTTCTTCAGCTGCTCCTGGGCGGCCTCGATGATCTTCGGGTTGCCGTGGCCGAAGTTCAGTGACGAGTAGCCCGACAGGCAGTCGAGATAGCGCTTGCCCTCGACGTCGGTGACCCACGCGCCGTGCGCCTCGTGGATGACCACGGGCAGCGGATGGTAGTTGTGCGCGCTGCGGCGCTCGCTTACTTCGATCAGCTCTGCGCTGGTGCTCATGTTACTTCTCCCCCCTGATCTCCAGTGTGCAGCACTTGGGACCGCCGCCCGCCTTGCGCAGCTCCGACAGCTCGACCGGGATGACCTCGTAGCCGTGCCGCTTGAGCTCCAGCTGGAGCCCGGACGCCTCGGAGTTGATCACCACGTTCCTGCCGTCGCTGACCGCGTTGAGGCCGAGCACTTCGGCGTCATCGGCGGTCGCGATCACCGCGTCGGGGAACATCGAGCGCAGCACCTCCTGGCTGCCCTTGGAGAAGGCGCCGGGGTAGTAGGCGACGTTGCGGCCGTCGAGCGGGAACAGCGCGGTGTCGAGGTGGTAGAAGCGCGGGTCCACCAGCTTCAGCGAGACGACCGGGCGGCCCAGGTACTCCTGCGCCTCCTGGTGGGCGACCACGTCGGTGCGGAAGCCGGTGCCGGCGAGGATGACCTCGTCGAGGGTGAGGAAGTCGCCCTCGCCCTCGTTGACGTACGTGGGCTCCAGGGTCGGGTAGCCGCGCTCGACGAACCAGCGCAGGTAGGCCGGGCCCTCGGGGCCGCGCTCGGGGAAGGTGAAGCGGGCGCCGTAGACCCGGCCGCCGACGACCAGCGCGCCGTTGGCGGCGAACACCATGTCGGGCAGGCCCTCGATCGGGTCGATCAGGCTGACCTTGTGCCCGAGCTCCTCGTACGCCGACTTCAGCCCTTCCCACTGCCGGATCGCCACCTCACGGTCGGCGCCGGCCTCGGGGTCCATCCACGGGTTGATCGCGTACTCGACCGCGAAGTGGTCCGGGCGGCACATGAGGAAGTGTTTGGGCATGCAGGGCTCCGTCGTCATTGCAGGGGAAGTTCCCGTGTCGGGGGAGACGAGCACAGCCTAAGAATTGACGTTTGCGCAGGCCAAGCGGTGCGCATTGCGCGTTGGCGCAGGTCTGTTGCGTCTATCGGCTGACCACGTGCGATCCGTTGCGCGCGTCCGTGAGAGCGGCTCCCGGAGGCGTGTCGACCAGCCGTGACAGCACGATCGAGCTCTTCGTCCGGACCACGAAAGCCTCGGCCGCGATGCGCTCGATGACCCGCTCGACGTGCCGCACGTCGGTGGCCCTGATGTGCAGCAGCGCGTCGGCCTCGCCGGTGATCGTGGCCGCCGCCACCACCTCGGGGAACTTGGCCACCGCCAGCGCGATGTCCGACGGCTTGGTCTTGCCCTGGCAGAACAGCTCGACGTACGCCTCGGTGGTCCAGCCGAGCGCCTGCGGCGCCACCCGCGCGCTGAAACCGGTGATCGCCCCGCTCTTCTGCAGCCGGTCGACCCGCCGCTTGACGGCCGACGCGCTCAGCCCCACCTGATGGCCGATGTCCGCGTAGGTCGCGCGGGCGTCGTCGACGAGCGCCGCGATGATGTCACGATCGAGCCGGTCCAGTTCCACGCGCTCTGTATACCGCCTGGCCAGGCTGGCGCGCGACGAGCGCCGCGCGGGAGACTGGGCGCTCGGTCCACTGCCGGAGGATTGACGCCACATGAATATCGCACGCTTTCCCGAGGGTTTCGTCTGGGGGGTCTCGACGTCGGCCTTCCAGATCGAGGGCGGCACGGCCGCCGACGGCCGCGGGCCGTCCATTTGGGACGCCTTCGCCGGCGGCCCGGCCGACGCCTGCGACCATTACCACCGATATCGCGACGACGTCCGGCTGATGAAAGACCTGGGAATGGCGGCGTACCGATTCTCGGTGAGCTGGCCGCGCATTCTTCCCGAGGGCGCGGGAAAGGTGAACGCGGCCGGTCTCGACTTTTACCAGCGGCTGGTCGACGCGCTGCTGGAGGCGGGCATCACGCCGTACGCCACGCTTTATCACTGGGACCTGCCGCAGGCGCTGGAGGAGCGCGGCGGCTGGCCGTCCCGCGACACCGCCCGCTGCTTCGCGGACTACGCGGCGATCGTCGCCGACCGGCTCGGCGACCGGGTCGGCACCTGGTTCACCGTCAACGAGCCGTGGGTGGCGGCCTTCGTCGGCCACGGCTCGGGGGTGCACGCGCCGGGCCGCCGGTCGGCCGCCGACGCGTTCCGGGCCGCCCACCACCTGCTGCTCGCCCACGGCCTGGGCACCCAGGCCCTGCGCGCCGCCGGGGCCGCCGAGGTGGGGGCCGTGCTCAACTTCTCGCCCGTCCTGACGCCCGCCCAGGTCGGCGACTTCGACCGGCCGCTGTCGGAGGAGGACGCCGAGGCCGTGACCAGGATCGACGCCCTGGTCCACCGGCAGTTCCTGGACCCGATGCTGCGCGGCGCCTACCCCGCCGACCTGCTGCCGGTCATCGAGGAGCACGCCGGGCTCGGGCACGTCCACGACGGCGACCTGGCCGACATCGCCCAGCCGCTCGACCTGCTCGGCGTCAATTACTACGCGCCCGCCGTCGTCCAGGCGCAGCCCGGCGAACCGGCCGACCCGGCCTATCCGGGAAGCACGGGCGTGCTTTTCAGCACCATTCCCACGGCGGTCACCGCGATGGGCTGGCCGATCGTTCCGAACGCCCTCTCCCTGTTACTGCGGCGGCTCTCCAGGGAATATCCCGGCCTCGAACTCATGGTCACCGAGAACGGCGCCGACTTCGTCGACACGGTCACCCCCGACGGCATTCACGACGTCGACCGCGTGCATTTCGTCGAGGAACACCTGAGGGCTCTGCGTTCCTCGGTCGAGGAGGGCGCGAACGTCCGCGGATATCTCGTCTGGACGCTGCTGGACAATCTCGAATGGGCCGACGGCTACCGGCGCAAGTTCGGCCTCGTGCACGTCGACTTCGACACCCAGCGCAGGCGGCCCAAGGACAGCGCGCTGTGGTACCGCGACGTGATCAGGCGCAACGGCCTGACCGAGGCCCCGCCCAGACGGCCCACGCTGGAGACCGTGGCCGCCCGCGCCCGCGTCTCCCGGGCCACGGTCTCCCGCGTGGTCAACGGCGAGGCGTCGGTCAGCCCCGAGGTGCGCTCCACGGTCCTCCAGGCCGTCAAGGAGCTCGGTTACGTGCCCAACGCCGCCGCCCGCAGCCTGGTGACCCGGCGCACCGACACCGTCGCGCTCGTGCTGTCGGTGCCCAGGCACGCCGCCGACCCGATGGTCCCGGCCGTCGTCCAGTACGTGACGAGCCTGCTGGAGGGCGCGGGCAAGCAGATCACCCTCATGCTCGCCGACACCGCCGAGAGCCACCGCCGCATCGTCCGGCACGCCGAGGCCCGCCTGGTGGACGGCGTCGTCCTGCTGCCGCCCGAGCGGGGCGACACACTGGCCGAACGCCTCTCGCGCACCGGCGTGCCCCTCGTGCTGCTGGGCCGGCCGCCGGTCAGCTCGCTGGTGCCGTACGTGGACGCCGACAACGCCGCGGGCGCGGCGGCGGCCACCGAGCACCTGCTGGCCACCGGCCGCCGCCGCATCGGCGTGATCTGCGGCCCGATGGACCTGGTCGCCACCCAGGACCGGCTCGCCGGCCACCGCGCGGCCATGGAGCGCGCCGGGCTGCGGGTCCGGCCGGCGATCGGCGACCTGACCCGCGCCTCCGGCACGGCGGCCGCCGGGCAGCTCCTCGGCGACGCCCCCGACCTGGACGCGATCTTCGCGGCCGACGACCGGATGGCGATCGGCGCGCTGCTGGCCGCCCGCGCCGCGGGCCGGCGGGTGCCCGAGGACCTGGCGATCGTCGGCTTCGACGACATCGACGCCGCCTCGGCCACCACCCCCGCGCTCACCACCGTGCGGGTGCCGGTCACCGAGCAGGCGCTGGCGCTCGCGCGGCTGCTGCTGTCGCGGCTGGAGGGCAGGAGCACCACGCCGGTCGTGCTGCCCACCCGGCTGGTGGTGCGGGAGTCGGCCTAGATCTGCCGTTCGAACAGGCGCGGGAAGACCTTGGACACCTTCGACAGCAGGTACTGGCCGTAGGTTCCGGTGAAGTCGACCTGCCCGTCCCAGCGCTCGCCGGCGGCGTAGGGGAGGGGCGGGACCTCGCTGTCCCAGCCGGGGTCGAAGAAGAACGGGTAGCTCAGGCGCTCGTTGCCGCTGCGGTTGCGTACGCGGTGCGGGGTCGAGCGGTAGCGGCCGCCGGTGAGCTTGTCGAGCATGTCGCCGATGTTGCAGACGAACGTGCCCGCCAGCGGCGGCGCCTCGATCCAGCCGTCCGCGGTGCGGACCTGGAGGCCGCCGTTGGAGTCCTGGAGGAGGAGGGTGAGCAGGCCGTAGTCGGTGTGCTCGCCCACGCCCCAGGTCTCGTCGTCGTCCGGCGGCGCGGGCGGGTAGTGGAAGATCCGGAACAGGACGGTCGGGTCGGCGGTGTAGCCGGTGCTGAAGTAGCCCTCGTCGAGGCCCAGGCTGAGCGCTACGCCGGACATGACCGCCTGTGCGACCCCCGTCATCGTGTCCAGGTAGGCGAGCACGGCCTCCCGCAGCTCGGGCACCTGGACGGGGAACTGGTTGGGGCCGTGCAGCGGGAGCGGGCCGGGCGGCTGCTCGGCGCCGAAGTAGACGCCCTCCTTCAGGTCGGGCCGGCCCGAGGTGAGCTCGCCGCCCACCGGGAAGAAGCCGCGCCAGGCCGGGCCGCCCCGGTCCATGGAGATCTCGTTCTTGACCTCCTCCGGCAGCGCGAAGAAACGCCTGGCGGCCGCGTCGAGCCGGTCGAGGAGCTCCTGCGGCACGCCGTGCCCGGAGACGTAGAAGAACCCGTTGTCCCGGCAGGCCGCGCCGATCGCCGCGCCGGCGGCCTGCCTGTCACCGCCCGTGGCACCGTCGAGCAGCGGGGAGATGTCGATCACCGGCAATTCGCGCACCGTGCCATTGTTCCCCGGCCCGGCCGCGGCGTACCGGAGGCGCCGAGCCGGGCCTGAGGGGAACCCTGAGGGAGGTCAGGCCGTCGAGAAGGTGAACCAGTTGACGTTGACGAAGTCGGCGGGCTGGCCGCTGCTGAAGGTCAGGTAGACGGTGTGCGTGCCGGTCACCCCGCCTATGTTGGCCGGAACCGTGCGCCAGCTCTGCCAGCCGCCCGTGTTCGCCAGCGCGAAGTCGCCGATCGGCGGCGCGGACGGGCTGTCCAGCCGCACCTGCACCAGCCCGCTCACACCGGCCGCGGCCCCCGACGCCACCCTGGCCTTGAACTGGAGGGCGGGCTCGGAGCCGAAGTTCACGCCGTCGTAGCGCAGCCAGTCGCCGTTGGCGATCGCGCCGACGTTCTGGCCGCCGCCGGTGTCGGTGGTGGTCTCGACGATGGTGCCCGACTGGCCCTGGTAGCGCTCGGCCTGGATGGTGGAGCGCGCGTCCACGCCGCCCGGGACGGTGGGGGTCACGGTCGGGGTCGCGGTCGGGGTGGAGACCGTGCCGCTCTGCCAGACGGCCACGTAGTCCACCAGCATCGGATGCCCCGGGACGGTCGCCGCCGTCGGCGTGCCCGTGCCGGCCAGGGCGTTGGGGAACGCGCCGCCCATCGCCAGGTTGAGCAGCAGGAAGTAGCCGCCGTGCCCGGTCATGTTGTTCCAGGTGGTGGCGTCGAGCTGGTTCTGGCTCACGCTGTGGAACTGCTGGCCGTCGACGTACCAGCGCAGCTGGTTCGGGCTGGCGGCGCGGTCCCACTCGAAGCGGTAGGTGTGGAAGGCCGACTGGCAGGTGGAGCCTGGGCAGGCCCGGCTCGCGCCGAGGCCGGTCGTCTCGTTGCAGGGCCCGCCGGGGTTGACGCCGCAGTGGAGCACGCCCCACACGGAGTTGAGGCCGTTGACGTTCTCCATGATGTCGAACTCGCCGATGCCCGGCCAGTTCCAGTAGTTCCCCCGGTACGGCGCCCCGAGCGCCCAGAACGCCGGCCAGTAGCCGAGCGCCGCCTGACCGGTCACGTTCGGCATCTGGATCCTGCCCTCGATCCGCAGGACGCGTCCGGCGGCCGGCTTGAAGTCGGCCCGCCTGGTCTCGATGCGGGCCGAGGTCCACTCGCCCGAGCCGCTGCGCAGGGGCGTGATGCGCAGGTTGCCGGAGCCGTCGAGGCCGAGGTTGGACGTGCCGGCGGTGTAGTTCTGGACCTCGCCGGTGCCCCAGTTGCCCGGCCCGCCGGGGTAGCCGTGCCCGGTGTCGACGATCCACTCGGCGGACGAGGGCGGCGTGCCCGCCGAGCCGTTGAAGTCGTCGGACCAGACCAGCGACCAGCCGGACGGCGTGGACGGCACGGACGCCGAGGCGCTGACGGCCACTTTGACGAGCAGGCCGGTGAGTGCCACGAGCACCACCGTCACGGCCACCAGGCGGCGCCGGTGCCGGATCTCTGTTGTCATCCCAGCTCCATGGGGGGTGTGGAGTCGAGCGAGAGAGCGCTCTCTTGACGCGACGTAAACACGCCTTTGACCGCGTGTCAATACGGGAGAGCGCTCCAGGATCGGGCGTCGCGGCCGGTTCCGGGCGCGGACGCGAAACGGCGGCCACCGGCGCCCTGGTCGGGAGCCCGTGACCGCCGTCGTGCCCGGCGTCGTGTCCGGAGGGGGAGGTGGCCGCTCAGCCCTTCTCCGCCTCGCCGGTGGCCTGTTCGAGCGCGTCCTCGGGCGAGGCCTCAAGGTCCTGCTCGGCGTCGGCGCCGGCCTGCGCAGAGGCCTTGTCCAGACGCACCCAGCTCGTCACGCTCTCCACCGCGAACAGCACGAACAGGTACGCCGTCAGCACCGCGAGCACCGGCGTCAGCCAGCCCAGCGCCGCGCCCGCACCGATGATCAGCAGGCGCAGCTCCCAGCCGAGCCCCGCGTGGAACACCCACGCGGGCGGCCAGATGCTCTGCCGGGTGCGGTAGACGGTGTCGTAGGTGTGGTAGCCCACCACGTAGACCAGCACGAACAGCAGCCACTTCGGCGCGCCGGCGGCCAGGCCGATCGCGATCATGGCGAGGAACTCGGTGCCGCGCAGCAGCGGCGGGGTGAGCCAGTCGAAGCGGCCCAGGTGGTCGCGCGGCGCGGTCGGCAGCACGAGCAGCAGCGTGATCGCCACCGGCACGAGCAGCAGCGGCCCCTTGTCGGGCAGCCCGACGACGGTGACGGCGACGACGGCGAGCAGCGCCACGAGCGTGGCGGGCACGGGCGGCAGGCCCTTGCCCAGCTTGCCCGCCAGGGCGTGCACGAGCGGGCCGTCGTCGCGGTAGGCGAGCAGGCGGGCGGTCTGGATGCGGCGGCGTTCCTCGTCGGGGTCCGGCGTGGGGGTGGCCATGGCCTGCGGTTGAGTGATCATACGAGCGACCTCATGAGGCGTCCGGTGAGGGTGTAGGCGGCGGCGACGGAGCCCCAGATCACGAGGGTGAGGAAAGTGATCCGGGCGTCGAAGAGGGCGGCGGTGATCGCGATGGCCGCGAACCGCTCGCCGATGGGGAACACGATCATCTTCCGCGCCCAGTGGACCGCGCGGAACTTGCCCGCCCTGGTCCACATCTTGAGCACACCGCGCAGGCCCTGGCTGCGCTCTGCCTTGCGCCGCTCCAGCGCCTTGCGCAGGTCGCGGTCGTCGGGGGCGTCGAGCGGGAGGGTGGGGAGCTGCCCGGGCGGCTTGCGCCGGTTGGAGATGCCGAAGGAGAAGTCGAGCAGGTGGCGTACGGACTGGAGCCCGATGGCGGCCAGCGCCAGGATCCAGATGTCGTCGCCGTTGCCCGAGACGACCCAGCCGACGGCCAGACCGGCGAAGACCACGTATTCCTTGAAGCGGTCGAAGGTGGCGTCGAGCCAGGCCCCCAGCACGCCGAACTTTCGGGCGTAGCGGGCCACCTGGCCGTCGACGCAGTCGAAGACGAAGGCGAAGTAGATCAGCAGGCCGCCGGCGACCATCCACGGACGGTCGCCGGTGGCGAAGCAGGCGGCCGCGGCCACGCCGAGCGTGATCGAGATCAGCGTCACCTGGTTGGGCGTCAGCCCGCGCCGCGCCGCCCAGCGGGCGATGAAGCGCGAGTAGGTGGAGACGAAGTAGGTGGTGAAGAAGCCGTCGGCGCCCTTGACCGCGTTGTTGAGCCGGGCGCGGTCCTCGTTCATGCCGGCCATCTCGGAGCCGGCCTCGTTGACCTCCTCCTGCGTGCTCACCCGGCGGTAGAACAGGTCGCGGCGGCCGCGCACGCCGACCGACACGCCGTTGCGCACCAGGCCGAACACGAGGAGCTGGACGAGGTCGTCGTCCTTGCCGAAGCGGCCGGCCATCTGGGCCAGCTCGCGGCAGGTCTGCGCGAGCACGGGGGCGTTGCGGGCGCTGATGTGCAGCGGGCCGAGCACCACCGCGTTGGGCCTGGTCACCGCGTGGTTGGCGGTGCCGACCGACACGACGCGGGACTTGCCGACGCGGGCGCGCACCGGCAGCCCTTCGAGGCGGCCGTAGCCGATCTCCGGATCGGCCTCGTCGATCGGTACGGTGTCCTCCTGCGCCTCCTCGGTCACCTCCAGCCGCGGCTCCTTGGCCACGAGCGCCAGCGCGCCGCGCTTGGCCTTGCTGATCTGGTAGATCAGCTCGTCGTGGACGACCGAGTTCTGGGGGATGATGAAGAGGTTCTCCGTTGCCGAATCTGCGACGTCGGCCAGGGCGCGCAGGGCGGCGGCCACGTCGCCGGTCTCGATCGTGGCCGGCCGCGGGTCATAGGAAGCGAGCTGGCTTCGCAGCCGCTCGGCCACGGTGGGATTGCCGGGCAGCGCGGCCAGCCTCAGGCCGGTCGGAGAGGTGTCGGGGCCGGGCGAAGAGCCCAGCAGGACCACGCGGGTCATGACTCCCTTTCGAGGCAGTAGCGGGGGGTTGAACAACGGGTGATGCGGGGACAGACGTCAAAGTCTAGTGACGGCAGGGCAAAGTCGCGTCACAAGAGCATGCCCGGAACATGCCTCGCGTGCGGCCGTAAGATGGGCAAGTGAGTCTCTACCGCGACGAAGGCGTCGTCCTGCGGACGCAGAAACTCGGTGAGGCCGATCGCATCGTCACCGTTCTGGCCAAGCGCACCGGCAAGATCCGGGCGGTGGCGAGGGGCGTGCGCCGCACCAAGTCCCGCTTCGGCGCGCGGCTGGAGCCGTTCACGCACGTCGACCTCCAGCTCCACACCGGCCGCACGCTCGACGTGGTCACGCAGGCGGAGACCATCAGGCCCTATGGCGAGGCGCTGGCCGTCGACTATCCCCGTTACACCGCGGGCAGCGCCATGCTGGAGACGGCCGACCGGCTGACCCACGGCGAGAAGGAGCCGGCGCTGCGGCAGTTCCTGCTGCTGGTCGGCGGGCTGCGCACGCTGTCCGAGCGCGTCCACGAGGCCAGGCTGGTGCTCGACGCGTACTTCCTGCGCTCGCTGGCGGTGGCCGGCTACGCGCCCGCGCTGGAGGCGTGCGCCAAGTGCCAGGCCCCGGCGGTCAGGGCCTTCGCCATCGTCGCGGGCGGCGTGGTGTGCGGGGCGTGCCGCCCGGCGGGCTCGGCGGTGCCGGCGGGGGAGACGATCGGGCTCATGACGGCGCTGCTGCGCGGCGACTGGGCCACCGCCGACGCCTCGGAGTCGCGTCACCGCAGCGAGTGCAGCGGTCTGGTCGCCGCATATCTGCAATGGCATCTCGAACACGGAATACGCTCTCTGCGACACGTCGAAAGGGAGCATGCGTGAACGTCCGGCCTCCGACCCCTCATCCGTCAGGCGCGACCCCGCCGCCGATCCCGCGTGACCTCGTGCCCCGGCACGTCGCCGTCGTGATGGACGGCAACGGCCGCTGGGCCAAGGCGCGCGGCCTGCCCCGCACCGAGGGCCACAAGGCGGGCGAGTCCTCGCTGTTCGACGTCATCGAGGGGGCTCTTGAGCTGGGCGTGCCCTACCTGAGCGCCTACGCCTTCTCCACGGAGAACTGGAAGCGCTCGCCCGACGAGGTGCGCTTCCTCATGGGCTTCAACCGCGACGTGATCAGGCGGCGGCGCGACGAGCTCAACGCCATGGGCGTGCGGGTGCGCTGGGCGGGCCGTCCGGGGCGGTTGTGGAAGAGCGTGATCTCCGAGTTGCAGACCGCCGAGCAGATGACCGTCGGCAACAGCAAGCTGACGTTGCAGTTCTGCGTCAACTACGGCGGCCAGGCCGAGATCGTCGATGCGGCGGTCAAGCTGGCGGCCGACATCGCGGCGGGGCGGGTCAAGCCGTCCAAGGTGAACGAGAAGGTGTTCGCCCGCTACCTCGACGAGCCGGAGATCCCGCCGGTCGACCTGTTCCTGCGCTCCTCCGGCGAGCAGCGCTTCTCCAACTTCCTGCTGTGGCAGTCGGCCTACGCCGAGATGGTCTTCCTCGACCGGCTCTGGCCCGACTTCGACCGCCGCGACCTGTGGGAGGCGTGCGAGACGTACGCCAAGCGCGACCGCCGCTACGGCGGCGCGATCCCCAACCAGGTCCCCGGCGCCTAGGAAAACCCCGAGTGCACCTCCGCTGAGCTGCCGCACTGGACGGCGACTATACGCTGATATAGCGTCCTACTCGTTCGGGTAGTCAACTGTACGAGCGAATAGTCATGAGGCAGATCATGAGCGACGCCATCTCGGTGGCCGGACTCGTCAAGGCGTACGGCCGGACCAGGGCCCTCGACGGCCTCGACCTGACCGTGCGCACCGGCGAGGTGCACGGTTTCCTGGGCCCCAACGGCGCGGGCAAGAGCACCACGATCCGCATCCTGCTCGGCCTCGCGCGGGCCGACGCGGGCAGTGTCCGCCTGCTCGGCGGCGACCCCTGGCGCGAGGCCGCCGAGCTGCACCGTCGCCTGGCGTACGTGCCGGGCGACGTCACGCTCTGGCCGGACCTGTCCGGCGGCGAGGTCATCGACCTGCTGGGCCGGCTGCGCGGCGGCCTCGACCGCGGGCGCAGGAACGACCTGCTCGACCGGTTCGGCCTCGACCCGCGCAAGAAGGGCCGGGCCTACTCCAAGGGCAACCGGCAGAAGGTCGCGCTGGTCGCGGCGCTCGCCTCCGACGCCGAGCTGCTGCTGCTCGACGAGCCGACCTCCGGGCTCGACCCGCTCATGGAGGAGACGTTCCGGGAGGTCGTCAGGGAGGAGCGGCGGCGCGGCGACCGTACCGTGCTGCTGTCCAGCCACGTCCTGTCCGAGGTCGAGGCCCTGTGCGACCGGGTCACGATCATCCGCGACGGGCGCGCGGTCGAGAGCGGCACCCTGGCCGGCCTGCGCCACCTGACCCGCACCACCGTCCACGCCGAGCTCGACCGGCCCGCCGAAGGGCTGGCCGGGCTGCCCGGCGTGCACGACCTGCGCGCGGAGGACGGCCGGGTGCGGTTCGACGTGGACGCGGACGCGCTCGGCGCGGCGCTGCGCAGCCTGACCGCGGCGGGCGTGCGCACCCTGGACAGCCGCCCGCCCACGCTGGAGGAGCTGTTCCTGCGCCACTACGAGGGCGGCCGGCGGGCGGAGGCCGTGCGATGAGCGGCACCGGGACGCTCGTCCGCCTGGCGCTGCGCCGCGAGCGTGCCGTCGCCCCCTGGTGGTTCCTGCTGCTCGTGGCCCTGAGCCTGGCGATGGTCGGCTACATCAACCGGAACATGGGCACCTACGAGCTGAAGCTCGCCTACACCGACGTCGTCCGCCATTACGCCTTCTTCCGGGCGCTCGGCGGTGGGGTCGTCGAACCGCGCCTGGAGGTGCTGGCGACCTGGCGCAGCGGCGGCTTCCTCTACGTGATCAACGCGTTCGCCGCCCTGATGACGGTCGTGCGGCACACCCGCAGGGAGGAGGACGCGGGCCGGACCGAACTGGTGCGTGCGGGCGTGGTCGGCCGCCGGGCGCCGCTCGGCGCGGCCCTGCTGGTCGCCGGGGCGACCAGCCTGACCGGCGGGGCGCTGACCGCCGCCGCCCTGCTCGCCGCCGGCCTCGAACCCGTCGGCACGCTCGCCTACGGCGCCGCCGTCGTGGTGGCGGGCTGGGTGTTCGCGGGCGTCGCCGCCGTCGCGGCGCAACTGGCGCGCGACGCCCGTACCGCCACGGTCATCGGCCTGTACGCCCTCGGCCTCGCCTACGTCCTGCGCTACGCCGCCGACGCGAGCGACCGGCCCTGGCTCAAGGCCCTGTCACCGCTCGGCTGGAGCCACCTGGTGGACGCCTACCGGGACGAGCGGTGGTGGCTGCTCGGCGTGTCCACGCTGGCCGCCGGGGCGCTGTGCGCGGTGGCGTACGCGCTGCTCGGCCGCCGCGACCTCGGCTCGGGCCTGCTGCCGGAACGTCCGGGCAAGGAGGAGGCCCCCGGGCTGCGCGGCCCGGTCTCGCTGGCCTGGCGGCTGCACCGCGGCCTGCTGCTGAAGTGGGCGGCCGGGACGGCGGCGTTCGCGGCGGTGGGCGGCGCGATGGGCCCGCTGGCCAAGGACGTCCTGGCCCGCCCGAGCGTCGTGGTCACCAACATCACGACCCTGCTCGGCGTCCCGGCGGCCGACGCCCTCGACGGGTACATGTGGTACTACCTGCTGATCCTCGCCTACGGCATCGCGCTCTACCCGGTGCTCATGATCATGCGGCTGCGCGCCGAGGAGACCTCGGGCCGCGCCGACCACGTGCAGTCCACGCCCCTGACCCGGGTCCGCTGGGCGGCCGGGCACCTGGCGGTGGCCGCGCTCGGCACGGTCGCGCTGCTGGCGCTGGCCGCCCTCGTCTTCAGTGCCGTGTACGCCGCGCTCCTCGGCGACCTCGCGGGCACCGCGCCGCGCTTCCTGGCCGCCGCGCTCAGCCAGGCTCCGGCGGCCTGGTGCGTCGGCGCGGTCTGCCTGACGGCCTACGGGCTGCTGCCGCGGGCGAGCGTGCCGCTGTGCTGGGCGGCCTGGGTCCTGACCGCCCTGCTTGGCCAGGTCGTCGCCCCCTTCTACGGGGTGTGGGGCGGCACGCCGTTCGAGCCGTTCCACTACCTGCCGAACATCATGGCGGGGCAGGCGTTCGGCACGGCGCCCGAGCTGACGCTGCTCGCCCTGACGGCCGCGCTCACGGCCGGCGGGCTGTTCGCCCTGCGGCGGCGCGACGTCGGCTGAGGAACGTGGCTCGACGGCGGGATTGGGAATTCTGTCACGCGGGTCAGGCTGAGAGCGGGTGAAGGCGGGTACAACCCGTTCCCCCACGAAGAAGGAGGGCCGATGATCCCAGGTTGCGGCTCGTGCAACTGCTCCGACGTCTTCGCCACCGCCAAGCCGCCGTGGTGGCAGACGTCCAGCGAAGCGCCCTGAATCCGGCGCGGCTGCCGCCCGCCCCCGGTCATCGCGGGGGCGGGCGGTTCGCGTGATCGGGGACGGTCAGGCGCGGCGGCGGGCGCGGTAGGCGGCGACGTGCATGCGGTTGCCGCAGGTGCGGCTGTCGCAGTAGACCCGGGAGCGGTTGCGGGACTCGTCCACGAACACGCGGTCGCAGTCGGGGGCCGAGCACGTGCGCAGGCGTTCCATCTCGCCCTCCACCAGCAGGTGCGCCAGCGCCACGCCGCAGTCGGCGGCCATGTGCTCGGCCAGTGTGGCGTCGGTGGCGAAGTAGTGGACGTGCAGCGGATGGCCGTCGTGCTCGGTCAGCCTGGGCGTGATGCGCGTCTCGGCGAGCAGCGCGTTGAGGGTGCGCACGGCGCTCGCCACGTCGGAGGCCGTGAACACCCGGTGGAACGCCTCGCGCACCATGCGGACCTGGCCGAGGTCGCGGGCCGTCAGCGCGCCGATGCCGCTGATCTGCCGGGACTCCACGAAGGTTTGCAGCTCGGCCAGGCTGGCCAGGTCGTCGTCGCCGCCGGTGGACGGCGAGGTGTTGACCAGGTCGACAACGGTCGCCAAAGAATGCACCATGTCATGGCCAAACGGCATGTTGACTCCTGTCGGGGCCGGTTCTAGCGTGGTCGCAGCGTATCTCTCCCATGGGGCTCGGGGGGTTTCCATGAGTGCATATCGGCGTATCGTCCTGATCGCGATCGCCGGAGCACTGATCATCTCCACCTCCGCGCCGCTGGTGCGCATGTCCGGGGTGTCGCCCGCGACGTCGGCGTTGTTCCGCTGCGCGTACGCGGTGCCGCCCATGCTCCTGCTCGCCTGGCTCGAACGGCGGAAGCTGGGGCCCCTGCCTTGGAAGAGCGCGTGGCGGGCCTGGGCCGCGGGCGCGCTGTTCTCGCTCGACCTGCTGTTCTGGCACCAGTCGATCAAGTGGGTCGGCGCGGGCCTGGCGACCGTGCTGGGCAACCTTCAGGTGTTCATCGTGGCCTTCGCCGCCTGGGGCATCTTCCGCGAGCGCCCCTCCAACCGGCTCATGGCGAGCACGCCGATCGTCTTCGGCGGGGTCGTGCTGATCTCCGGCGTGTTCGACGGCGCGGCGTACGGGCTCGACCCCGTCATGGGGGCGGCCACCGGGATGGCGACCTCGGTCGTGTACGCCGCGTACCTGCTGCTCATGAAGGCCGGCCCGGGACGGACGGCGGGTCCGCTGGCGCAGGCGACCGTCGTGGCCACCGTGCTGATCGCGGCGCTCAGCCCGCTGTTCGGCGGGGCCGACCTGGCGCCGGCATGGCCGGCGCACGGGTGGCTGCTGCTGCTCGCCCTGGGGCCGCAGGTGGTGGGGTGGCTGCTGATCACGTACTCGCTGCCCAGGCAGCCCGCGGCGCTCACCGCGCTGCTGCTGCTCGTGCAGCCGATGACCACCGTCGCCGTCTCCACCCTCACGCTGGGGGAGCGGCCCTCGGCGCTGCAACTGGCCGGATGCGCCGCGGTCGTGCTCGGCGTCCTGTACGGCTCCCGCGGCCCTCAGCCCACCCGGGCCGGCGCCGAGCAGGACGAGCAGGTGCCGAAGACCTCGACCGTGTGAGTGATCTCGGTGAAGCCGTGGTCGCTGCCCACCGCCTCGGCCCAGCGCTCGACGGCCGGCCCGGCCACCTCGACCGTGTGGCCGCAACGACGGCACACCAGGTGATGGTGATGGTCGTCGCTGGCGCACGCGCGGTAGACGGACTCGCCCTCGTCGGTGCGCAGCACGTCGACCTGGCCGCAGTCGGCCAGCGCCTGCAGCGCCCGGTAGACGGTGGTCAGCCCGATCTTGGCGCCGTGCAGGCGCATCTCGGCATAGACGTCCTGGGCGCTGCGGAACCCCTCGCTCCCGCGAAGGGTGTCGTGCACGGCATCGCGCCTCGTCGTCATGCGACCTCCTCGACACGGACTTGTGGTCGCCGGCTCACTGGGGACTCCTGGATACGGCCTCGCCGTACGAATTTACCGACAGCGAGGGCCAGGACGAAGCCGGCGAGGGCGAGAAGCACGATCGCCGCGCCCGGAGGCACCCGCGACGACATCGTCGAGGCGAGCAGCCCGCCCACCGAGGCGAGCACGCCGAACAGCATCGCCAGCCCCATCGTGGCCCGGAAACCCCGGGTGAGCTGCTGGCTCGTGGCCACCGGGATCACCATCAGCGCGCTGACCAGCAGCAGGCCGACCACCCGCATGGCGATGACCACGGTGAGCGCGGCGGTGACCGCGATCAGCAGGCTGAGGAAGCGCACCGGCAGGCCGCTGGCCCTGGCCATCTCCTCGTCCTGGCAGAGCACGAACAGCTCCCTGCCGAAGACGACGACCACGCCGATCACCGCCACGGCCAGCGCGCCGATGATCCAGATGTCCTGCTGGGTGACGCTGGCGATGGCGCCGAACAGGTAGGAGTTGAGCTTGGCGTTGCTGCCGCCGGGCGCGATGCCCATGAGCATGACGCCGCCCGCGATGCCGCCGTAGAACAGCAGGGCGAGCGCGACGTCGCCGCTGGTCCGGCCCCGGGCCCTGACCAGCTCGATCGCCACCGCGCCCAGCACGGAGACGACCACGGCCGTCAGCACCGGCGCCGTGCCGGTCAGGAAGCCCAGCGCCACGCCGGTCAGCGCGACGTGCCCGATGCCGTCGCCGAGCAGCGACAGCCTGCGCTGCACGATGAACGTGCCCACCGCGGGCGCGCACAGCCCCACCAGCAGCGCGGCGATCAGCGCGAGCTGGAAGAGGTTCTCCTGCAGAAGCTCGATCATCGTGGTTCTCCCTGCCGTCCGGTCGGCGGTCCGGCGTGCGGATGTCGGTGCTCGTGTCCCGGCCCGGCGTGCTCGCCGCCGGTCCGCGGCGGCTCGCCGTCGTGCGCGACGCGGCCCTCCCGGACCACGACGCCGCGCGTGATCAGCGGCTCCAGCGGGCCTAGCTCGTGGGCGACCAGGACGATCGTCTTGCCGTCGCGGACCAGGCCTGTCAGCGTGCCGGCCAGGAGTTGCTGGGTCTCGGCGTCCACGCCCGCGGTGGGCTCGTCCATCACGTACGTGTCGGGCTCGCCGGCCAGGGCGCGGGCGATGAGCACGCGCTGCTGCTGGCCGCCCGAGAGCGACTGCACGGGGTCGCCGGCCCGGCCGGTCAGGTCGACCGCGTCCAGGGCGTGGGCGACCGCCGCCCGGTCGGCCGCGCTGGTCCTGCGCAGCCGGCTCTGCCGGGCGACGCGGCCCGAGGCCACGACCTCGCGGACCGTGGCGGGCACGCCGCCGCCGACCTGGAGGCGCTGGGGCACGTAGCCGATGCGCCACCAGTCGCGGAACCTGGCGGGCGGGGAGCCGTACAGGAGGGTCCGGCCGCCGGACAGCGGGGTGAGGCCGAGCAGCGCGCGGACCAGGGTGGACTTGCCCGAGCCGTTGGCGCCCAGGAGCGCCACGACCTCGCCGGGACGGACGGTCAGGTCGATGCCGCGCAGGATCTGCCGGCCGTCGAAGCCGACCCGGCCGTCGGTCATCGCGAAGGCCGTCTCGCTCATGCCGCACACCCCAGCGCCGTCCGGAGGGTCTCCAGGTTGCCGCGCATGGCCGTCAGGTAGTCGCCGGCGGGCTTGCTCTCCAGCGGGTCGAGCACGGCCGTCTTCGCGCCGACCTCGCCGGCCAGCACCTCGGCCACCTTCGGGCTGACCAGGGACTCGGTGAAGATCGTGGTGGCGCCCTCGGACCTGGCCAGCGCGGCCACCTCCGACAGGCGCTTCGGCGACGGCTCGGTCTCGGGGTCGAGCGTGATGCCCACCTGCTTGAGCTTGTAGCGGTCGGCCAGGTAGCCGAACGCCTCGTGCGCGGTGATCAGGGTCTTTCCCGCGCAGGCGGCCAGGCCCTTGGCGAACTCCTGGTCGAGGCCGCCCAGCACGCCCGCCGCCTTGGCGGCGCGGTCCTCGTACGCCTGCGCGTGGGCGGGGTCGGCGGCGGCCAGGCGCTCGCCCAGCTTGCCGGCGACCGTGGCCAGCCGGGACGGGTCGAGCCAGATGTGCGGGTCGTAGGAGACGTTGTGCTCCGCTGCGTGCTCTTCCGCGTGCCCCTCCTCACCGGCGTGCCCGCCCGCCGGGATCGTCGTGACGACGGCGGCGGCGTCGAAGGCCGTGTCGCCGGAGACGGCGTCGTCGACGGCGGGCTGCACGCCCTTGACGTAGACCGTGAGCGCGGCGTCCTGGAGCTTGGTCATCTGCTGGATGCCCAGCTCCAGGTCGTGCGGCTCGACGCCGGGCGCGGTCAGGACGGTCACGTTCGCGTCGGGCCCGGCCACCTGCTCCGTGAGCCACTGGAGCGGGTAGAAGGCGGCGATCACTTCGGGCCTGCCGTCCGCGGCGGTCTCCGCCGACCCGGCGCCGCAGGCGGACGTGGCCAGCAGGGCTGCTCCGGCGAGGAAGGTTACGGCGCGCATTGGGGGCGTACGGGACATCACGCCCTCAAGTATGGAGGAAAATGAAAATGATTGTCAAAATCTCCGGCGGGCCGGACTAGAACGCCCCAAACCGGTCAGCCGCCAGGATCGCCAGGAAGACCACCATCGCGACCCGCAGCAGCCGCCCGCCGACGCCCAGCGACGGCCACGACAGGTACGCCAGCCAGCCGACGAACGCCAGCGCCGCCAGCGCCGCCACGCCGCCCAGCCAGTTGCCCACCGCGAAGGCGGCCAGCAGCAGGATCACCAGCACGGCGGGCGTCGCCCACCTGGGCACCTGCGTGAACAGGAACGTCATCGGGATCGCGCTGCGCCGCTCGACGGCCTTGCGGACGCCGCTCGCGCCCGGCGTGAAGAACTGCTCGCCCTGGGGCAGCGGGCGCTTGTTTTTGGAGGCCACGTCGAGAGCCTATGGGAGTTCGCGTGACAGCAGGGTGCGCACCTCTAGGCTGGGCTGGTGCTCGCCGTGATCCGATACACCGTGCCAGAGTCCCAGTCTCAGGACTTCCTCAAGCAGGGCCACGCCATCCTCGACACCTTCGCCGCCCAGCCGGGCTACCGGCGCGGGCGGCTGGCCCGTTCGGTCGACGAGCCCAATCTGTGGGCGCTGATCAGCGAATGGGAGGGCGCGGGGTTCTACCGGAGGGCGCTGTCGGCCTCCAGGATGGTCATGTACCCGTTGATGATCCTCATGGTCAACGAACCCAGCGCGTACGAGGACGTGTACACGCAAGAGGGTGCGTAGCGTTACTCGCGCGCGAGACCGGGTGAGCGTCCCCTAAGCTGGGATCTCATCGAATTCACTCGCCGACCTCCAGCCGGAAAGAGACGCAACCAAAATGGCACGACGCACCGACGTCATGGACACCATCGTCAGCCTCGCCAAGCGCCGCGGGCTCGTTTACCCGTCGAGCGAGATCTACGGCGGACTTCGCGCGTCGTGGGACTACGGTCCTCTGGGCATCGAGCTGAAGAACAACGTCAAGCGGCAGTGGTGGCTGTCGATGGTCCAGTCGCGCGACGACGTGGTGGGCCTCGACTCCTGCGTCATCCTGGCCCCCGAGGTCTGGCGGGCCAGCGGCCACGTCGAGACCTTCACCGACCCGCTGACCGAGTGCCAGTCGTGCCACAAGCGTTTCCGCGCCGACCATCTCGTCGAGGCGTACGAGGAGAAGAACGGCAAGGAGCCCGACAACGGCCTGGCCGACGTCACCTGCCCCAACTGCGGCAACAAGGGCACCTTCACCGAGCCCCGGCAGTTCAGCGGCCTGCTCAAGACCTTCCTCGGCCCGGTCGAGGACGAGTCGGGCCTGGCCTACCTCCGTCCGGAGACCGCGCAGGGCATCTTCATCAACTACCTCAACGTGCAGCAGTCGGCGCGCAAGAAGGTCCCGTTCGGCATCGGCCAGGTCGGCAAGTCCTTCCGCAACGAGATCACCCCGGGCAACTTCATCTTCCGCACCCGCGAGTTCGAGCAGATGGAGATGGAGTTCTTCGTCAAGCCCGGCACCGACGAGGAGTGGCACCAGTACTGGATCGACGAGCGCTTCCGCTGGTACTCCGACCTGGGCATCAACAAGGACAACCTGCGCCTGTACGAGCACCCGCAGGAGAAGCTGTCCCACTACGCCAAGCGCACCGTCGACGTCGAGTACCGCTTCAACTTCCAGGGCTCGGAGTGGGGCGAGCTGGAGGGCATCGCCAACCGCACCGACTTCGACCTCACCGCCCACTCCAAGGCGTCGGGCGTCGACCTGAGCTTCTTCGAGCAGGACACCGGTGAGCGTTATGTCCCCTACGTCATCGAGCCGGCCGCCGGCGTCGACCGGGCCACGCTGACCTTCCTGCTCGACGCCTACACCGAGGACGAGGCGCCCAACGCCAAGGGCGTCCTGGAGAAGCGCACGGTGCTGCGGCTCGACCACCGGCTTGCGCCGGTCAAGGCCGCGGTGCTGCCGCTGTCGCGCAACGCCGACCTGTCGCCGAAGGCCCGCGACCTGGCCGCGCAGCTGCGCAGGCGGTGGAACGTCGAGTTCGACGACGCGGGCGCGATCGGCCGCCGCTACCGCCGCCAGGACGAGATCGGCACCCCGTTCTGCATCACCGTCGACTTCGACACCCTCGAAGACCACGCGGTGACGATCCGCGAGCGCGACAGCATGGCCCAGGAGCGCATCGCCATCGACCAGGTCGACTCCTACCTGCGTCAGCGCCTCAACGACTGACCTCGGCACCACCAGCGCCGCCCCGGCTTCGGCCGCGGGCGGCGCTCGCCGTTTGAGGCCCCGCCGGTTCAGGACAGGTGGCGGCCGAACCAGGTCAGCACGTAGTCGTAGGCCTGCGCGGCGGCCCGCGCGTCGTAGCGGGCGCCGGTGTCGTTGAAGAAGGCGTGGCCGACGCCCGGGACGGTCACCAGCTCGTGGGTGAGCCCGGCCTTCGTCAGCGCCGTCTCGGCCGCGTCCCTGGTGGCGTTGACGCGGTCGTCCTGCTCGGCGTAGATCGCCAGGACGGACGCCCGCGCGCCGGTCAGATCGGCGTCGTCGGGCAGCGGGCCGTAGAAGGGCGCGGCGGCGGCCAGCCGGTCCTCCCCGGACGACAGCAGCAGCCACGTCATCCCGCCGCCGAAGCAGAAGCCGATCATGCCCAGCCGGACGCCCTCGGCCCGGTTCCGCAGCTCGCCGACGGCCGCCTTCATGTCGGCCACGAACCGTTCCTGCGGGATCTCGCCCAGCTTGGCCGTGACCTGCGCGGTGTCGGCGAACGCGGCCGTGCCGCCCTCGTGGGAGAGCAGGTCGGGCGCGAGGGCCGAGTAGCCGCTCGCGGCCAGGCGGCCGGCGACCGAGCGGATGTGGTCGGTCAGGCCGCGGTTCTCGTGCATGACCAGCACCGCGCCCTTGGGGTCGGCGGCCGGGGACCAGGCGGCCCGCAACGTGGTCCCGTCCGGGCCGGGGAAGGTGATCGCCTGTGTGGGGAGCGGCGGCGGGCCCGCGGGGGAGGCCGCGCCGGGCGGCGAGGCCGTCTGCGGCCCCGGGGGGCTCGCCGGGTCGGTGTCCGGGGTGGCGCCGCAGGCGGCGAGGAGAGCAGTGGCGGCGGGGAGGGCGAGCCCGAGAAGGCCCAGGCGGCGCAGGGCCTCGCGCCGCGAGATCAGGCCCTCAACGTGATCGAGTGCCACTTCTTCTGCCAAATATCGCTGGAAGGGCGTCATGGTCGAAAGATCTAACTGTCAACACCGAAAAATCGTGTAAAGGCGATAGTTATGTGGTTTTTCGCGGGTGTTTGGTGCAGTGTTGCCGGGCCGGGAAGGCCGATCCGACCCATGGCGTGACACCCCATCCGGAACTAGGGTCAAGATCATGCGACTGCTGGTGGTCGAGGACGAGGAAGACCTGGTCGACGCGTTACGGGTGGGTCTGGTCCGGGCGGGCTACGCGGTGGACGTGGCCTACGACGCGCCGTCGGCGCACGAGAAGCTGGAGGTCAACACCTACGACCTGGTCCTGCTCGACCTGAACCTGCCCGGCGGCGACGGCTTCCAGCTCTGCCGCTCGGTACGTGCCGCCGGCCGCGGCGTGCGGATCATCATGGTGACCGCCCGCGACCGCCTCGACGACCGGGTACGCGGCCTCGACGAGGGCGCCGACGACTACCTGGTCAAGCCGTTCGCCTTCCCCGAGCTGCTGGCCCGGGTACGGGCGCTGCTGCGCAGGGACACCGGCGGCACCGCCGTGCTCCAGGTGGGCGGGCTGCGCATCGACACCGCCCGCATGGAGGTCTCCCTCGACGGCCGCTCCCTGGCCCTGACCCCCAAGGAGTACGGCGTGCTGCACTACCTGATGACCCGTCCCGGCCACGTCGTCTCCACCGAGGAGCTGCTCGAACACGTCTGGGACGAGCACGCCGACCCGTTCACCAACACCGTCCGGGTCACCGTCGGCAACCTGCGCCGCAAGCTCCAGGAGGACGGCCTCATCGAGACGGTGATCAGCCGCGGCTACCGGCTCAAGGAGCCGGCGTGATCCACACCATCCGCTTCCGGCTCACCGTGCTCTACTCGGGGCTGCTGTTCGTGCTGGCCGCGCTGGTGCTCGGCGGCATCTACGCGGCCGTCTCCAAGACCACCGAGGAACGCCCGTACTCCACCGAGTACGCCAAGGCGTACCGCGGCAACCAGTACGTGGGCAAGCAGGAGGTCGTCTTCATCGAGGAGGTCGAGAACGAGGTCAACATCAGGACGCTGGCCACGCTGCGCGACTATTCGCTGGCCACCCTGGCCGGGCTCTACCTGGCGTCCCTGGGCATCGGATGGGTGCTGTCGGGGCGGGTGCTGCGTCCGGTGCGGTCGATCACGCGTACGACGGAGGAGATCCAGGCGACCGACCTGACCCGGCGGATCAGGCTGGGGGGCTCGCGCGACGAGCTCAAGGACCTGGCCGACACCATCGACACCATGCTCGACCGGCTGGAGGAGGCGTTCAGCGCGCAGCGCCGGCTCATCGACGACGCCTCGCACGAGCTGCGCAGCCCCCTGACGATCATCCGGGCCAACGTGGACGCCGTGCTCGCCTCGCCGGAGGCCAGCGACGAGGAGCGGGCCAGGGCCGTGCAGATCGTGGACCGGGCGACCACCCGCATGACCAGGCTCGTGGAGGACCTGCTGGCCAGCGCCCGGCGGCAGGCGACCGCATTCGCCGACACCGACCTCGACCTGGGCAGGGTGGCGCGGGAGGCGTGCGAGGAGTACGCGGCGCCGGCCGCCGCCCGCGGCCTGACGATCACCCGCGCGCTGGACCGGGACCTGGAGATGACCGGCGACCAGGACGCGCTGCGCCGCGCCGTGGCCAACCTGCTGTCCAACGCGGTGCGGCTGACCCCGCCGGGCGGCCGCGTCCGGGTCGGGGCCGGCCGGTCGGACGGCTGGTTGTGGGTCGCGGTCAGGGACGACGGCCCCGGGCTCGGCGCGGCGGAGCAGGAGCGGGTGTTCGACCGGTTCTGGCGCGGCGAGGCCAGCAGGCGCGACCGGCACACCGGCCTGGGCCTGGCCATCGTCCGGCAGATCGTGGAGTCGCACGGGGGGCGGGTGGCGGTGTTCTCCGCGCCCGGGCAGGGGGCCACGTTCGTGCTGTGGCTGCCGCCGCGCGACGGCGCGCCGGGCCCGTCGCCCGAGACCAACCCGATCCTCGCGTGACCCGGCCCCCACGCCTGCTCCAGGACGCGCCCGAGGCCCTCGTGCCTACTCCAGGACGCGCCCGACGAGCTGCCCCCGCCGGGCCACCGCCACGCAGTACGCCGTGCGGTGACGCGGCCACTCGGCCTCCAGCGGCGGCAGCGCGGTCACCTCGACGTCGCTCAGCCGTTCCTGCTTGACCCGCAGCCGCGGCGCGCAGAAGCTCTTGGCCTGCCGCCTGGCCTGCTCGGTGCCCGGCCACGGACCCTCCGGCACGACGTAGATCATGCCGAACTCGGCCCTGTGCGGGTTGCCGCACGGGACGAGCGTCGCGATCAGGTCGTCGGGGATCGACACCAGGCAGTCTCCAGGCCTGAGCTGGGTCGCGTGTCGCTGCTCCGCCCCCGGTAGCAGCGACCCTGCGGCGGGCTCGGGCGTTCCCGAGCCGCAGGCGGACAGCGCCAAAGCCAGGCAGGCGGCCATCAGGCCTCGTGGCGTCGTGCGGGGCATGCGAGCAGAGTGTCATGTCCCGATCACGTCCATATCGCGGAACGAGCCGAGCTGGGTCACGTTGAGCGATCATGCCGCCGGCGCCCCGGGCGGGGCCGCCCAGGTGCGTCACCGTGCCCATCGGCGGCCTTGGCGGGGCCCTGCACGACGCTTGGGCTCGGCGGGAGACGGCCGTGGCGACCTCCTGGCGCAGGTGTGATCCGATTCTGCGGCCCGGCTCCTCTTTCTCAAGAATTGGTGTAAACCAATTGGTATAAACCAATTTATCGGGTAGTGGTCCCTATAATTGGATTAGACCTGTGGTAGGCGTTTGACCTGCATAAACGATGACTTAACCGAGGAGTGCAGTTTCATCATCAATTTCGCCGGTAGAGTCCGGGACAGAAGCGTTGGATTGGAGCTGTGGTGGCCAAGTACGTTTACGACTTCACCGAGGGCAACAGGAATCTCAAGGATCTTCTCGGTGGAAAGGGCGCGAATCTCGCCGAGATGATGAATCTCGGGCTGCCCGTCCCCCCCGGATTCACGATCACCACTGAAGCCTGCCGTCACTACCTGGCGGAAGGCGCTCTTCCCGACGGCCTGGAGCGCGAGGTCGCCGAGCACCTGGACGCCCTGGAGGCCCAGATGGGCCGCCGCCTCGGGCAGGCCGACGACCCCCTCCTGGTCAGCGTACGGTCGGGCGCGAAGTTC
Source organism: Nonomuraea sp. NPDC047529 (assembly GCF_040642995.1). Taxonomy (NCBI): domain Bacteria; kingdom Bacillati; phylum Actinomycetota; class Actinomycetes; order Streptosporangiales; family Streptosporangiaceae; genus Nonomuraea; species Nonomuraea sp. NPDC047529. Next base: position 227,258 of record NZ_JBEYTJ010000002.1, on the reverse strand, counting down.
TCCATGCCGGGCATGATGGAGACGGTCCTCAACATCGGGCTCAACGACGAGTCGGTCCACGGCCTGGCCAAGCAGGCCGGCGGCAACGACCGCTTCGCCTGGGACTCCTACCGGCGGCTGATCCAGATGTTCGGCAAGACCGTCCTCGGCCTCGACGGCGACCTGTTCGAGCACGCGCTCGACGAGCTGAAGGGCCGCCGCCAGGACACCGACCTCGACGCCGGCGAGCTGCAGGGCCTCGTGGAGACCTACAAGGGCATCGTCCGGGAGCAGACCGGCAAGGACTTCCCCGCCGACCCCCGCGAGCAGATGCGGCTGGCCGTCATGGCGGTCTTCGACTCCTGGAACGCCCCGCGCGCCATCCTCTACCGCCGCCAGGAGCGCATCCCCGCCGACCTCGGCACCGCCGTCAACATCGTGGCCATGGTCTTCGGCAACGTCGGCAACGACTCCGGCACCGGCGTCGCCTTCACCCGCGACCCCGGCTCCGGCCAGCAGGGCATCTACGGCGACTACCTGCAGAACGCCCAGGGCGAGGACGTCGTCGCCGGCATCCGCAACACCATCCCGCTGCAAGAGCTCGAACGCCTCGACAAGCCCTCCTACGACGAGCTGCTGCAGATCATGGAGACGCTGGAGAACCACTACAAGGACCTGTGCGACATCGAGTTCACGATCGAGCGCGGCAAGCTGTGGATGCTCCAGACCCGCGTCGGCAAGCGCACCGCCGCGGCCGCGTTCTGCATCGCCACCCAGCTCGTCGACCAGGGCCTGATCACCCTGGACGAGGCCGTCACCCGCGTCACCGGCGACCAGCTCGCCCAGCTCATGTTCCCCCGCTTCGACGGCGGCGCCGAGAAGAAGAAGATCGCCAAGGGCATGAACGCCTCGCCGGGCGCCGCCGTCGGCAAGGTCGTCTTCTCCTCCGAGCGCGCCGTCGAGCTGGCCGGCCGGGGCGAGGACGTCATCCTCGTCCGCCGCGAGACCAACCCCGACGACCTGGCCGGCATGATCGCCGCCAAGGGCATCCTGACCAGCCGCGGTGGCAAGACCTCGCACGCGGCCGTGGTCGCCCGCGGCATGGGCAAGACGTGCGTGTGCGGCGCCGAGGAGCTGGACGTCTCCACCGGCGAGCGCAGGTTCACCGCGCCCGGCGGCGAGGTCGTCTCCGAGGGGGACGTGATCTCCATCGACGGCACCACCGGCGAGGTCTACCTCGGCGAGGTCCCGGTCGTGGACTCGGCGGTGGTCGAGTACTTCGAGGGCGCGCAGCCGGACGACGACCTGGTCAGGGCCGTGGACCGGATCATGGCCCACGCCGACTCCGTCCGGCGGCTGCGGGTGCGCGCCAACGCCGACACCCCCGAGGACGCCGCGCGGGCCCGCCGCTTCGGCGCCCAGGGCATCGGCCTGTGCCGCACCGAGCACATGTTCCTCGGCGAGCGCCGCCGGCTCGTGGAGGACCTCGTCCTGGCCGACGGCGACGAGGAGCGGCAGGCCGCGCTCGACGCCCTCGAACCCCTCCAGAAGGCCGACTTCATCGGCATCTTCAAGGCCATGGGCGGCGACCCCGTCACCATCCGGCTCATCGACCCGCCCCTGCACGAGTTCCTGCCCGACCTCGTGGACCTGGCGGTCAAGGTGGCCACCTCGCCCGACGTGACCGACAAGGACCGCAGGCTGCTGGCCGCCGTCAAGCGGCTGCACGAGCAGAACCCGATGCTGGGCCTGCGCGGTGTGCGCCTCGGCCTGGTGATCCCCGGGCTGTTCGCCATGCAGGTGCGGGCGATCGCCCAGGCCGCGGCCGAGGTCCCGGGCGCGCGTCCGGAGATCATGATCCCGCTGGTGGCGGCCGTCCAGGAGCTGGAGTCCGTACGCGAGGAGGCGGCCGGGATCCTCGCGGAGACCGGCGTCGAGGCGCTGATCGGCACGATGATCGAGGTGCCGAGGGCGGCGCTGACGGCGGGCCAGATCGCCGAGGCCGCCGAGTTCTTCTCCTTCGGCACGAACGACCTGACCCAGATGACCTGGGGCTTCAGCCGCGACGACGTGGAGGCCGCGTTCTTCTCGCGCTACCTGGAGCTCGGCATCTTCGGCGTCAGCCCGTTCGAGACCCTCGACCGCGACGGCGTCGGCCGGCTGGTCAGGATCGCCGTCGAGGAGGGCCGCGCCGCCCGTCCCGACCTGCACGTGGGCATCTGCGGCGAGCACGGCGGCGACCCCGACTCGGTGCACTTCTGCCACGAGGTCGGCCTCGACTACGTCTCCTGCTCCCCGTTCCGCATCCCGGTGGCCCGGCTGGAGGCCGGTCGCGCCGCCCTGGCCGACACCGACTCCGACACCCGCTGACCCGCCCGGCGGCCGGGCCCGGCCCCGGCCGCCTCCCGCGCGCTACCCGCGCCGCCGGTTGGCCAGCACCACGGCGGTGAACACCACGAGCCCGATCAGGAGGAAGAAGAGCACGAAGCCGATGATGATCTCCGGGACGCCTAGGTTCACGACGGGTTCCCTCCCTGCCGGCGCTCCCTGGAGGAGCGCTCCTCGGGACGGATCCTAGGAACGGCCGGTTGAGGATCTGTTGACTTCTTGTCGACAGACCCGGAGATCACCTCAAAACCGGTCATTGCGATACTTTCCGCCATGGAAAATCTCGTGGACTGGGAGCTGCGCACCGCCGGGCCGGACGAGGTCGAGGCGATCGCGGAACTGCGGGCGACGGTGATGCGCCCCGACCTGGAGCGGCTGGGCCGCTACGACGAGCACCGGGTGCGTCAGCGGTTCCGGGACTCCTTCTCTCCCGGCCACACCTCCGTCATCCTGGCCGGCGGCGCCTTCGCGGGCTGCGTCACCCTGCGCCCCGCCGAGGACGGCCGCTGGCTGGAGCACTTCTACCTCGACCCCGCCCTCCAGGGACGCGGGCTCGGCTCGGCCGTCCTGCGGACGCTGCTGGACCGCGCGGACGCCGAGGGCGCGCCCGTACGCCTGATCGTGCTGCGGGGCAGCGCCGCCCAGCGGCTCTACGAACGGCACGGCTTCACCGTCGAGGGCGAGGACCAGGTGGACGTCCTCATGGTCCGACGGCCGGCCGCGAGCCTTCCCACGCCCGGCTAGCGGGGCAGGGCCTCCTCCAGGGGCACGTAGTCGTGCCGCATCCCGTGGTCGCCCAGCCACTTCCGCAGCCCGGCCACCGCCTCCGGATCGCCGGCGACCCTGGCCGCGTACTCGGCCAGGGCCACCTCCTCGCCGTCGTCGTACAGCAGCCGGGCGGGGCCCGACCAGGACAGCGTCCACCTGGCCTCGCCGAGCTGGATCAGCACCGCCTCCAGCGCCTGCCCCAGCACCCCGGCGAGCAGCGTCTCGGACGGCTTCCAGCCCAGCTCGCGCAGCTGCCCGGCCAGCTCGGCCCCCCGGCCCCTGGCGATCGCCTCGAAGGCCGCGTCGAGGTAGGGGCGCGTGGCCCCCATTACCCGCTGCCCCGCCACCGCCAGGTCGCGCAGGGCCTCGGCGTTGCGCCCGGCGTACATGCCCTGGGCCACCAGCTCGTCCCACGGCACCGGACGGAGCCCGGCCAGCGCCTCCGGCGTCCACATCGACCGCTCCACCGCCTCGGCCGCCACGTCGGGGTCGCGCAGCAGCGTCAGCGCCGGACGCGGATCGGGGACGTGCTCCGGCTCCGGCAGGTTCGCGATGGCGGCCAGGCGGTCGGCCAGGCTGGGATGGGAGTCGTACGGCGAGACGTCCTCGGGCCGCTCGCCGAGTCGGGCGATCTCGGCCTGCCGGCCGGGGTCGTTCATCAGCGCGTGGAAGCCGCCGAACACCGAGGCGGGCCGGGAGCCGCCCACACCGGTCAGCGACAGGTAGTCGCCGACGTACAGGTCCCAGCCCAGGGCGGTGTCGTGGATCTTGCGGAGCGCGCCCGACATGGCCTGTCGCCCGCCGATCGCCACCGCGAACTCGTCGGCCTCCAGCTCCTGCCGGCGCGACACGGCCTGGGAGACCCGCAGGTAGAGCTTGGCGTACCCGGCGAAGAGCCGTTGGATGAGCGGATGGTTGCCGAGCCCCTGCACGGTCGCGATCAGCGAGACCCGCCCCCGGTAGACCGGCGCGCCCAGCCGCGTGTGGGCCCCGCTGTAGTGCCCCAGCTCGTGCCCGAGCACGGCGCGCAGCTCGTCGACGGTGAGGGTCTGCAGCAGCGGCAGGCCGATGAACATCCGCCGCCGCGTCGCGCGCAAACCCAGGAACCGGGTGTCCTCCGAGACCGCCGCGTTCACCTCGGGGACCAGCCGGATCTCGTCGGGCGGCGCGGTGCGCACCCGCCGGGACAGGTCCTCCACCACCTGCCAGAGCGCGGGCTCGTGCTCGCGCCCCACCTGCACGCCCGGCTGCTCGCCCCCCTGGCGGCGGCCGACCATGAACAGCGCCCGCACCAGCGCGCCCGCCGCCAGCGTGAGCACGATCGCGGCCTTCAGCGCCGTGGCGTGGAAGTCCACCAGCAGCAGGACGTCGAAGAACACGGCGGCCGCCAGGATGATGCCGACCAGCACGTAGAAGCCGGCGAGCAGACTGAAGGCCAGCACCGCTCGGAACGCTGTCGTCATGGGGGAGGGCTCCCGGGGAAGGGGTTCTCGCGAGGCTTGACACTAGCGGAGACGGGAAACTGGATAAAATCACTGCAGAAATGTCGTACTACGACGAGCACGACCAGGAACGATGGGTCCCGGAACCACCCGGCAACCCCGGACGAGGCGCGTTCGAACGCGACCGCGCCCGCGTCCTGCACAGCGCCGCGCTGCGCAGGCTGGCGGCCAAGACGCAGGTCGTGGGCCCCGGCGAGACGCTCGGCGGCGGCCAGCACATCCCGCGCACCCGGCTGACGCACTCGCTCGAATGCGCCCAGGTCGGCAGGGAGATGGGCGCCACGCTCGGCGTCGACCCCGACCTGGTCGAGACCGCGTGCCTGGCCCACGACCTCGGCCATCCGCCGTTCGGGCACAACGGGGAGGTGGCGCTCAACGCGCTGGCCACCTCGTGCGGCGGCTTCGAGGGCAACGCCCAGAGCCTGCGCCTGCTCACCAGGCTGGAGGCCAAGGTCCTCACCGAAGACGGCCGCAGCGCCGGGCTCAACCTCACCAGGGCCGCCCTCGACGCCGCCGTCAAATACCCCTGGACGTGCGAGAAGTCCCCGAAGTTCGGCGTCTACCACGACGACCTGCCGGTCTTCGAGTGGATCAGGGACGGCGCCCCGGAAGGCCGGGTGAGCTTCGAGGCCCAGATCATGGACTGGGCCGACGACGTGGCCTACTCCGTCCACGACCTGGAGGACGCGCTCCACTCCGGCCACGTCACGCCCGAGGCGCTCCAGTCGCCCGTCGAGCGCGGCGCGGTGGCCCGCATCACCCGCACCTGGTACGCGCCCGGCGCCGACCTCAACGAGCTGGAGGAGGTCTTCGCCAAGCTGATCGCCGACCCGCTGTGGCCGCGCCGCTTCGAGGCGACGCTCGCCGACCTGGCCGGCCTCAAGGCGCTCACCAGCGGCCTGATCGGCCGGTTCTGCCGCTCGGCCCAGACGGCCACCAAGGAGGTCCACGGCGCCCGCCACCGCGCCGACCTCGTCGTGCCGCGCGCCACGCTGATGGAGTGCGCCCTGCTCAAGGGCGTCACCGCCCACTACGTGATGACCACCGAGGGCCACCACGCCAACCAGGCCAGGCAGCGGGAGCTGATCACCGAGCTGGCCTCGCTGATCACGCTCGGCGCCCCCGGCACGCTCGAACCCGCCTTCCGGCCCGCCTTCCTGGAGGCCCCCGACGACGCGGCCCGGGTGCGGGTCGTGATCGACCAGATCGCCTCCCTCACCGACACCTCGGCCGTGGCCTGGCACCGCCGCCTGTCGACGTGACGGCACCCCGCCGTGCCGGGGATCCAGGAGCTGATCAGGCCGGGCGTCGTCACTGACCGAAGGGGGTCGACGTCGGCTCCGTCGTGACCGGATCGTCGTCCTTGGTGTCGTCGGTCCGCGGCTTCCTGGGCTTCTTGCTGGCCTGGGGCACCTTCTTGGACTTGCACTGGACCGCGCAGCGCGGCGTCTCGCCGAGCCTGCCGCGCAGCCCCAGCGTCTCCTTGCGCGGGGAGAGCGTGCGGTTGCCGGACCGCCAGGCGTCCAGGTAGTCCCACGGCTCGACCATGCCCCGGCGGACCCACCAGTAGGCCGGGCCGGTCTTCCAGGAGATCGCGAAGTAGAGGTTGGAGCCGGTGTCGCGGGCGTTGCCGGACCTGCCCACCCGGCCGAGCAGCTGCCCGGCCTTGACGCGCACCCCTGGCCGGACGCCGGCGGCGACGGAGTCGAGGTGACCGCCGAGGTAGCGCACGCCGTCGTCGCCGATGATCGTGACGAACCTGCCCTCGCGGTCGGCGCCCTTGTCGGTGGAGGGCGTCCACCGGTTCTTGACGTTGACCTCGTCCACGACGCCGCCCACGGGAGCGACGAACGAGCAGCCCTGCGCGGCCCAGATCGTCGTCTTGGGCAGCACGAGCAGGGCGCGCTGGTAGGTGCTGGCGCAGCCCTTGACCGGGAACGCGTAGGTGAACTTCGACAGCTTGGGCGGCGGCACCTTGACCGGGTCGTCGCCCTTGGGCGGCTGCTCGGCGCCCTGGTCGGACGGGCCGGGTGAGGGGATGGTGGCGGTGACCGCCGGCGTGGGGGTGGGCGTGCTCGTGGCCGGGGCCGTGGAGGGCGACTGGGCGCTGACGCCCGCCACCCCGGTCGCCTGGGCGCAGGCGCCGGTGAGCAGCACGGCGGCGACAGCCACCCACCGTGCGATATGCCCGGAACGCATAGTTTTCCTCACCCGTGTCACCGTTTCCACCGACAACCCTCACCTTTGTAGCCGACCACGGGACTCCGCATCACCAGTTTCCCGCTTTAGCAACCCAGAGGTGACGCGCGTCTTCCCCGGCCGTCCACCGCCCGTGCCTCGCCGTTCACCGGCCGCGGCACAGCCCGCGGGGGGGCGGAACCGTCGGTCGGGCGGAATAGACTCACCGGCGTGGCTGGCCGGATCCGTGATGTCGACATCGCGCTCGTACGTGAGCGTTCACCCATCGCCGACGTGATCGGCGAACACATCCAGTTGCGCAACGCCGGAGGGGGCAACCTCAAGGGCCTGTGCCCCTTCCACGACGAGAAGAGCCCGTCCTTCAACGTCACCCCCGAGCGCGGAATGTACTTCTGCTTCGGCTGCGGCGAAGGCGGCGACGTGATCACGTTCGTCGAGAAGATCGAGCACCTGCCGTTCGGCGAGGCGGTCGAGCGGCTGGCCCAGCGGGCCGGCATCCAGCTCCAGTACGAGCAGGGCGGCTACGTCCCCAAGCGCGACCACGGCGAGCGGGCCCGGCTGATCGAGGCCCACCGGGTGGCCGCCGAGTTCTACGCCGAGAAGCTGTTCGGGCCCGACGCGGCCCCGGGGCGCCGGTTCCTGTCCGAGCGCGGGTTCGAGCGCGCCGACGCCGAGACGTTCGGCGTCGGCTACGCCCCGGCCGAGTGGGAGGCGCTGGCGCGTCACCTGATGGGGCGCGGGTTCAGCGCCGACGAGCTGGTCAAGGGCGGCCTGGCCAAGGAGGGCAGGCGCGGGCCGATCGACCGGTTCAGGGGGCGGCTGATCTGGCCGATCAGGGACGCCACGGGTGACGTGATCGGATTCGGCGCCCGCAAGTTGCTCGATTCCGACGATGGTCCGAAATATCTGAATACGCCTGACTCGCCGCTTTACAAGAAGAGCCAGGTCCTTTATGGCATTGATCTCGCCAAACGAGAGATCAGCAAGCGCGCCCAGGCGGTGATCGTCGAGGGATACACCGACGTGATGGCCTGCCATCTGGCCGGCGTGCCGACCGCGGTGGCCACCTGCGGCACGTCGTTCGGCGAGGAGCACATCAAGATCCTGCGCCGGTTCCTGCTCGACCAGGCCGAGTTCCGGGGCGAGGTCATCTTCACCTTCGACGGCGACGCGGCCGGCCAGAAGGCGGCGCTGCGGGCCTTCGCCGACGAGCAGAAGTTCGTCACGCAGACCTACGTCGCGGTGCAGAGCGACGGGCTCGACCCGTGCGACCTGCGGATCAAGCAGGGCGACGCGGCGGTGCGCGACCTCATCGCCAGCCGCGAGCCGCTGTTCCAGTTCGCCATCAGGAGCACCATCTCCCGCTACGACCTGCGCAGCAACGAGGGCAAGATCGCCGCCCTCGACGCGGCGGCGCCCATCGTGGCCGGGATCAAGGACGTCGGCCTGCGCAAGCGCTACGCCATCGACCTCGACCGCTGGCTCGGGTTCATGGACGAGCGGTTCGTCATGCAGCGCATCGGCGAGGTCGCCAACACCCAGCAGGGCCGTCCCCAGCGCGCCCCCAAGGCGGCCCCCGTCGATCCGAGCGTGCGGGTGGAGGGCGAGCTGCTCAAGCTGGCCGTCCAGCGGCCCGCGCTGCTCGGGCCGCGCTTCGACGCCCTCGACCCGCAGGCGTTCACCGCCCCCGACCACGTCGCGCTGCACAAGGTCATCCAGGCCGCCGGAGGCGCCGGCTCGGCCGGTCACGGCGGCCGTGAGTGGGTCGACCGGCTGCTGGAGCACGCCCACGACGAGGGCGCCAGGGGGCTCGTGACGAGGTTCGCGGTGGAGCCCATCCAGGCCGACGCGCACGCCGAGGAGCGTTACGCGGGGGCCATGCTGGCGGCCATCGAGGCGATCGCGGTCGACCGGGCCATCGCCCAGGTCAAGTCCCGCATGCAGCGCCTCAACCCGGTGGAGGAGCAGCAGGAGTACAACAAGCTGTTCGGCGAGCTGGTCGCGCTGGAGCAGCAGCGCCGGGTGCTGCGCGACCGCGCCGCCGGAAGCTGACCGCGGGGGCCTTTGATAACAGTTCGGCAGCGGGGGCAGGCGGTGAACCAGAGTGGTTGACCGGGGAATTCCGGCCGGCCCGCGCTGCCGTGAAGGCGCATCTCGGGCATTGCGGGCAGCGAAAGAGATACGTCCGGCCGTCATGCCTCGCCGGACGTCTGATTCCAGACCGCGTAATTGACTTTTCTTTCCTGATCAAACTCCGGCCAAACCTTTACTCGATCTCAATTCGGTAATGCTGATCGTCTTACCTTCCGCAACAAAAATGGGTCTGCCATTTGATGGAACCAATACTGCAGACTGTCTCCCGTGGGTGCATCGGTGCTGCCAAGCGGGCCGCCATCGGTAGATCAGGTGGCGGACCTCGTCGCGAAGGGAAGGGAGCGCGGAAGCGTAACCGTCGATGACGTCGCCGCCGCGCTTGACCGATCCGAGCTGCCGTCCGACGCGCTGGAACGCGTCGTGCGGATGCTCGCAGAGAACGGCGTGGAGGTCCTTGAGCCCCAGGGCGACGAGGAATCCACCCGCGCCGATGAGGAGGACGTAGGCAAGCGGGCGCCGACCAGCGATCTCGTCCGCATCTACCTGCGCGAGATCGGTCGCGTCCCCCTGCTGACCGCCGAGGAGGAGGTGGAGCTCGCCAAGTCGATCGAAGCCGGCCTGTTCGCCGAGGACAAGCTGGCCACCGGGGTCTCGCGCCTGGCCTTCCCGGAGTTCAGGGAGCTCGTCTGGCAGGGCACCAGGGCCAAACAGCGGCTCATCGAGGCCAACCTCAGGCTCGTGGTGTCGATCGCCAAGCGCTACGTCGGGCGCGGCATGCTCTTCCTCGACCTGATCCAGGAGGGCAACCTCGGGCTCATCCGGGCGGTCGAGAAGTTCGACTACACGAAGGGCTACAAGTTCTCCACCTACGCCACCTGGTGGATCAGACAGGCGATCACCCGGGCGATCGCCGACCAGGCGCGCACCATCCGCATTCCGGTGCACATGGTGGAGACCATCAACAAGCTCGTCAGAGTGCAGCGTCAGCTCCACCAGGATCTCGGCCGCGAGCCCATCCCCGAGGAGATCGCCAAGGAGATGGACCTCCCGGTCGACCGCGTGGTGGAGATCCAGCGCATCGCCCAGGAGCCGGTGTCCCTGCAGTCGCCGATCGGCGAGGAGGACTCCGACCTCGGTGACTTCATCGAGGACGCCGACGCCGTCGTGCCCATGGAGGCCGCCGCCTTCATCATGCTGCAGGACCAGCTCGACGACATCCTGGCCACGCTGTCCGACCGCGAGCAGCGCATCATCCAGCTCCGCTTCGGCCTGGCCGACGGGCATCCGCGCACGCTGGAGGAGGTGGGCAGGGAGTTCGGCGTGACGCGGGAGCGCATCCGGCAGATCGAGTCGAAGACCCTGGCCAAGCTCCGCCACCCGACGCGCGCGCAGATGCTCAAGGACTACCTGGACTGACCCTTCGACCCGCGACGGGCCCGGCGAGCGCGCCGGGCCCGTCCGCATGCCGGAGCCGGTTCTTCAGGAGCAGCCCTCGAACTGCGGTACGGCGATGTTGTCCAGGTGCAGTCCCGCCTTGCCGAACCACTTGTGCAGCAGCTTGCCCGCGGTCCCGTCCTGGTACATGTCGGTGATCGCCCGGTTCACCGCCTCGCAGCCGGGCACGTCGTCCTTGTGCAGGCCCACCCCGGTGCGCTGCTCGTTGAACTGGGCGTTGGCCAGCCGCAGCCCCGAGCCGTCCTGGTTGGCCAGGCCGGCCAGGATCACGTCGTTGGTGGTCACGGCGTCCACCTGCCTGCTCTTCAGGGCGCTCAGGCACGACGCGTAGTCCTTGAACGGCACCAGCTCGGCCGCCACGCTGCGCTCCTTCACGACCCGCTCGGCCGCGTTCGAGCCCTCCACGGCGCAGATCCGGCGGCCCTTCAGCTCCCGGACGTTGTCCACCCTGTCGTCCGGCCGCGTCAGGATGTCCTGGTAGGAGACGTGGTACGGCCCCGCGAACAGCACCTTCGCCTTACGGTCCATGCTGATCGTGTACGTCGCCAGCACCAGGTCGGCCCGCCCCTGGACCAGCACCTTCTCCCGATCGCCCGCCAGCACGGGGATCAGCTTGAAGTCCTTGCCCAGCCGCTTGGCCACGTAGCGCGCGACGTCGACGTCGAAGCCCTCGAAGGTGCCGTCCGGCTTGCGGAAGCCCACCGACGGCAGGTCGGGGCGGACCGCGATGACGAGGGAGTCCTTGTCGAGGATCGACTCCCGGTCGCCGGTCCCGCAGGCCGCGGTGACCACCGCGACCAGGGCCAGCGCCGCTACCAGTGCCCGCTTCAACGGTACTCCTTGAGTCTCGGCCACACCCCGGCGATCATCAGCAGCCCGATCCCGGCGATCGCGAACGGCAGCAGCCGCCACAGGTTGTCCAGCGCGTTCTCGCCGGCGTCGATGGCCCGGTCGAAGGTGTGCTCGTGCCGGTCGGCCAGCGCCACCAGGGACCGGTCGTAGGCGTCGAACGCGGCGGTGACCGGCCCGAGCTTGGCGGTCACGGCCTCGGCCGTCCGGCCGGCCAGCGCCAGCTCCCGGAAGGAGGTGTCGGCCTGCTGGAAGGCCTTGTACGCGTCCAGCACGCGCCCGCCCTCCACGCCGGTGAGCTCGGGCCCCAGCATGCCCAGGGCGTCCCCGGAGTCGCCGGCCACCTTCGCGTGGTACTGCGTGAGGTTGCCCGACTCGTAGTAGACGACCGACTGCGACTTGTCCAGGAACGTGTGCTCATAGGTGTCGGCGCGCTCCTTGTCCAGCAGGTACCGGCTCTGGTCGCCCTGCATGCTGTTGCTGATCGCGCGGGCCTTGGCCAGCGTCAGCACCGAGTCGAAGCCCTGTGCCTTGGCCGTGCGCAGGTCCTCCTGGTCCTGGCCGAGCACGTTCGCGCCGAGGATCAGCGAGACCGCCGTGGCCAGCGTGGCGACCAGCAGCGCCGGGCCGAACACCCGGCGGAAGCGCCGGGCCAGGAAGACCTGGAGCCAGATCAGGCAGCCCAGCGCGAGCAGCCCGGCCAGCAGCACCGCGGTCCGCAGCAGCGGGACCCAGGCGTTCTTCTCGTCGTAGGTGCTGCGGACGATCGTGCCGCTCTCCAGGGTCAGGTTGTAGGCCTGCGGCAGCAGCACCAGCCGCATCAGGTCGGTGGCCTGCCGGTAGGTGCCCACCACGTTCTCCGGCGGCGCGCCGGGCGCGTGCCGGGCCTGCTCGTTCAGCAGGAGCGCCTGCCCGGCGAGCCGTTCGTAGCGGCCGAGCCCGTCGAGCACCGACTGCACGGTCCGCCGATCGGCCGCGTTGTCGCCGGCCAGCTCGAACGCCTTCAGCAGCGCCTGGTTGGCCTCCGAACGCCGCCGCTCGTACCGGTCGACGGCGACGCGGCGCTGCTGGCCGTACTGGTCGCCCATGACCAGCGCGTTGGCGACCTGGGCGTCCATGTCGCTGAGCGCCAGGTAGAGCCCGGCGGTGGCGACGACCTGCGGTCCGGCGTCGCGGCCGATGACCTGCAGTCCGTCGCCGGCGGTCAGGCTGCCGACCCCGAGCGCCGCGAACAGCAGCGCCAGCGCCGCCACCGTCACGCCGGAGATCACGCGGATGCGGCCGGGCACGTTGCGGTGCGGCGGGGGCGCGGCTCCCGCCTGGACCAGGGGACCGGGGTTCTGCACCAGGGTCACGGGGTCCCCTCCCTGATGGTGATGACGGTCCAGGCGCCCAGGTGGATCCGGTCGCCCGGCCCGACCCTGACGGGCGTGTTGATCTCGACCGTCCTGCCGTTGACCTGGGTGCCGTTGGCCGAGCCGGGATCGACCAGCGTCCACGTGCCGTCGGGCCGGCCCAGCAGCACGGCGTGCAGGTGCGACACGCCCGGGTCCTCGGGCGGGCCGGTCAGGTCGATCTCCGGCGCCAGGTTCCTGGCCCTGCTGCGCCGCCCGATGCGCACCTGCTCGCCGACCAGCCCGAACGAGCGCTCGGGACAGTACGGCGGGAAGGCCATACGCGCCGCGTCGGGGCCGCCCTCGGCGACCACCTTCTCGTAGTAGGTGCGGTCGGCGGCCGCGACGGCCTCCCATCGCGCCCCTCGCACGGGGATCGGGACGCCGCCCCCGCCGCCGGTGAAGTCGTGGCCGCACACCTCGCAGAACTGCCCGGCGCGCGGCGTCTGGCAGACCGGGCAGGCGTCGTCACCGCCGCCGGGGGCCGCCGCCGTCGCCTGGGGCTGGGACGGGGCGGCGGTCCCGCCCATCTGCGCGCCGCAGACGTCGCAGTAGTCGTCGGAGCCGGAGGCGTGCCCCTGGGGACAGGTCGCCATCAGCCCTCGTCCTTACGCAGCCGGCTGGTGCGGACGGAACCGGTGTCCAGCTCGATCTCGTCCGCCTTGTCCACGTTCCGGCGCAACCGGGCCGTGCCGGTGGCGGGATCGACCTCCACGACCTTCTCCAGCAGCCGGGCGGTGTCCTCGCGGCCCGACTCGGCGGCCAGTTCCCTGGCCTTGGCCAGGCGCGCGGTCGCGGCCTCAACGTCGCCGGCGGCGCGGGCGCTCAGGCCGTCCTGGATGAGCTCGTGCAGCTCGGCCTGGCCGGTGTAGTGGGCGACCTTCCGGTTGATCTGTGTGGACTGCGCCAGGTCGTCGGTCCACTGGGCCAGCACGTTGCCGCTGGCCACGACGTCCTGGGTGTCGGGGCGCACCAGCTTGACCCAGCCCGCTCTGATCTCCTGGCCGATCTGGCCCGGCGGCACCTCCACGCACAGGTGGTACTCGCGTTCCTCCTGGCCCCACGAGCCGGTCGGGTAGTCGCCGGTCAGCGGGTTGACGTCGGTGCGCTTGCCGGTCAGGTCGAGCAGCGTGGGGGAGACCTGCTTGACGAACTTCAGCTTGGCCGTCTGCGGCACCCACACCCGCAGCGACAGGTCCGCCACGGTCTTGCTCATCGACGTCTGCGTCACCCGGCGGAAGAACTCGGCCAGATCACTCTGGTTCCGTACGAACTCGAACGAGCCGAGCATCGCCTCGGCGACCTTCCGCAGCTCGGCGGGCACCCAGTCGTCGCCCACGCCCAGGCTGTCGCAGACGAACTTGCCGCTCCACCCCTGCAGCACGGCCCCGAACACCTCGGGACGCTCGTTGTTCTGCCCGTCGGTCATCAGCAGCGCGTGCCTGATCGCGTTCGGGTACGCGCTCAGCAGGTGCCCGGCCAGCTTGAGCCACTCGCCGATGGCCGTGCCGCCGTGCGCGAGCAGCCGGCTGATCGCGCGCTCGGCCTCGGCCCGGGTGGCGGGTGTGGATCTGACGAGGTTGGCGTTGCCGCCGGGGTAGACGACCTTGGCCTTCTCCGTCCCGGCGATCACCGCGAAGTACACGCCGTCGCGCAGCGCGTGCACGGCCGCCGCCGCGGCCTGCCGGGCCTCACGGATCTTGCCGCCGCTCATCGAGCCGGAGGTGTCGACGATGATCACCTCGGCCGCCTCCGTGGGCGCGGCCTGGGCGAAGCCGCCGCCGGAGGAGGCCACGGTGAGGACCGCGTGCACCTCGCGGGCGTCGGTGGACAGGTACTTGTTCTGGTCGATGTTCAGCGTGAACGTGGGCTGGTCACCCATGCGTTTCTCCTAGGGGGATGAGAACGATCGTCACGTTGTCCTGGCCGCCGGAGGCCAGTGCGTGGCGCAGCATCTCGCGGGCCATGTCGAGGGGGGTTCCCGTGTGCGGGAACCGGTAGCCGTCCAGGTAGCGCCACAGCCCGTCGCTGCACACCAGCAGCAGGCCGGGCGCCCCCGGGGCGAGCGTGCGCACATGCAGCGACACCTCGCCGGAATCCGCGCCGAGCCACGCGGTGATCTCGCCGGTCGGGACCACGTCGTCCTCGGTCAGCAGCACGCCCTGCCCGGGGTCCGCGCCGGGCAGCCAGTACGCCCGCGTGTCCCCGGCCCAGCTCAGCGTGATCCCGCCGGGGCCGGCGACCGCGGCGACGTAGGTGCAGGCGGGCGCGTCGTCCACGGACGTGGCCAGCGCGGCCACGGCCTTGCCGGCCAGCTCGAACGCCTCCTGCGCGGACGTCCCCCTGGCCAGGGCGGCGCCCGCGGTCTCCACCGCCGCGGCCGAGGCCTGGTCGGCCCGCGGCGAGCTGCCGACGCCGTCGCACACGACCGTCACCACGGCGTCGCCGGTGGTCAGCAGCGCCACGGCGTCCTCGTTGCGGGCCCGCCGCAGCCCCCGGTCGGTCACGGCGGCGGCCCCGCCGTCGAGCACGGTCTCGGCGTGGTCCCGGCCGGTGGGCTGGCGCACGCCGCAGCGTTCGCAGTAGCCCTCCGGGTCCACCGCGGCCGCGCCGCAGGAGGTGCAGACGGGGGCGCCGAGCGCGTGCCCGCACCGCTCGCAGTAGACGTCCCCCTGGACGACGGGGGAGGCGCACATCGGGCAACTCTGGGCGTTCGGTACGGGTTCCATCACAGCCACGTCCTCGGTCGTACGGCGTTCGCCTCGTCGATGAGCGCGTGGCGTTCGTGGCGGGAGCCGGCCGCCACCGCGAGCTTCCTGAAGATCGACTCCAGCCGCCTGCGCAGCCCCGGTTCGGTGAAGTCCGCCTCGGCCAGCTTCGTCCCGGGCGGCGCGGGGTTGTTCTCCAGCCAGGCCAGCGCGCAGCGCAGCAACTCGGTGGTGAGCAGGTCGCGGCGGCGCGGGTCGAGGTCGACCAGGTTGGCCAGCCGCCCGGCCGCGCCGACCAGGTCGGCCGCCGACAGCGTGCTCAGGTCGGTCCGGCGGAACACCGAGGCGGCCAGCGCCACCTGCGCCGCCACCCGGTAGCTGGAGGTGGGCGGCACCTCGTCCAGGACGTTGACGCGGCCCGTCCTGGCCAGCCCGAACGCGGCGCTGACGTAGGAGTGGTCGGTCCGCCAGACGGCGTTGTACCAGTGGGCCGACTGCCTGCCCGCGCATTCCAGCGCGAACGCCAGCGCCAGCTTGGGCGCGAGCTCGCCGGGCAGCGCCGACACGCACGCGTCGAACATCGTCACCGCGGTGTCCGTCTGGCGGGTGGCCATCGCGAGCACGCCGCGGTACCAGGTCGTCCGCCAGTCGCCGGGGAGCTGACGTTCCAGCTCGGCCAGCGCCGCCGGCGTCTCGGCCGCGCCCGCCTCGGCCAGCAGCCGGGTGCGCATGAGCCGGGTCTCGGGCGTCGGCGGCATCGCCGAGAGCTGGTCGAACAGCTCCTTGCCGTCGAACCCGAGCAGGCCCGCCAGCGGGCCCGCCGCCGGGTCGAGCGGATCGACGTGCGGCACCGGCAGCTCGACCGCGACCGCGGCCGGGTCGAGCGGGCCGAACACCTCCTGGCGCGAGTCCGACAGCGCCGTCCACACGGCCGAGCGTTCGGGTCCGAACAGGGTCGAGGGCGCCGGGAAGGGCACGCCCTCCTCGGCCGCGCTGATCTCCCGCAGCACCCCGACGAGCTGCTCCTCCATCTCCCAGGCGCTCTGGAACCGGTCGGCGGGGTTGGGCGCGGTGGCCTTGCGCAGCAGCCGGGCGAACGACTCGTGCCCGCAGTCCTGCGGCAGCGGGCTGGCCACGCCGCCCTTGGCCGGGCTCCAGGACGGGATCGCCAGCACCGCCAGCGTCCTGGCCACGGTGTAGAGGTCGGAGGACACCGACGAGGGATGGGTGTCCAGCTCGGGCGCGTGGTAGCCGACCGTCGCCCAGGACGTGCCGGGCGGGGAGCCGATCGGCTGGACGGCCCCCAGGTCGATCAGCCTGAGGCGCCGGCCGACCCTGATCACGTTGGCCGGCTTGAGGTCGCAGTAGACCAGGCCGTTCTCGTGCAGGTAGCCGAAGGCGTGCAGGATCTCCCGGCCGTAGATCAGGGCCTCGCGCAGCGGCAGCGGGCCCTTGCGGCGCAGCTCGTGCAGGGACTGGCCGCCGACGTACTCCATGACGATGTAGCCGAGGCCGCCGGAGAGCTGGAAGTTGAGGATCTTGACGATGTTCGGGTGGTCGACCGTGGTGAGGAACTTGCGCTCGGCCTCGGCCGCCGCCAGCGCCTCGGCGTCGTTGGTGTTGAGCAGGCCCTTGAGGACGACCCAGCGGCCGTCCAGGTTCTCGTCGGCGGCCAGGTAGATCCAGCCGAGACCGCCGTGGGCCAGGCAGCCGAGCACCCGGTACTGCCCGGCCACCATGTCGTCCTTGCCCAGCTTCGGGGTGAACGAGTACGGCGTGCGGCAGTGCGGGCAGAACCCCTCCGTCAACCCCGGACGGCCCTGCCGGGACCGGCCCACCGGCTCCCCGCAGGCCGGGTTGGCGCAGAACCGCTTCTCCTCCGGCACCTGCGGATCGGCCATCACGGCCGTCGCCGGATCCCGGTACGGGACGGACGGCAGGTCGGCGATGCCGCCCAGCACGCCGGCCCGCGACCTGCCGCTGCTGCTCACCGGCGAGGTCAGCGACCGGCTCACCGGCTGGGTGTTCACCGGGCCCGAGAGCGGCCCCGAGAGCGGCCCCGAGATGGGCCCCGAGATGGGCCCTGACACCTGCTGGGGGACGGACACGGGCGCCGGTGGCGCGGCCGCCGCGTTGCCGCACAGGTCGCAGTAGCCGTCCTCGATGGTGCCGGTGCAGCCCGGCTGCGCGCAGCGGGTCATGGCTTACCTCCGTGTATCGCGCGCTGGTAGGTCTCGACCGCGGCGGCAGCCTCGGTCAGGTCGCAGGGAGCGGTCCACAGCAGGGATCGTGCCCGCTCGAAGCACGCGGTGGCGGCGGGGTCCTCGGCCATGCCCTTGCGTACCGCCATGGCCTGGCAGGCGCCGAGCCGGCCGCGTAACTCGTCGCGCCTGCCGACCAGCCCGTACAGGGCCTTGGCGGTGGCCCGCGCCCGGTCGGCCGCCTTCGCCGCCTCGCTCTCCACGGCCGCCAGCCGCCTGGCACGTACCACCCAGGTGTCGGCCGAGGCGTCGAGCGCGTCCAGTTCGCCGGTCAGCTCCTCGACGCGGCTGCGCGGCCGGGCCTGCGGCGGCAGGGCGATCTTGACCACCACCGCGCCGTGGGCCAGCCTGGCCTCGCTCTCGGCCGCGCGTACCCGGTCGAGGGCCGCGACCAGGTCCTCGCGGCGCCTGGCGTACTCGCGCTTGACCACGATCGCCTGGTCGACCTCTGCGCGGGCCTCGGCCAGCGCGCGGGCGACCCCGCCGAGGTCGGGGCCGACGCCCGCGCCGAGCGGGTCGGCGAGCAGGGCCGCGCGCATCCGCCGCAGTTGCGACTCCTGCGCGTCCAGGCCGGCGCTCTCGCCCAGCTCGCGTTCCAGGTCGCGGAGCTCGCGCAGCGCGCGGTCGGCGTCGTCCAGCCGGGGCAGGACGGCGTTCCAGACGGCGTCGATGTCGTTGAGCGCCGAGGTGACCTCGCGGAACGCGCCGTCCATGCGGGCCACGGTCTCGTCGAGGGTCAGCCGCTCGTCGGCCTCGGGCAGCAGCGAACGCTGCTCGACGGGCTTGGCCGCGGCCCGCAGCACCACGGACGGCCCCGAGAGCAGCCGGGTGAGCTCGTCGAGCTGCTCCGCGCCCGGCTTCGCCCGTACGGCCCTGACCTGCTCGGCCTCGCGCAGCACGGCCCGGTAGGCGTCGTTCAGCAGCCACAGCCGGGCCAGCGCGGCCTGGACGGCGGTCCAGCGCTGCCGCGTCGTCCCGTCCAGCGCCGCGCCCTTGAGCAACTGGTAGGTGGTGTGAGATTCGAGGTCGAGCAGGTCGCCGGAGATCCGGTCGCGTTCGTCGGCCCGAGCGCGCAGCGCGTACTCGGCGCCTTCCCTGCTCATGGGCGGTCCCAGACTCATCACGCTCCCCGTGAAGAGGGCCCCCGATGCCCCGGTGGTTCTACCGGATCAACGGGAGGCTTGACCGGTTGGTTCCAATGGGTAGGGGTGACCCTGACTTGTCCCTGATTCAACCCTCGGTCACCTGCAAACGGCTTAAAGGATCTCCTACCGTGGAGACATGGCACGCATCCTTCTGATCATCGCCGCGATCATCGTCGCACTGCTTCTCGTCGGCCCGCTCGTGGGTTTCGTCTTCACGCTTCTCAAGTGGGCTCTCATCATCGGCGCCGTCGTCCTCGGTGTCACGTTCGTCGCGAAGTGGGCCCAAAGGCCGTAGCTTCCGCCCGCTTCCCAAGGCATAGTGAGTGAATGGAGGCGCGGCCGGCGGTTGACGATGCCGCGCTCGGGCGCGAGGCGCTGGCCGTGCTCGAGGCGAACTGGACGGGCAGCGGCACCGTGCCCGCGCCCGGCCTGTACCCGCACCAGTGGAGCTGGGACTCCGCGTTCGTCGTCATCGGCCTGGCCAGGCACCGTCCGGAGCGCGCCCGGGAGGAGCTGCTCAGCCTGCTGAGCGGCCAGTGGGCGACCGGCATGGTGCCCCACATCGTCTTCCACACGCGCGAGGCGTACTTCCCCGGGCCGTCCGTCTGGCGTTCGCAGGAGCACGAGTCCGCGCCGAGGGTCGGCACCTCCGGGCTCACCTCACCGCCGTTGCAGGCGCTGGCGCTGCGGTGGCTCTACCGGCACACCGGCGACGTGGGGTTCGTCCGGCGGACCTTCCCGCTGCTCGTCGCCCAGCACCACTACCTCGCCTCGGCCCGCGACCTCGGCGGCGCGGGGCTGGCGGCCATCGTCCACCCCTGGGAGTCGGGCATGGACGACAGCCCGGTCTGGGACCAGCCGCTCGCCGCGCTGCCCGTCATCGGCTACGGCTACCGCAACGTGGAACTGGCCGACCGCCACCCCGACAGCGACCACGACCGTTACGTCTGGCTGGCCATGCGCTACCGCGACGCCGGCTACCGCGCCGAGTACCTGCGCGACGAGCACCCGTTCGCGGTCGAGGACCCGATGTTCAACGGCATCTGGCTCGCCTCCTGCCAGGCGCTGGCCGAGCTGGCGCCGCTGGCCGGCGCCGATCCCGCGCCCCACGCCGAACAGGCCGAACGCATCAGGCAGGCCATGCTCGACCGGCTCTGGGACGGCTGCTTCTACCCCCGCGACCTGCGCTCCGACCGGCTGATCAAGGTCTGCACGGTGGGCGCGTTCGGGCCGCTGCTCGATCCCGGGCTGCCCAGCGACCAGCTGCACGCCTGCGTCGAGGTGCTGGAGTCGGCCCGGTTCATGGGCGCGACCGGCTACCCGGTGCCGAGCTGCGAGATCCGCGCCGCCCAGTTCGACCGCACCCGCTACTGGCGCGGGCCGTCCTGGGTGAACACCAACTGGCTGTTACGCCGGGCCGCCGCCGTCCACTCGCTCGACCAGCTCGGGCGGCAGCTCGCCAACGGCACCCTGCGGCTCGTCCGGCAGGCCGGGTTCCGCGAGTGTTTCGATCCCTTCGACGGCAGCGGGCGCGGGTGCAGGGACTTCTCGTGGAGCGCGGCGCTCACCCTCGACCTGCTCGCCGATACCGTGGAGGTATGAGCATTTTTCGCCGCCTGCCCGCCGACGTGCGCCGATCGCTGGACGTCCGGCCGGGGGAGCGGGTGCTGACGTTCACCGAGACGGGTGACGGTCACCTGGTGGCCACCAACCTGGCCCTGTTCCTGTCGGACGGGACGCGGGTGCCGTACGAGGAGATCGACAAGGCGTCGTGGGACGACGAGGGGCTGCGGGTCGTCACCGTCGGCGGCGCCCGGTACTTCGAGCGGGTCGCCGAGCCGCGGATGGTGCCGGAGACCGTGCGCGAGCGGGTGAACTCCACCATCGTGGTCAACAAGCGCGTCAGCCTGCCGGGGCGCGGCGGCGTACGGCTGGTGGCCAGGCGTCCGCCGGGCGGCGAGGTGCTGGGCTGGACCCTGGTCTTCGACGAGGGGCTCGATCCGGCGGACCCGGGGCTGCGCGCGCAGGCCGAACAGGCCCTGGAAGGCGTCCGGCGCAGCATGGGCGTGTGAGGGGTCACACGTCCGTGCCGCGCCGGATCTCGGGGTCTCGGCCTCAGTAGGGGATGCCGGTCTCGCGGGACTTCCGTTCCGCGAGATCCTCCTCCTCGGGCCAGCCGCTGCCGGACCTGTGATGGCCGTCGGAGCCGAGGAACGGGATCTTCTCCTGAAGAGTTCCGCCCACCTTCTCCCTGGCCGCTCCGGCCAGCTTCGACGCCTGCGCGCCGACCACGCCCGCGGCCTCCTGGACCCTCGGGCTGTCGGCCACCCGCTGGGCCGCCCGCTTGATCTGTTCGTACCGCTCGCGGCCCGCCCGGCTGCCGAGCACGTAACCGACCGCCAGACCGACCGCAAATGTCATCCGATAACGCATGTTGCACCTCCGCTGTCTCCCGGCCTACCCCAGTTGCGATGCGACACGCACTCCCGGAGTGCGCTAATCTATTCCTGCGCACGAAGGAAGGGCCCAACAAGCCCGACCAGCAGGGCGAACGTTCGATCCCGCGTAGCTCAACGGCAGAGCAGCCGGCTGTTAACCGGCAGGTTATAGGTTCGAGTCCTATCGCGGGAGCCAGTGGTCAGGCCCTCTACCTGGAGACAGGTGGAGGGCCTGAGTCGTTTCCGGGGTGTCGTCCCACGGTCTCGGACGACGCGTTCCCCTCACTCAAGGCCCAGGTCCTCGACCGCGGTCCTACGGGGCGAGGTAGTACTCAGGGGCACCGCCCGTGGCCTGGACGACGATGGGCTCCGCGCCTTCCCATCCCGTGTTCTTGAGGTGGTACCGGACGCGGTAGTCGTGGAGACCGGCGACGTCGTAGTCGGTGACGTCGAGCGTCAGGCGTACGGTGCGGGTCTCGTCGTTGCTCATGAACGGGGAGCGTAGACGTCGCCACCGACAAGATCGTGCGAGGCGGCGCGTGGAGTGTACGGGTTGTAGTTGGTGGGTTACGGGATTTTGGGGTTTGGGGGACAAGGGGAGGGTTGGGGCGGAAGATGGGGGAGCCGGTCGGGTATGGCCGGCAGCCGCGGGAAGTCGTCGAAGGTGGCGTGGAGAGGGCGCCGCCGCAGGACGTGCCGCCGACCCGGAATCGGCGGGGCGCTCCGCTGACGGAGAAGTGTTGGTTGCCGCGTGCGTACCTGGATCAGATCCCTGCGTCCCTTCGATGTGCAAGCCGTGCACGCGCTGTTCGAGCGCACCACGGACGTCCGCGAGGCGGAGCGCTTCATCAGGCTCTTCCACGCCGAGAACCCCTCCGCCGGCGGCCTGGCCGCCCGGCTGCGCGACGTCGCCAGAGACGTCGCCCGCCACGGCACGTACGCCCACACCTTCGAGGAGCTGGAGTTCGGCGCGCGGGTCGCCTGGCGCAACAGCGGCCGGTGCATCGGACGCCTGTACTGGCGCTCGCTGAAGCTGCGCGACCGGCGGGAGGTGGCGACCGCGGAGGGCGTGGCGGTGGAGTGCGTGGCGCACCTGCGGGAGGCGACGGGGGAGGGGCGCATCAGGCCCACCATCACCGTCTTCGCCCCGGACACCCCGGCCATGCCGGGCCCGCGGGTGCTCAACGACCAGCTCGTCCGCTACGCCGGGCACCGTCTGGACGGCGGCGGCGTCCTGGGCGACCCGCGTAACGCCGGGCTCACCGATCTGGCCAAGGAGCTCGGGTGGCGCGGCGGGCCGGGCCGGTTCGACGTGCTGCCGCTGATCGTGCGGGCCGGGCTCGGCGACCCGCTGCTGTGCAACCTGCCCGGCGACGCCGTGCTGGAGGTGCCGCTGCTGCACCCCGAGTACGCGTGGTTCGCGGAGCTGAGGCTGCGCTGGCACGCCGTGCCGGTCATCTCGGACATGTGCCTGGAGATCGGCGGCGTCTGCTACCCGTGCGCGCCGTTCAACGGCTGGTACATGGGGACCGAGATCGGGGCGCGCAACCTGGCCGACGCCGACCGGTACGACCTGCTCCCCGAAGTGGCCAAGCACCTCGGCCTGGACACCTCCACCGAGCGCTCGCTGTGGCGCGACCACGCGCTGGTCGAGCTCAACGTGGCGGTGCTGCACTCGTTCGAGACGGCCGGGGTGACGATCACCGACCACCACACCGAGTCCCGGCGCTTCCTGACCCACCTGGAACGCGAGGAACGCGCCGGACGCCGCTGCCCGGCCGACTGGTCGTGGATCGTCCCGCCGCTGTCGGGCGGCGCGACCCCGGTCTTCCACCGGTACTACGACACCTGCGAGCTGACCCCCGCCTACGTGCACCGCCACCCCACCCGGTGACGCGCTTGCCAGCCCGGCCCAGAACATGGTTCGGTTAGCGCATGGCGGAACTCGTGCTCTCATCGTCGGACCGGGGCGTGCTCACGCTGACCTTCAACCGTCCCGACACGCTCAACGCCTGGACGGACGCCATGGGCCGGCGCTACTTCGACCTGCTGGCCGAGGCCGAGAAGGACCCCGGCGTCCGGGCCGTCGTGGTGACCGGCGCGGGCAAGGGCTTCTGCGCCGGAGCCGACTTCAGGACGCTCGCCGCCATCCAGACCGGCTCCTACGACGAGACCCCCGACCCGCGGCCCAACACCTTCCCCACGACCATCGGCAAGCCGATCATCGCCGCGGTCAACGGGGCCTGCGCCGGGCTCGGCATGGTGCACGCGCTCGTCTGCGACCTGGTCTTCACGGCCGAGGAGGCCAAGTGGACGACGGCGTTCCCGCGCCGCGGCCTGGTCGCCGAGTACGGCCTGTCCTGGGTGCTGCCGAGGGTCATGGGCCAGCAGCGGGCCATGGACGTCCTGCTGTCGGGCCGGGTGTTCAGCGGGCGGGAGGCGTACGAGCTGGGTCTGGCCAACCGGGCGGTGCCCGGGGAGTCGCTGTTGGAGCAGGCCCAGGAGTACGCGAGGGAGCTGGCCGTGCACAGCTCGCCGGCGTCCATGGCGGTGATCAAGCGGCAGGTGTGGCACGACTGGGACACCACGCTGGAGGAGTCGGCCAGGAAGGCCGTCCACGAGATGCTGGCCTCCTTCGGGCGGCCCGACTTCGCCGAGGGCGTCGCCAGTTTCCTGGAGCGGCGCCCGCCCAACTTCCCGGCGCTGTGAAACCGCAGGCCGGAGGGGGTCCGGCCGGCGCGCGCCGAGGTTAGACGACGAGCCCCGCCGGGTAGGCAGGGCGTGTCCGGGAGCTTCACGGCGAAGCGGGGGCGCGGGGCAGGTTCGGGGGGCGCGGTGCAGGCATTCGTCATGAGGGAGATCGGCCGGGTCGGCTTCATGGACAAACCCGTGCCGCGGCCGGGCCCGCGCGACGCCGTCGTCCGCACCACCACCGCACTCATCTGCACCTCCGACTCCCACACCGTCCAGGGCGGCATCGGCCCGCGCACCGACCTGACGCTCGGGCACGAGGCCGTCGGCGTGGTGCACGAGGTGGGCGGCGAGGTGCGCGACTTCCGGCCGGGCGACCGCGTCCTGGTGGGGGCCATCACGCCCGACTGGGGCGATCTCGCCTGCCAGAACGGCCACCCGTCGCAGTCCGGCGGCCCGCTCGGCGGGTTCAAGTTCGCCAACTCCAAGGACGGCGTCTTCGCCGAGTTCTTCCACGTCAACGAGGCCGACGCCAACATGGCCAAGATCCCCGGCGGCGTGCCGGACGAGACGGCCGTCTACTGCGCCGACATGCTCTCGACCGGGTTCATGGGCGCCGAGAACGGCGACATCCCCATCGGGGGGACGGTCGCCGTGCTGGCCCAGGGCCCGGTGGGGCTCATGGCCACCGCCGGCGCCCGGCTGCGCGGCGCGGGCCTGGTCATCGGGGTCGAATCGGTGCCCCGCCGCAAGCGGCTCGCCCGCGACTACGGCGCCGACGAGATCGTCGACTTCACCACCGAGGACGTCGTCGAGCGCGTCCTCGGACTGACCGGGGGCCAGGGCGTGGACACCGCCATCGAGGCGCTCGGCGCGGACGCCACCTTCCAGACCGCGATCAAGATCACCAAGCCGGGCGGGACGGTGTCCAACACCGGCTACTACGGCCAGGGCGAGTTCGTCCGCATCCCGCGCGTCGAGTGGGGCGTCGGCATGGCGGAGAAGAAGATCACGACCGGCCTGTGCCCGGGCGGACGGCTGCGCATGGAACGCCTGCTGCGCATCCTGGAGGGCGACCGGCTCGATCCCACGCCCCTGACCACCCACACGTTCGGCTTCGAGGAGATGGAACGCGCCTTCGAGGTCTCGGACAAGAAGCTCGACGACGTGGTGAAGGTGATGATCGCCTTCCAGTGACGGCAAGGGCACCAGAGAGCGCCGAGAAGCACTGAGGAGCGCCGAGAAGCACTGAGGAGCGCCGAGAAGCACTGAGGAGAACGCCGGCCATGCTCGACCTCGACCCACCCTTCCGCCCGGTGCGCCGCCGGGACGGCTACCCGGCGCTGGAGGACCTGGGCCTCATCGGCGACGGCACCACGGCGGCGCTGGTCGGTCTCGACGGCTCGATCCCGTGGTTGTGCCTGCCCGACTTCGACAGCGATCCCCTGCTGTGCGGCCTGCTGGACCACGAGCGCGGCGGCCACTTCACGCTGACGGCCGACGACCTGCGCGAGGCCAGGCAGTACTACGAGCCGGACACCGCCGTGCTGGTCACCGAGCTGCGCGGCCCGTCCGGCGTGGTGCGGATCACCGACGCGCTGGTCCTGCGCGCCGGCGCCGACCTCAGCGACGACGCGGGCGGCGGCAGGGGCGAGCTGGTCCGGTCCGCGGTCGTCCTGGCGGGGAGCGTACGCCTGCGGGCGGAGCTGGAGCCGCGCGGCGGCGGGCAGGCCCGGATGCTCGGCAGCGGCCTGGAGGTGCGCGCGTCCCGGCGGCCCGACCTGCGGCTGCATCTGCGCTCCGACCGGCCGCTGACCGGGCTGCGCACCGTGCACGACCTCCAGGAGGGCGACCGCCTCGACCTGGTGCTGTCGTGGGGGCGCATCCACCGCCACCACCGGTTCGACCCCGAGGCGATGTTGCGGCAGACCGCCGACGCCTGGCGGCGCTGGATGGGCGCGTGCGGCTACCGGGGCCCGCAGGAGGCGCTGGTCCGGCGTTCGGTGATCACGCTGAAGCTGTGCGACGACTGGGTCAACGGCTCGCTGGTGGCGGCGCCGACGTCCTCGCTGCCCGCGCCCGTCGGCGGGGTGCGCAACTGGGACTACCGCTACACGTGGATCCGCGACGCCGCCTACGCCGTCTTCGCGCTGCGCCGCGTCGGCTTCGAGGAGGAGGCCGACGGCTTCCTCGGCTGGGTCCTCGACGCCTTCGAGCAGAGCGGCGATCCGCTGATCATGTACACGCTGCGCGGCGACCCCGTACCCGAGGAGGTCGTCGACCCCGATCTGGAGGGCTACCGGCGCTCGGCGCCGGTGCGGTGGGGCAACGGCGCGGCCGACCAACGCCAGCACGACGTCTACGGCGAGGTGCTGGACTGCGCCGACCAGTGGCTGCTGCCCGGCCGCGACCTCCAGCCCGCGCTGTGGTCGGGGCTGTCGGAGCTGGCCGAGGCCGCCGCGCGCACCTGGCAGGAGCCCGACCAGGGCATCTGGGAGGTACGCAGCCAGGGCCGGGTCTTCACCTACTCGGCGGGCATGTGCCAGGTGGCGCTGGACCGGGCCGCGGCCATCGGCGAGCGGCTGGGCCTGGCCGGTCCGATCGCCAGGTGGCGGTCCACGGCCGAGGAGCTGCGCCGGCTCATCCTGGAACAGGCGTGGAACGAGGACGCGCAGTGCCTGGGCGAGCACCTCGACGGCGGCAGCGGCCTGGACGCCAGCCTGCTCGCGCTGCCGCTGCGCAAGGTCGTGCCGGCCAACCATCCGCGGATGGCGGCGACCACCGCGGCCGTCGCCGAACGCCTGTCCGCCGGGGACGGCCTGCTCTACCGCTACCTGCACGAGCAGTCGCCGGACGGCCTGCCCGGCGACGAGGGCGCCTTCCTGCTGTGCAGCTTCTGGCTGGTGGACAACCTGATCCTCCAGGGCCACCGGGCCCGCGCCGAGGAGCTGTACGCCTCCCTGTGCGCCCGCGCCAGCCCGCTCGGCCTGCTCCCGGAGCAGATCGACCCGGCCACGGGCGCGTTCGCGGGCAACTTCCCGCAGGCGTTCAGCCACATCGGGGTGATCGCCAGCGGGGTCAACCTGGCCCGGGCGGGGGCGGCCCGGACGCCCTGACCGGCTCAGGCCAGGCGGTGGGCGCCCTTGGCCGCGGTGGCCGACAGGAAGCGCGGGGCCTGGAAGCCGCGCTCGGCGTAGGCGGCCGTGACCGACGCGCGCACGTCGTCGAGGCGGGCGTCGGGGACCAGGGCGATGGCCGAGCCGCCGAAGCCGCCGCCCGTCATCCTGGCGCCGCGGGCCCCGCCGCGGAAGGCGGCCTCCACGGCGACGTCGAGCTCCGGCGAGGAGACCTCGTACTGGTCGCGCAGCGACAGGTGGGAGGCGTTGAGCAGGGCGCCGATCTCGGTGACCTTGCCCGCGCGCAGCAGGCCGATCAGGGCCTCGACGCGGTGGTTCTCGGTGACGACGTGCATGACGCGCTTGCGCTCGGCGCCCTGGAGCCGGTCGAGGGCCGCGGCCAGGTCGGTGACGTCGCGCAGGGACGGCACGCCCAGCTTCCGGGCGGCGGACTCGCACTCGGCGCGGCGCTTGGCGTACTCGCCGCCGGCGTGCTCGTGGTGGACCTGGGTGTCGATGATGAGGATGCTCAGGCCCTCGGCGGCCAGGTCGAGGGGGATGTTCCTGGAGCCGAGCGAGCGGCAGTCGAGGAACAGCGCGTGGCCCTCCTGGCACAGCGCGGAGGCGGCCTGGTCCATGATGCCGCACGGCATGCCGACGAAGTCGTTCTCGGCCCGCTGGCTGAGCAGGGCGATCTCCATCGGCGTCAGGCCGAGCCCGTGGACGTCGTTCAGCGCGGAGGCGACGGCCACCTCCAGGGCGGCGCTGGAGCTGAGCCCCGCGCCCTGGGGCACGTCGCCGTCGATCGCGATGTCGGCGCCCGCGACCCGGTCGCCGAGCATGGCCAGCACGCCCACGGCGTAGCGGGCCCAGCCGGTCGCCTCCTCCCTGGCCGACAGCTCGACCGGGCCGCCGGAGGACTGGAGGGACAGCAGGCGGATGGTCTGGTCGGCGCGCGGGGTGACGGCGGCGCTCACGCCCCACGGCACCGCGAAGGGCAGGACGAAACCGTCGTTGTAGTCGGTGTGCTCGCCGATCAGGTTGACCCGGCCGGGCGCGCGCCAGACCGTGCGGGGATCGGCACCGAAGGCGGCACGAAAAGCTTCAGCAACGCGCATAATCCAACACTCCTCAACAAAGGCCCGACCGTAGACTAGCGCCATGGAGGAGCTCCTGGATCCAGCGCTCGGCGAGGTCCGGGTGTTCCTGATGCACGACGACAACAAGCGGCGCAAGCTCAAGTACAACCTGGGCCATCGGCGGCTGCTCACCTTCGGCGGGGCGTACTCCCATCACATCAGGGCCGTGGCCCGGGCCGGGAGGCTGCACGGGATCGAGACGATCGGGGTGATCAGGGGCGAGGAGCACCTGCCGCTCAACCCCACGCTCGCCTTCGCCGTCTCCTGCGGGATGACGCTCACCTACCTCGACCGCGCCTCCTACCGGCTCAAGCACACGCCCGAGGTGCAGGCGCGGCTGCGGGAGCGCTGGGGGGACGTCACGATCCTGCCGGAGGGCGGCAGCAACGCGGCGGCCGTGCGCGGCTGCGCCGAGCTCCCGCCGGAGATCGGCGTCGACTACGACGTGGTCTGCTGCCCGGTCGGCACCGGCGGCACCCTCGCCGGCATCGCGGCCGGGCTGCCCGAGGGCAGGCGGGCGCTGGGCTTCGCGGTGCTCAAGGGGGCCGGCTTCCTGACGGACGAGGTGGCCCGGCTCCAGCGCGAGGCGTACGGCCGTACCTGGACGAACTGGTCGGTCAACCTCGACTACCACTTCGGCGGCTACGCCCGCTCGACCCCCGTCCTCGACCGGTTCGCCGCCGAGCACCGGGTCGAGGGCGTCTACGTGGCCAAGATGCTCTACGGCGTGCTCGACCTGGCCCGGCAGGGGGCCTTCGCGCCGGGCACCCGCGTCGTCGCCGTGCTGACCGGTCAGCCCTCGACGTCCGTGGCGGCGTGCGGGGCGCCGACCGGCTTCGACTCGGGCGAGCCGCGCTGACGCAGGTAGACCGACAGCACCACCATCGACAACACGGCCAGCAGCTCCGACTGCCAGTTCTGCAGGCTGCGGTTCCAGAACTCGGCGGAGGTCACGTACTGGCCCCACGAGACGGGGTCGCGCAGGTCGCCGAGCCGTCCGGCGTTGTAGGCCGCCTGGCCCGCCACCGACTGGGCCAGCCACGACAGCACGAAGATGACGCCCATCACCAGGCCGAGCGAGTTGCTGAACAGCCACAGCCGGGCTCCGCGGGCCTTGGCCCAGGCGGGGGAGTAGCTGGTGGCGTGCGCGCCGATCTGCTGCTGCTCGTCCGACTCGGCCCCGGCGTCCTCCACCTTCTTGGACTCGGGGGAGCCCTTCTGCACGAGCCAGACGGTCAGCATGATGTACAGGAAGAACTGCAGGTACTCCGACTGCCAGTTCTCGGCCACGTCCACGGCGAAGTCGGAGGAGGTGACGTACTCGGCGAACGACACCGGGTCGGCGCCCTGGACCAGTTGCAGGTCGTTGAACTGGAGCATGCCGGCCACCGCCTGGCCGCCGAGCGCCAGCAGGAACATGACCAGGAAGGCCAGCGACAGGGAGTTCTCCTTCAGCCACCTCACAACCGCGCCCACCCGATGGCGAAGAACCAGGCCAGCCCCGCCGCGATGACGAGCAGGGTCAGCGTGAACATCACCCGCATCAGCCCTCCACCTCGCATTCGTAGGGCAGGTCGCGCACGGGCCGGCAGCCCGCGGCCTTCACCCGCCAGCCGTCGGCGAAGCGGTGGAGGAACACCGTGTCGCCGGCCAGCCGCACCTGGGCCTCGTTCCCCCACACGTTCACCTCGGTGACCCGGCCGCCGGGGCCCAGCTTGACGTCGCCCAGCGCCTGCGCGCAGGTCTGGCCGGGGTCGGGCAGCTTGTCGGCGGTGGTACGGGCCAGCAGCCCGCACGCGGCGTCCTCCTGGTGGGCCGCCACGGCCGCGTGGAACCGTTCGGCGGCCCGCGCGGGGGACGTCGTGTCCACGGCGCAGCCGACGGCCGCCAGGAGGAGCGCCGGAACGACGAACGGGAATCTCATGAGCCACCCGCTACCCCCAGGGGCTCAGGGCATGCTGCCGGGCGCGCCGGCTAGCCGAGCTGGTCGAGCACCGGGGTGACCAGGGCGTTGAGCTCGCGGGCCAGGACGACCACGGCCCGGTGGGCCCGCTGCTCGACCTCGTCGTGCGGGCCCTCGGGCTCCGGCGGGAGGTCGTCGAGCGGCACGGGCGCCTCGACGAGCAGTGTGGCGCGCAGGAACGGGATGCGCGCCAGGTCCTGCTGGCTCGGCTCGACGTACTGGCCGAAGGTCTCCTGCCAGCCCAGCCAGCCGCGGTCGCGCCACCAGGCCCGCGACCTGGTCAGCTCCTCGGGGAGCGGCGAGGCGATCTGGACGCGGGCGTAGAGGGTGCCGTCCCAGGTGTTGCGGTGGCAGGTGGCCTCCAGGACGCGGCGGTCCCAGCGCACGTAGCCGGGGGTGAGCGAGGGCGAGGTGGCCAGCCGCCAGGCCGCGCAGGCGAACCTGACCGGCGCGATGTCACCCCACTCGAACTCGTCGAGGTTCTTGCGCACGTGTACGGCGTAGCGCCCGTCACGGTCCCTGTCGAACTCCTGGTCGATCCAGAACGCCTTGCCCATGCCCCCTACGCTACGGCCCGGCGGGGCCGCCCGGCGGGGTACGGGAGATCTGGGTCTTGTCGGTAATTACGTGACCATATAAGCTCATCTGGTCAAACAATGGGAGGGCGAAGAATGGCCAGAGCGGGCAGGCCGCCGCAGGACCCCGCGCGGCACGCCGAGCGGGCCCACCGCATCCTCGACGCCGCCGCCGAGCTGATCCTGCGCTGGGGCTACGACAAGACCACCGTCGACGACGTGGCCAGGCGCGCCGGCGTCGCCAAGGGCACGATCTACCTGCACTGGAAGACGCGCGACGAGCTGTTCGCCGCGCTGCTGCGGCGCGAGCGGGTGCTCATGCTGGACCGGGTGCGCGAGGCCGCGCCCGCCACCCTCGGCGGGCTGTTCGGGAGGCTGGCCTCGGCGCTGCTGCACCGGCCGCTGCTGCACGCGGTCCTGCTCGACGACTCCGAGGTGCTCGGCAAGCTCACCCGGCTCAAGCGGCAGCGCCCGTCGATCGGCGGACTCGAACTCGGCGGCCCCTTCGACGCCTACCTGCGCGAGCTGGTCAAGCTGGGCGCCGTGCGCGAGGAGCCGGCCGAGCAGGTCATGGTGATCGGCTCGATCTTCTACGGCTTCATGTTCCTGCCCGGCGCGCGCCCGGAGTCCGAGCGGCTGCCCGACGACCGGGTCGCCGAGCTGCTGGCCGAGACCGTCGAACGCGCGGTGGGCACCGGACGCGCGCTGCCGCCCGCCGACGCCGCGGCCGTCGCGCGGGCCACGCTCGACCTCCTCGACGCCCTCGCCGACGTCGCCCGGCGCAAACTGGCGACATCCATGAGCCCTGCTAAGGAGCGCGTGCAGTGAAGGAAGTCATCCCCCTCGACGACGAAGCCGCCGCCGACCTCGACACCGCGGGCGGCAAGGGCGCCTCGCTGGCCCGGCTGGTCAGGGCGGGGCTGCCGGTGCCCGGCGGGTTCGTCGTCACGACCGGGGCGTACCGGTCGTTCGTGTCGGCGTTCGGCGACGAGATCGCCTCCTCCGGCGACCCCGGCGCGCTGTTCGCCGCGCACGAGATCCCGGCCGGCCTGGCCGCGCAGATCGAGGCCGCGCACGCCGTGCTCGGCGACGACGTCGCGGTGGCCGTGCGCTCGTCGGCCACCGCCGAGGACCTGCCCGAGCTGTCGTTCGCCGGGCAGCAGGACACCTTTCTCAACATCCGGGGCGACGGGCTGCTGGAGGCGGTCCGCCGCTGCTGGGCCTCGCTGTGGAACCCGCGCGCCGTCGCCTACCGCGAGCGCAACGGCGTCCCGCACGACGACGTGGCCCTGGCCGTGGTCGTCCAGGAGCTGGTGGACGCCGACGCGGCCGGGATCATGTTCACCGCCGACCCGGTCACCGGCGCGCGCGACGAGATCGTGGTCAACGCCTCCTGGGGGCTCGGTGAGGCCGTCGTCGGCGGGCAGGTCACGCCGGACACGATCACCCTGTCGGGCGGCCGGGTCACCGGGTCGCGGGTCGCCGACAAGACCGTCATGACCGTGCGCACCGCGAGCGGCACCCGTGAGGAGCCCGTGCCCGAGGAACTGCGCCGCCGACCCGTGCTCGACCCGCCGCAGGCGGTGGAGCTGGCCGCGCTCGGCGAGCGCGTCCAGGCCCTGTACGGCCTGCCCATGGACGTCGAGTGGGCCAGGCGCGACGGCACGTTCGCGATCCTCCAGGCCCGCCCGATCACCGGCCTGAAACCGCAGGTCGAGGAGTGGAACGACAGCCTCAAGGGCGACTACCTGTGGACCGCGGGCAACCTGGGCGAGGCCATCCCCGACGTGATGACCCCGGCGACCTGGTCCTTCGTCCGGCTGTTCATCCACGAGGCCATGTCGGCCTCGGCGCTGCCCGGCTTCGACCTGGTGGGCAACATCGGCGGCCGGTTCTACATGAACCTCAGCGTCGTCCACTCCATCGCCGCAGCCCTGGGCATGCGGAGCAGGCTGGGCGCGGTCGAGCAGGTCTTCGGCAAGCTGCCGCCCGGCCTGGAGATGCCCCTGGTGGGCCTGTCCCGCTGGGAGATCATCAGGCGCGTCCTGCCGATGGCCGTGAACCTCCAGCGGCGGGTGCGCCGGAACCTCAAGGAGATGCCGGCCTTCCTCGCCGCCTCCCGGCGGCGCTGCGAGGAACTGCGCGAACGCGTCGCCGCCACCTCCTCCGGCCCCGAACTGGCCGACCTGTGGACGGCCGAGATCAAGCCTCACGTGGTCACCTCCAGCCGCATGCTGGAGGCCGCCGGCCGCCAGGGCGGCGCCACGCTCGTCTGGACCCGCGACCGGCTGCGCAGGCTGATGGGCGAGGTGGACGCCGAGGCCATGCTCACCGGCGTGAACGCCGACGGCGAGCTGGCCAGCCTCGGGCCCGTCCTGGGCCTGGGCAGGCTGGCCAGGGGCGAGATCAGCAGGGAGGAGTTCGCGCTGGCCTACGGGCACCGCGGGCCGCACGAGTTCGAGGTCTCCCGGCCCCGGCCCGGCGAGGACCCGGCCTGGATAGACGCCCAGCTCACCGGCCTGCGCGACCTGCGGGCCGGCACCGAGGCGCTGCTCGCCCGCCAGGAGAAGGCCAGGCAGGAGGCGTGGGCGAGGTTCGCCGCCCGCCACCCGGGCAAGGAGGCCAAGATGCGCGCCCGGGTACGGCGGTGGAACGCGGTCGTCCGCGACCGGGAGAACGCCCGCTCGGAGAACATGCGGGCCTTCTGGGTGCTGCGGGCGTTCGTGGTGCGCGCCGGCGAGCTGACCGGTCACGGCGACGACCTGTTCCACCTCTACCTGGAGGAGATCCTCGACGTGCTGCGCGGCGACCCCTCTGCCTTGGAACGGGTGCCGGTACGGCGGGCGACCCACGACCTGTACGCCGCGCTGCCGCCGTACCCGACGGTGATCGTCGGCCGGTTCGACCCCGTCCGGTGGGCCGCCGACCCCGGCCGCCGGGCCGACGTGTACGACGCCCGCGGCTTCGACGTCCCGGTCAGCGACACCGTGACCGGGTTCCCCGGCGCGCCCGGCGTGGTCGAGGGCGTGGCCAGGGTCATCGCCGGCCCGGAGGACGGCGACCGGCTCAAGCCCGGCGAGATCCTGGTGACGACCCTGACGAACGTCGGCTGGACCCCCATGTTCCCGCGCGCCGCCGCCGTCGTGACCGACATGGGCGCGCCGCTGTCGCACGCCTCGATCGTCGCCCGCGAGCTGGGCATCCCGGCCGTGGTCGGCACCGGCAACGCCACCATGCGGCTGCGCGACGGCGACCGCGTCCGCGTGGACGGCGAGCGCGGCACGGTCGAGTTGCTGCGCTGAAAGGGTTGCCGCGGTGAAAGGGTTGCCGCGGTGAAAAGGTCGCCGCGGTGAAAAGACTGCGCCAAGTCGGCCGCCCGCCGGCGGCCGGTGTGTTCTCTGGATGACCATGATCGAACAGTGGATCCTCGACGACGAGCGCGAGCTCGAAGCACGCTGCGCCCGCTTCCGCCTCGCCCTGCTGGGCCCCGACCGCGACGGCCCGCAGCCCGACCTCCAGAAGGAGCCCCGGCACCCGGATGACACCACCTGACCAGCCGTACACGTGGGACGACGTGCCCGGCGCCCTCGTCCGGGAGGTCGAGCGGCGGCTCGGCCGGGCGGCGGCGGGCTTCCAGGAGCGGCACGGCGGCTTCACCGGCGGCGTGCGCGGCGTGCTCACCCTGACCGGCGGCGGCCGGGTGTTCGTCAAGGCCGTGCCCGCCGCCTCCGGGCACGCGGCCGACTACCGGGCGGAGGCGGTGGTCGCCGCCGCCCTGCCGCCGGGCGTGCCCGCGCCCCGGTTCCTGTTCTCGTGCGAGGAGGCGGGCTGGGTCCTGCTCTGCTCGCGGGTCGCACCCGGCAGGGTCCCGCACGAACCCTGGCACGACGACGAGCTGGCCGCCGCGCTCGGCCTGCTCACGGCGTGCGCCCGCGAGCTGACCCCGTCCCCGCTGGGCGGCCTGCCCACACTGGCCGGGCGCATGTCGGGCCGCTGCGAGCTGTGGAACACCCTCGACCCCGCCCGCGCCGGAGCCTGGGAACGCGCCCACCTGCCCCGCCTGGCTGAGGTCGAACGCCGCTGGGCCGGCCTGGTCGCCGGGGACACGCTGCTGCACTTCGACCCGCGCTACGACAACATCCTCATCGACGGCGACGGGACCGCCCGCCTGGTGGACTGGGGCCGCGCCTGCACCGGCCCGGCCTGGGCCGACCTGGTCTGCCTGCTGCTGCAGTCGGACCTCGGACCGCGCGACCCCGAGCGCGTGCTCACCGCGCACCCGCTCGGCCGCCGGGCGCCCGCCGGCCAGGTGGACGCCCTCCTCGTCGCCCTGCTCGGCTACTGGACGCGCGCGGCCACCCTGCCCGCGCCGCCGCCGCTGCGCGACCGGCGCGAACGCTCCCGCCGCGCCACCCTCGCCTGGCTGCGCGCCCGCTGGGCCTGACCGGGCCGCTGTCGGTCAGCCGCCGGTCAGCCACCGACGTGGATGCCGGGCCGCCGCTGCGGGTCGGTCTCGATCTTGCGGATGATCTCGCGGACGACCGGGGCGGTGTCGCCGCGCCCCAGGATGAGGTAGCGCAGCAGGTGGACCATCGGCGAGCCCTCGGCCCACTCGAAGTAGCAGTGGGGGCGCACCCCGGTGGCGTCGCGCAGCGCGAGCAGGACGGCCGCGATGGCGTTGGGCGCCGCCGGGCTCTCCGCGCGCAGCACGCGGTGGCCGTCGACCTCGACGCCGCGCACCCGCAGCACGTCGCTGAAGCTGGAGGGGTCGATGACGTCGATCTCCAGGAACAGCACGTCGGCCCGGCCTGGCACCGGGTTCATCGAACGCTGCTCGCTCTCCTTGGCCAGGTACTCGGCCGCGTCGCCGGGGCCGCGCCGGTTGGCGATGATGTTGAGCGCGCCGTCGTAGTCGAGTGAGTCGGTGACGAACCGGCGCGCCACCTCGTCGAACTCGATCCGGTCGGCCCGCAGCTCGGTCGTGCGCGACACCCGCGAGATCAGCGAGATCGCGACGATGCCGAGGATGAAGAACGCCGAGATGGTGATGCCGTCGGGCTTCTCCCTGATGTTCTCCACCAGCGCGTAGAGCAGCACCAGCGTCAGCACGGTGAACCCGATGGCGGCCGGGGTCTGGCGGCGCCGGACGGCCGAGATGGTCACCGCGACCGCGCCGGAGACCATCATGGCCAGGATGCCGGTGGCGTACGCGCCGGCCTGCGCGTCGACGTCGGCGTTGAAGACCAGGGTGAGCAGGACGCAGATGGCCGTGTAGACCAGCACGACGGGCCGCACGGCCCTGCCCCACTCGGGCGCCATGCCGTACGAGGGCAGGTAGCGCGGCACGATGTTGATCAGGCCCGCCATGGCCGAGGCGCCGGCGAACCAGAGGATGAGGATGGTGCTGATGTCGTAGACCGTGCCGAAGCCCTCGCCGAGGCGCTCGTGCGCCAGGTACGCCAGCGCCCTGCCGTTGGCCTGCCCGCCGGGCGCGAACTGGTCGGCCGGGATGAGCACGGTGGTGACGAAGCTGGTGGCGATCAGGTAGACGCTCATGATGAGCGCGGCCACGGTCAGCAGCTTGCGGGTGTTGGCGATGCGCGAGCGCAGCCGCTGCTCGGGGTCGTCGCCCTGGGCCGCCACGAGGGGCATCATGCTGACGCCCGTCTCGAACCCGGACAGGCCCAGCACCAGCAGCGGGAAGGCCAGCACGGCCGGGCCGAGCAGCCCGGTGAAGCCGCCGCGCCCGGTCAGCAGCGCGTCCGTCCAGCGGGACAGCGACTCGGGCTCGGCCGCCACGTCGGCGAACCCGACGGCGACGACGACCGCGTTGAGCAGCAGGAACAGCGCCACCAGCGGGATCGCGACGCCGACCGCCTCGGTGAAGCCCATCAGGAACACCCCGCCGAGCACCAGCAGCAGCACCACGGTGATGATCACCGCGTGCCCGTGCAGGAAGCTCGGGAAGTACGGGTTCTCCAGCACGTGCACCGAGGCGTCGGCGGCCGACAGCGTGATCGTGATGATCCACGACGTGGCCACGAACCCCAGCAGGACCAGCACGAACAGCTTGCCCCGCCAGAACGGCAGCAGGCGTTCGAGCATGGCGACCGACCCCTGCCCGTTCGGGCTCTCCTTGGCCACCCGCCGGTACATCGGCAGCATGCCCAGCAGCGTCAGCCCCACGATGAGGAGGGTGGCCAGCGGCGACAGCGCGCCGGCGGCCAGCGCGGCGATGCCGGGCAGGTAGGCGAGGGTGGAGAAGTAGTCGACGCCGGTCAGGCACATGACCTTCCACCAGGGCTGCGGCTCGCCGTGCCCCTCGGCGGACTCCGGACCGACGGGCTGGACCTGGTGCCGCAGCAGCCACCGCGCCAGACCGCTCGAAGGCGGCCCGGTACGGGCCGCGCTCTCGACCGACTCGGGTACGGCCAGCCCACCGGTACCGCTCACCGGAACTTCCTCTCAAGGGACACCGCCAAACGAACGTCCCCACACTAGGGGGTCGGCCTCCGCGAGCGCGCGCCGCGGTCCCCGCCCTAGGAGCTGTTCACCGTTCGGATCAGGTGGCCGAGCGTGAGCGGCGGTGCCGGCGGCAGCGGTTCGGCGTGCCCGGCGCCGAAGGACTGCAGCAGGTACGCCACCAACCGCCGCGACGCCGCCTCCACCCCTTCCCCCGCACCGGCGATGAGGCCGCAGTTGGCCCTGAACAGCAGCACCAGGTCCGCGACGTCGAAGTCGGCCCGCAGCCGGCCCGTGGCCTTGGCCCGCCGTACCATCTCGGCGAGGCCCCGCTCGGCCCGCAACCGCGTGCGCTCGTAGTCGATCGCGTCCGGGAACGCGGTGAGGAAGGCCTCGGTGAACCCCCGGTCGGCGACCTGCATCGCGCACACCTTCTCGATCGCCCCGCGGAACCCCCGCCACGGATCCGGGTCGGCCAGAGCGTCGTCCACGGCCGACGCGCACGCCGCCAGCTCGTCCGCGAACACCTCCGTGATCAGGGACTCGCGGGACGGGAACCGCCGGTAGAGGGTGGCCACCCCGACCCCGGCACGCCGGGCGATGGCCACCATCGGCGCGTCCAGACCGCGCGCGGAGAACGTCTCCCGCGCCGCGCCGAGGATGCGCGCCCGGTTGTGCCGCGCGTCCGCCCGCAGGTCCCTGGCCGACGCCAACTGAGAGGGATGATCAGCCATATTTCTCACATTAGCGTAAGTGGAGGGGGCCGTCCGGTTAGCGAGCTAGCGTCGTCCGTATGGAGACGAATCAGATGCGCGCGGCCCTGTTCGACCGGTACGGGCCGCCGGAGGAGTTGTACGTGGGCACGGTGCCGAAGCCGGTCCCCGCCCCCGGACAGGTGCTGGTGCGGGTGCACGCCGTCAGCGTGAACGGCGGCGAGGTGCACGGCCGGACCGGCCGGCTGCGCCTGGTGACCGGGCTGATGCAGCGGGGCTTCCCGAAACGGGTCGGGATCGACCTCACCGGCGAGATCGTCGCCCTCGGCCCCGGGGTGACCGGCCCGAAGGCAGGAGACCGGGTGTGGGGCGCGCTGGGACGCACGTTCGGGAGCGCCGCCGAGTACGTGGCGATCCGCCCCCGCCGTCTGTCCCCGGCCCCGGCGGGACTCGACCTGGTGACGGCCGCGGCGCTCCCGGTGGGCACGACGGCCATCACGGCGCTGCGCGACCTGGCCGCGCTCAGGCCGGGCGAACGCCTGCTCGTCCGGGGTGGCAGCGGCGGCGTGGGCGTCGTCGCGGTACAGCTCGGCCGGGCGCTCGGCGCCCACGTCACCGCACTCGCCGGGGCGCGCGGCCTCGACCTCGTCCGCGACCTCGGCGCGCACGAGGCGTACGACTACGCCGCCGTCGCCCCGGCGGACCTGGGCAGGTTCGACGTGATCCTGGACACCGCCGGCACCGAGCACGCCGCCTTCCGCCGCCTGCTGACGCCGTCCGGCCGGATGGTGGCGATCGCCTTCGACCAGCGCAGGATCGCGGCGTCCCTGGCGTACATCGCCGCTTCGGCCGTTCACGGGCGGCGGCGGGTGCGCTTCTTCAGCGGCAACCCCACCACCCGGCTCTTCACCGACCTCACCCGGTACGTGGACAGCGGCGCCATCCGCCCGGTCGTGGACACGGTCTTCCCCTTCGACGACATCGCCCAGGCACACCGGACCCTGGAGAAGGGCGGCGTACGCGGCAAGGTCGTCGTACGGATCGCCTGAGAACGGTACGACACGCCGAACGTCCACCACGGCACCGCCGTCGCAGACGGCTAGAAGCGGCTAGAAGCCGTCGTCGCGGGAGTCCGCCGGGAGGGCGGTGACGCCCGGACCACCCGGCACGGGCCCGGGCACCCGCTCGGCCGGGTCAGGCGCGGGGCCCGCCGCCCGCTCGGCCGGGTCCGGCGCGGGCATCGGCTGCGCCAGCACCAGCGTCAGGTCGTCGCGCAGGTCGCCGGCGTGCTCGTCGAGCAGGTCGAGCAGGTTGGGCAGCGCGTGGTCCAGGCCCGGCGCGGCCAGGGCGTGCCGGACCTGCCGGTCGAGCGGGAAGTGCACGCCGTCGGCGTCCCTGGCCTCGCTCAGGCCGTCGGTGTAGAGCAGCAGCCGCTGGGAGGGGCCGAGACCGGCGCGCCGCATCCGCGGCTCGGGGCCCAGGCCCAGCGGCGGCGAGGGCTCGGGCGGCTCCAGGGTCTCCAGGCGGTGGCCGATGCGCAGGGGCGCCGGATGGCCGCAGTTGACCAGCCGCACCTCGCCGGGCACGAACTCGGCCAGCAGGACGGTCACGAAGTCCTCCTCGCCCAGGTGCGGCGCGAGGTCGGCGTCGAGCGCCGCGGCCAGCGCCACCAGGTCGGGCACGACGGGCGCGTGCCGGCGGAAGGCGGCCAGCACGACGGCGCTGAGCCGGACGGCCTCCATGCCCTTGCCCTTGACGTCGCCGACGATCAGCCGCACGCCCGTGGGCGTGACCAGCGCGTCGTGCAGGTCGCCACCGATCAGCGCCTGGTCGGTGGCCGAACGGGTGTGGACGGCCAGGCTCATGCCGCCCAGCCGGGGCGGCAGCGGCCGGACGATCGCCTGCTGGGCGAGCTCGGCGATCTGGCGGACCCGGGCGAGCTCGCGCTCCTGGCCGCGCTGCATCCGGAAGCTCACGTACATCCACCCGGCCGCGGCGGCGAGGACGAGCAGACCCGTCAGAGGGTCGAAACCGCCGCCCCGGAAGGTGACGAACAGCGCGACAACCACTTCGACCAGCAGGAACAGCAGGAACCAGCCTCGCTGTGAACGCATGGTATGTCTCCGGTTATCGGCTTCTTCTTTCCGGACGCGGCGAACAGGGTGAGTAGCTACTTTCTCACTTTTAGTCACGCAGTGCATCAGGTTCCGGCAAGCTGCTTTCACAACTTCATCCGATAGGTGGCGATCACGATGGCAGGTAAGTGGCAGGCAGGCAACCTTCCAGCGGAACTCACGAGCCTGATCGGCCGCGGCGACGAGCTGGAGCAGGTGCGGAGGGCGTGCCGGCGTTCGCGGCTGGTGACGCTGACCGGGGTGGGCGGCGTGGGCAAGACCCGCCTGGCCCTGCGTGCCGCCGCCGACCTGCGGGCCGACTTCGCCGGCGGCTCCTGGCTGGTCGAGCTGTCGCCCCTGGACGACGGCACCCTGCTGCCGCACGCCATCGCCGAGGCACTCCGGGTCACCGACCAGACCACCAGGCCCATGGCCGAGGTGCTGGCCGAGCACCTGTTCGGCCGCGAGCTGCTGCTCGTGCTCGACACCTGCGAGCACCTGGTCGGGGCCTGCGCGGCGACCGTCGAGGCGCTGCTCGCCGCGGTGCCGGGGCTGCACGTCCTGGCCACCAGCCGCCGTCCGCTGGAGATGGACCCCGAGCTGGTGATCGTGGTCGAGCCGCTGCCGGTGCCGGCGGCGGGCGCCACCGCGCTGCTCGGCCAGGACGCCGTGACCCTGCTCGTCGAGCGCGCCGCGGAGACGATGCCGACCTTCGAGGTCACCGACACCAACCGGGACGACGTCGTCCGGCTGTGCCGCAGGCTCGAAGGCATCCCGCTGGCGATCGAGCTGGCCGCCGCCCGGCTGCGCGACCTGCCCCTGGGCCACCTGGCCGACCGGCTGGAGGACCGCTTCGCCACGCTGGAGGACGACCTCGCGCTCGTCCAGGAGGCCGACCCGCCCTGGCATCAGGCGCTGCGCACCGCCGTCGGGTGGAGCCACGAGCTGTGCGAGCCGGCCGAGCGTCTGCTGTGGGCGCGGGTGTCGGTGTTCTCCGGGGACTTCGACGCCGAGGCGGCCCGCCGGGTGTGCGCCGACGAGCGCCTTCCCGAGGGCGACATCGGGCTGCTGCTCGACGCCCTGGCCGACGAGTCGATCCTGACCTGGCTGCCGACCGGCTCGGGGGAGCGCTACCGCATGCTCGACACGCTGCGCGAGTACGGCGCCGGCTGGCTGCGCGGCCTGGGCGAGGAGGAGGAGCTGCGCCGCCGGCACCGCGCCCACTACCAGGACCTGGCGGTACGCGGCGCGGCCGGCTGGCTCGGCTCCGCGCAGCCGTCGTGGTACGACCGGATGGTCGGCGAGCACGACAACCTGCGCGCCGCGCTGGAGACCGCGCTCGGCGAGCGGGACGGCGCCGCCGCCCTCGACCTGGCCGGCACGCTGGCCTTCTTCTGGTACGGCTGCGGCTACGCCAAGGAGGGTCGCCACTACCTCGGCCAGGCCCTGGCCCTCGATCCGGCGCCTCACCAGGCTCCCGGCGGGGTGCGCGCCCGCGCCCTGTGGGCCGACGGCCTGCTCGCCGCCACCCAGGGGGACGCCGCCGCCGTCGAGGCGCGGGCCGAGGAGTGCGAGGCCGCCGCGGACCCCGACGACGCCTTCGCCGCGCTGTGCGTCAAGGCGCTGCGCTCGTCGGCCGGCGTGATCCGGGGCGACCTGGAGCAGGCCATGACGGAGTCGGAGCCGGCGTACGCGATGCGCTGGAGCGACGAGGACCTGACGATCGCGGGGCTGCTGGCGTTGATGTGCCGGGCGGTCGCGCACACCGTGGGCGGCCGGATCGAGGAGGCGATCGCGGTGCTGGAGGACCTGCGGGCCCTGTGCGACCGCTGCGGCGAGCAGGCCATGCGCTCCCACGGCGACCTGCTGCGCGGCCAGGCCGAGCTGGCCCGCGGACGGGTGGGGGCGGCCGTCGCCTACGGGCAGGCCGCGCTGCGCACCAAGCGGCGGCTGCACGACGACTTCGGGATCGGGCTGACCGTCGACCTGCTGGCGCTCGGCGCGGGCGCGGCGGGCCGGGCGGAGCGCGCGGCCCGGCTGCTCGGGCTGGCGCAGCGGATCTGGAGCACCCACGGGCAGGCGCAGGCCAGCG
Organism: Nonomuraea sp. NPDC047529; assembly: GCF_040642995.1. Lineage (NCBI taxonomy): Bacteria > Bacillati > Actinomycetota > Actinomycetes > Streptosporangiales > Streptosporangiaceae > Nonomuraea > Nonomuraea sp. NPDC047529. The sequence goes on along the minus strand of NZ_JBEYTJ010000002.1, from coordinate 185,213 downwards.
TTCCGGCCTGGGTGGCGGCCCGGCAGGAGTGCGAGCGGCAGGCGCGCGAGGCCCTGGGCGACGACGCGTACGAGTCGGCGTTCCGCGCCGGGTACGACGGGGAGGTCGACGCCGGGATCGGGTACGCGCTCGAACCCGAGGAGGAGGGGCTGCCGAACGTGTGAGACCGCCGGCCTCGGGGCTCCGACGTGGCGGAGGAGGCAGATGTTGCCCGCCTGACGGTGACAGCCTCACCTCTTGGCTGTATCGGCGTTACCACGGAGAGTAGGGAGACATCCGTACATGGGAGGCTGCATTGGACATCCGTCCCCTTTCGTTCCCGGTTCCCGGCGAGCGGACGTCCGAGACGATCCGCCGCCTGCGGGACGAGCACGGCCCCGTCCTGCCCGTCCTGCTGCCCGGGGAGGTGAACGGCTGGCTGGTGACCTCCTACGAGGCGACGGACGAGGTGCTGGCCAACGACGACACGCTCTACAGCAAGAACGCCAAGAACTTCACCGGGCTGCATGACGGCACGGTTCCCGCCGACTGGCCGCTGCGCCAGGTCATCCAGGGCGACCACCTGCTGACCAAGGACGGCGCCGACCACCGGCGGCTGCGCAGCCTCGTCAACCGGGCCTTCACACCGGCCCGGGTGGCCGCGCTCGTGCCGCGCGTCCAGGAGATGACCGACGAGCTGCTCGACCGCCTGGCCGAGCGGGACGGCGAGGTCGATCTCGTGCACGCCTTCAGCGAGCCGCTGCCCGTCGCGGTGATCTGCGAGCTGTTCGGCGTCCCCGGGGAGGAACGGGCGCAGATCCGCGAGTGGACCGGGGTGATGTTGTCGCACGCCGCCACCCCTGACGAGGTGAACGCGGCGGCCGGGTCGCTGCTCGGCTACCTGGGGGCCTTCATCGCGCGCCGCCGCGGTGAGCCGGGCGACGACCTGACCACCGGCCTCATCCGCGCCAACGAGGACGACGGCGACCGGCTGTCCGACAACGAGCTGCTGTGGATCCTGTGGGTCGTGCTCGTCGCCGGTCACGAGACGACCGTGCACCTGATCGCCAAGGCGGTCGTGGCCCTGTGCGCCGACCCCGTCCAGCTCGACCGCGCCCGTACGGAGGACGCGTGGGAGCAGGTGGTCGAGGAGGCGCTGCGCAGCCGCAACTCGGTCGTCGGCCTGGTGTTCCGCTACGCGCTCAAGGACGTCACGGTCGCCGGGACGACCATCCGGGCGGGCGAGCCCATCGTCGTCGGGCTCACCGGCGCGGGCACCGACCCGGCCCGCTACGGCCCGGACGCCGGCAGCTTCGACCTGGGCAGGGCCAAGGACGGGCACCTGGGCTTCGGCCGGGGCCCGCACTTCTGCTTGGGGGCGCCGCTGGCCCGGCTGGAGGCCAGGATCGCGCTGTCGTCGTTGTTCACCAGGTTCCCCGGGCTGCGGCTGGCCGTCCCGCCGGAGGAGATCGCCTACACGGCGTCGATCATCACCGAGGGGCCGCTGGCGGTTCCCGTACTGTTGCGCTGATTCTGCCTGTCAAACCGGCTTTCCATGATCCGGAATAGGGTCTGATCGGCCGGGCTCATGGGCATCGTCCGAGGACATCGCCCTGGCCCGGCCGCTTCTGTCGTTCTCGCCGAGGTGTGGCCCTCCTGGGTGAGTTCGTCCCTGCCTCTTGACACGTTCTCCACCCCAATGGTCTTCTAGCGCAAGTTCGGAATGACATTCCTTATAGCGGAACGCAACAGGACGGATCTCAATGGAACACACGCATTCGACCGCCGGCCCGCTCTCGTGAGGGCTCTCGTCTTCACCGCGCCCGGCGTCGTGGAGCCGCAGGACGTGCCCGAGCCCGTGGCCGGGCCGGACGAGGTGCTGGTGCACGTGATCGCCTCCGGCATCTGCGGCAGCGAGCTGCACGGGGTGAGGACCCCCGGGTTCCGGGTGCCGCCGCTGGTCATGGGGCACGAGTTCGCCGGGCGCACCGACGACGGGCGGCCGGTGACGGTCAACCCGATCCTGTCGTGCGGCGCCTGCGACGTGTGCCTGATCGGCCGGCCCAACGTGTGCAGGAAGCGGCAGATCATCGGCGTGCACCGGCCGGGCGCCTTCGCCGAGCGCGTCGCGGTGCCGGCCGCCGCCGTGGTGCCGCTGCCCGACGGGCTCGGGTGGAGCGCGGCGGGCGTGGTGGAGCCGGCCGCGAACGCCGTGCACGCCTGGGGGCTGGCCGGACGGCCGGCCGGGGCGCGCGTGGGCGTGATCGGGGCCGGGGCCATCGGGGTGACCTGCCTGCTGGCCGCCCTGTCCGGCGGCGCGGCCAGTGTGGAGGTGGCCGACCGCTCGCCCGAGCGGCTGGCCGTGGCCGCCGGGCTCGGCGGCGTGGCGGCCGGCGCCGAGCTGACCGGCGAGTACGACGTCGTCTTCGACGCGGTCGGCGCCGCCTCGACCCACGAGCAGTCCCTGTCCCGGCTGCGCCCCGGCGGCGTGGCCGTCTGGCTGGGCCTGGCCGACCACGTGGCCGGCTACGACGCCGCCGACCTGGTACGCGGCGAGAAGCGCGTGCTGGGTTCGTTCGCCTACGACGCGGCCGACTTCGCCGCGGCCGTGGACCTGGTCGCCGGCTGGGACCTGAGCTGGGTCCGGACCTTCCCCCTCGAAGAGGGCGCCGAGGTCTTCACCCGGCTGATGAACGGCCAGGCCACCCCTGTCAAAGCTCTGCTGACCCCGGAATCGAGGTAACCCATGGCCCGCATCGTCCTGGTGGGCGCCGGCAGCATCACGTTCGCCAAGAACCTGCTCTCAGACATCCTGACATTTCCAGAACTGTCCGAGTCCACGATCGTGCTCCACGACATCGACCAGGCCCGGCTCGACACCGCCGAGGCGATGGCCCGCTGGATGGTGACCGAGCTGGGCATCGGCGCCAGGATCGAGGCGTACGCCGACCGCAGGGCCGCCGTCGAGGGCGCCGACTACGTGATCAACGAGATCGCCGTGGGCGGCCTGGAGGCGGTCAGGCGCGACCTGGAGATCCCCGCCGCGTACGGCGTGCGCCAGACGATCGGCGACACCCTGGGCATCGGCGGCATCTTCCGCGCCCTGCGCACGATCCCCGTCATGGTCGGCATCGGCGACGACCTGGCCGAGCTGGCCCCCGACTCGATGCTGTTCACCTACACCAACCCGATGTCGATGATCCCGTGGTCGGTCTACGCCGGCACCCCGTTCAAGAACGTCGTCGGCGTCTGCCACGCCGCCCGCGACACCCAGAGGACGCTGGCCGCCATGGTCGGCGTACCGGAGGAGGAGATCTCCTTCCTCACCGCGGGCGTCAACCACCAGGCGTTCGTGCTGCGCTTCGAGCACAACGGCGAGAACCTCTACCGGCGGCTCGACGAGCTGATCGACCAGGACCCCGAGCTGCGGCGGCGGGTGCGCGTGGAGGTCTACCGCAACTTCGGCTACTTCCCGACCGAGTCCTCCGAGCACGGCTCGGAGTACCTGTCGTGGTTCCTGCCGCACGCCGAGGAGGTCGAGCGGTACCGCATCCCGATCAACGTCTACCTGGAGTGGCTGGCCGACGGGTACGAGGAGTACGAGCAGTACAAGGGCTCGCTGGCGGCCGGCCACGGCGTGCCGATCGAGCGCGGCGAGGAGCTGGCCTCGCTGGCCATCCACTCGATGGAGACCGGCACCCGCAGGATGATCCACGGCAACGTGCGCAACGGCGGCCTGATCTCCAACCTGCAGCCCGAGGCCACCGTCGAGGTGCCCTGCCACGTCGACCGGTCCGGCGTGCAGCCGGTGCTCGTCGGCGAGCTGCCCGCCCAGGTCGCCGCGCTCAACCGGGCCTTCCTCAGCGTCGGCGAGCTGACCGTCAAGGCGGCCCTGGAGGGGCGGCGCGACCACGTCTACCAGGCCGCGCTGCTCGACCCCAACACCGCGGCCACCCTCCCGGTCCGCAAGGTCCGCGAGCTGGTGGACGCCCTCATCGAGGCCCACGGCGAGCTGCTGCCCGAAGGCATCAGGAAGTGACCATGTGCGATGCCGGCCTGCCGTTGTCCCGCTACCGGCCGGTGTCCCAGCTGCGGGTGGCCGTCCACGAGGTGGACCGTGCCCGGCTGCCCGTCGTGGACGTCCACATCCACCTAGGACGCTGGCTGACCGAGGACGGCGGCTGGATGGTCGAGGACGTCCCCGCCCTGATCGGCATGATGGACGAGCTGAACCTGCGCGGCATGGTCAACCTCGACGGCCGCTGGGGCCGGGAGCTGGCCGAGAACATCGAACGCTACGACGCCGCCCATCCGGGCCGTTTCGCCACGTTCTGCCACGTCGACTGGTCCGAGACCGCCGTACCGGGGTTCGGCGAGCGGCTGGCCGCGCAGCTGCGCCGCTCGGTGGCCGAGGGCGCGGCCGGGCTGAAGGTGTGGAAGGACGTCGGCCTGCGGGTGCGCGACCACAAGGGCGAGCTGGTCATGCTCGACGACCCCCGGCTGGACCCGCTGTGGGCCGCCGTGGGGGAGGCCGGCGTCCCGATCGCCCTGCACACCGCCGACCCGGTCGCCTTCTTCGAGCCCATGGACGAGCGCAACGAACGCCTCGAACTGCTGGCCGCCCGGCCCGACTGGAACTTCTCCGGGCCCGGGTTCCCCTCGTTCGAGCGGCTCATGGAGGCCATGGAGTCGATGGTCGCCCGCCATCCGGCCACGACCGTGATCGGGGTGCACGCCGGGTGCTGGCCGGAGAACCTCGGGTTCGCCGGGCGGATGCTGGACGCGTACCCGAACTTCCACATCGACATCGCGGCGCGCGTCGCCGAGCTGGGGCGTCAGCCGCGCGCCACGCGGGCGCTGATGCTCCGCCACCCCGGACGGGTGCTGTTCGGCACCGACGAGATCCCGCCGCACCGGGACGTCTACCGCATCCACTTCCGGTTCATGGAGACCGACGACGAGGCGTTCGCCCACTCCCTCGACGACCCGCCGCTGATGGGCCGGTGGACGATCTCCGGGCTCGACCTGCCCGACGACGTCCTGGAGCAGGTGTACGCGCGCAACGCGCTGCGGCTGGTGCCGAGGCTGGCATGACGGCGGTCCCGGCGGCCAACACCCAGGTGAACGTGCTCTTCAGTGACCGGCCCGGCCGCCTCAGGCCGCCGGGGGCGGTGCCTCCTCGTCGAGTGCGACGTCCAGGGCGGCCAGGCGGGCGGGGTCGGAGACGATGTCGATCTCGGTGATGCGCTCGCCGTCCGTCGTGACCCGCAGCACCAGGAACAGCCTGCCGCCGCGCAGGACGCCGATGCCCGGCGTGCCGTCGATGAGCACGAGGTCGGCGAAACGCGCGCCGCCGGCGTCGGTGAGCGTGCCCTGCGCCACCGGACGGGCCCCGCGCCGCTCGCCGCCCGAGCCCGGCAGGTCCGACCGGTGCAGCACGTCGGGGTCGAGCACCGCGAGCAGGGCGTTCAGGTCGCCGGCGCGGGCCGCGGCGAGGAAGGCGGCCACGAGCCTGCGCTGCCTGGCGTGGTCGGGGGCGGGCAGCACGGGCGTGCCGTGCACCCGCTGCCGCGCCCGGCTGGCCAGCTTCTTGGCCGTGGCGGGCGTGCGCGCGACGATCTCCGCGATCTCCCCGAACGGCACCGCGAACAGGTCGTGCAGCACGAACGCGACCCGCTCGGCCGGGCTCAGCGTGTCCAGGACCACGAGCAGGGCGAGCCCGACCGAGTCGGCCAGCACCGCCGCGTCGGCCGGATCGCCGTCATGGACGCTCACCTGGTCGAACCGCTCCGCCTCGACGAGGTGCTCGTCCCTGCGCCCGCGGGCGCGCAACATGTCGAGGCAGACCCGGCCGACGATCGTGGTCAGCCAGCCGGGCACGTTCGCGACCCCGTCCGTGCCGGCGCGGGCGGCGCGCAGCCAGGTCTCCTGCACGGCGTCGTCGGCCTCGTCGGCCGAGCCGAGCATGCGGTGCGCCACCGCCCGCAGATGGCTCCTGGTCAGGTCGAAGTGCTCGGCCAGGTGGGCTTGCGCGTTCATCGGTCACCTTTCGTCGCGCCGGGTCGTCATACAGGCGGCTGGGCGACGACGGGGGGCGACCATGGCGGAATCCTAAGGCCCGTCCGGGGGTGGTGAAGGCCCGCGGGCATGTCCTGGGGACGATCGTGCTTCTTCTGATCGGCGGTCACCTTTTCCGGGCCCCCGTCGTCAAGGTGGTGAGTCTTCATGAAGGAGTGACCGAATGACGTACGACAACCTGCGCACCGTGGTCGACGGGCGGGTGTGGCTGCCTGGCGACGAGGGCTTCGAGGAGGCCGCCAGGGCGTGGAACCTGACGGTGGCCCAGCCGGTGGCCGCCGTGGTCGAGGCGGCCGACGCCGGCGACGTGGCCGCCCTGGTCCGCCATGCGCGCCAGGAGGGGCTGACCGTCTCCCCGCAGCCGCGCGGGCACGGCGCGAGCGGCGCCTGCGAAGGCGTGATCCTGCTGCGCACCAACCGGCTGGACGAGTTGGAGATCCACCCGGGCGAGCGGCGCGCCCGCGCCGGCGCGGGCGTGAACTGGGGCGCCGTGCAGGCCGAGGCGGGCAGGCACGGCCTGACCGGGCTCGCCGGCAGCAACCCCACCGTGACGGTCACCGGCTACACCCTCGGCGGCGGCCTGGGCTGGTTCGCCCGCAGGTACGGCTGGGCGGCCGACAGCGTGCGCGCCTTCGACGTCGTGGACGCCGAGGGCAGGCCCGCGCGGGTGACCGAGGAGAGCGACCCCGACCTGTTCTGGGCGCTGCGGGGTGGCGGCGGCGACTTCGCGCTGGTCACCGCCGTCGAGTTCGACCTGTACGCCGAACGCGCCCTGTACGGCGGCCGTCTCATGTGGCCCGGCCAGAAGGAGGCCGAGGTGTTCGCGGCCTTCCGGGAGCTGACCGCCGACGCGCCGCCCGAGTTGTCGCTGTGGCTGAACCGGGTGCAGTTCCCCAAGGCGCCCCCGATGGTGACCGTGGACCTGGCCCACCTGGGCGAGGCGGCCGAGGCCGAGGACCTGCTGGGCCGCCTGGCCAAGATCGACGGCGTGCTGGCCGACACGCGGGCCGCCATGGCCACGGCCGACCTCGGCACGATCACCGCCGAGCCGACCGACCCGGCGCCCGCGCTGTCCCGTACGGAGCTGCTGACCGGGCTGGACGACGACACCGTGGAGATCCTGACGGCCGAGCCGGTCGAGCCGCTGATCAGCATGCAGATCAGGCACCTGGGCGGCGCGCTGACCCGGCCGGGAGGCGGCGCCGGGGGAGCGCTGGCCGAGCCGTACCTGCTCTACCTGCTCGGGCCCGGCGCCACCCCCCAGCTCACCCAGGCCGTACGGGCCAAGCAGGACGCGATCGCCGCCGCCCTGGGGGACCGGGTCAGCGGGCGCAAGCCGTACACGTTCCTGGCGCCGGGCGAGCGGGCGGCGCAGGCGTTCCCCGAGCCCGCGCTCGCCCGGCTGCGCGAGATCAAGCGCTCGCGCGACCCGCACGGCGTGTTCCGCGCCAACTACCCGGTCCTGGACTGATCACCAGTTCGCGGGCAGCCCCGGCGTCGTGGCGGGCAGGGCGTGGCCGGGCGGCCGGATGACGTAGGCGACGCCGCCGCTGCTCGAACTGCGCAGCCACACGTTCTCGAAGGCGGCGCGGGGATAGACGTGGCGGACGGCGTCGTTGCCGGACGAGGCCGGGTCGTTGGCGATCACGTCGCCCGTCGCGGTGAAGCCGACGACCACCATGAGGTGGCCGTCGGTGCCGTACCCGGCGCCGGGCAGCTCGCCCCTCTTGAACGACTGCGAGGTGATCACGGGGATGCCCGCCTTGATCAGCCGTTCCAGCTCGGTCAGGGTGCGCAGGCGGGTGACGAAGCCGTCCAGGCCGTACCGGCCGGCGTAGGCGGTGTTGAACGGCCAGTTGCCCGCGCCCTGGTAGGCGTGGTCGTAGGTGTAGCGGGCCGCGTGGTCCACCTCGGGGTTCGGGTCGGACGGGTCCACCCAGGAGGTGTCCTGCGCGCTCGGCCACTTGTCCCAGTAGCCGAGCACCATCGTGGTCGAGGTCGGGCTGCACCACGCCTCGCCGCCGCCGTCCCATTCGGGGTAGTGGCCGGCGTGCACGTTCTGGGAGCGGCGCGGCACGTTCAGCTCGACGCCCCACGCGCCGCCGCCAGGGCTGACCGGGACGGTCTTGCGGTCCGGCACGTTCGAGGCCATCGCGCCGAGCGTGCGCACCCGGGGCGTCACGGTCGAGCCCGGCGTCCGGTACAGGGTCAGGCGCAGCTGGTACGCCGACAGCTGCCGCCCGGCCGCCGCCACCAGCGTGTCCACGGCGACGGACGCGTCCGCGTCGCCCTGGCCGGCCACGGAGGTGCGCAGGATGTCGCCCTCGGCGTAGGACCAGCGGCCCAGGACGTACCACTTGGTCAGGCCGGCGGTGTTCCTGGCCCTGGCCTCGACCTGCACCCAGCTGCCCTGGGGCACGTCGGCGGTCCAGGAGGCGATCAGCTCGGTGGCGGGGAAGCCGACCGTGCGCTCGGGGCCGGTCCAGCGGGCGTACTCCCAGCTCTTGGTGCCCAGGGCGTCGGTGTAGGAGGTGGTGCCGGCGGCCGCGGCGAACGACAGCCCGTCCCCGGGGGACGTGCCCTCGTCGGCGCCCGCGGCGAAGTCGGCCCGCTGGTAGACGACGTCGGGGACGAGCGGCCCCGGCTTCTGCTCGGCGGCGGCGGCGGTGGCGACGGCGGCGGCGGGAGGTTGGAGGGTGGTGGCCAGCAGGAGTCCGGACAGGAACACAGTCAGCACGCGCATGAACCCACCTTGCTCGGAAGGCTTCGGATGGGGCCGACAGTAGGCACATCGGGCGGGCAAAGCATCGGGAAATCTACGTATGGGTCATGAAGCTTTCCGCCCGGCGAAACTTTCTCGGCCGGTTCGCGCAGCTCTTCTCGCTGGTCATCGGAGGGCGTGGGCGAAAGTTTCTGTGATGGATTGACATGTTTCGGGATGGTCATCACACTCGCCATCGAGCTTCCCCCTCCGCCCGGCCGCTTTGGAGGCAGACCATGATCCGGAAGTTGCTCGTCCTGGGCGCCGCGTGCACGCTCGCCGCGGGCCTCGTGCTGACCTGGACCACCACCCCCTCGAAAGCCGCCGACTGCAGCGGCGGCTACGTCGGCCTCACCTACGACGACGGCCCCAACCCCGCCACCACCTCCAACCTGCTCAACGCGCTGACCTCCAACGGCCTGCGGGCCACGATGTTCAACGTCGGTCAGAACGCCCAGAACAACCAGGCCCTGGTCCGGGCCCAGCAGAACGCGGGCATGTGGATCGGCAACCACAGCTGGACCCACCCGCACCTGACCCAGCTGGGCGCCGCCCAGATCCAGTCCGAGCTGCAACGCACCCAGCAGGCGATCCAGCAGGCCACGGACGCCGCGCCGAAGCTGTTCCGGCCGCCGTACGGGGAGACCAACGCCACCCTCCGGTCGGTCGAGCAGCAACTCGGCCTGACCGAGGTCATCTGGGACGTCGACTCCCAGGACTGGAACGGCGCGAGCACCGCCCAGATCGTCCAGGCGGCGGGCCGGTTGCAGAACGGCCAGGTCATCCTCATGCACGACAACTACGCGACGACGATCGCCGCCGTCCCGCAGATCGCCGCGAACCTGCGTGCCCGCAACATGTGCGCGGGCATGATCTCGCCGGCGACCGGCCGGGCCGTCGCGCCCGACGGGACCGGCCCGACCACGCCGCCCTCGTCCCCGCCGCCCGGCGGCGGCACCTGCACGGCGACCGTCTCTGCGGGCCAGCAGTGGAGCGACCGGTTCAACCTGTCGGTCACGGTCTCCGGCACGAACTCCTGGATCGTCACCGTGACCGTGCGCAGCCCGCAGAAGATCATCGCCACCTGGAACGGCACCCCGACCTGGGACGGCACGGGCAACGTCATGACGATGCGGCCGAACGGCAGCGGGAACACCTTCGGGTTCACCGTCCAGCACAACGGCAACTGGACCTGGCCCTCGGTGTCCTGCCGGGTGGGGTGAGGGCGGTCCCGGTATGGAATGCTCTCCGCCATGCTGATAAGGAACGGGACAATTGACGACATTTCCCCGATCGTGGCGTTGCACGTGGAGAGCTGGCGTACGGCCTACGCGGGCATCATGCCCGACGCCTTCCTGAACGGCCCCCTGGACGACGACCGGCTGGCCCTCTGGCGGGAACGGCTGGACGCGCCGGTGCCGGGGGCGGGCCTGTTCGTCGGCCATGACGACGACGGGGAACTGCTCGGGTTCGTCTACCTGCTCCCGGCCCCGGACGGCCGCGTCCTGCTCGACAACCTGCACGTGCGGCCGGGGAGCACGGGCTCGGGCGCCGGGTCGCGGCTGCTGGGCCGCGGCCTGGCCTGGGTGGCGGACGAGCACCCCGGCCGGGAGGTCTACCTGGAGGTGCTGAGCGCGAACACGCGGGCCGTCGCCTTCTACGAACGACACGGCGCACGCCGCACCGACGAGCGGATGTGCCGTTTCGAGCAGGGGTTCGAGCTGCCCGAGTACGAGTACGCCTGGCGGGTGAACTGACCGGCCCGTGCCTCGCCGGGTAGGGTCAGGTGAGGGCGTCGCGGGTCCAGGAGCCCAGGACCAGCAGGGACTTGGTGCCCGTGACGTTGCCGGCTCTGCGCAGCCGGTCGATGACCAGCTGGAGGTGTCCCAGGTCCCGTACCCGTACGTGGATGAGGGCGTCGGGGTCGCCGGCGATGGTGAAGACGGCCTGCACCTCCGGCACGTCGGTCGCCGTGCGGACGATCTCGGCCACCGGCGTGGTGCCCGGGTACCGCAGCTCGGTGAACGCCTCGATGCCCCATCCGAGCTTGGCGTAGTCGATCTGGACGGTGAACCCCGTGATCACCCCGATCTCCCTGAGCCGGTCGACCCGCCGCTTGACCGCCGCCACCGACAGACCGACCTGCTCGGCCATCTCGGAGAAGGTCCGCCTGCCGTCCTCGCGCAGCAGCCGGAGCACGTGGTGGTCGATGTCGTCGATGTCCGGCATGTGAGAATCCTCCCTGGTGACGCAAAGATCTTCTGTGTCAGAATCGCCCAGCTCACATTATTTGCGTCTTCTTCGTGGTTTCGCGTCTGATACTTGCGCACAGTAGCTCTCCGTTGCTGTGCTGGGGAACCCCACATACGCATTGCCCGCCAGGAGGTTCGCGTGAGCGTGAACAGCGCGACCGTGTCGCTCGACGACAAGTACGCCGCGCCCGACGGCCGGGTGCTGATCTCCGGCATCCAGGCCCTCGTCCGGCTGACCCTCGAACAGCGGCGCCTGGACCGGGAACGCGGCCTGGACACCAGGGCCTTCGTCTCCGGCTACCAGGGCTCCCCGCTGGGCGGCGTCGATCTGGAGATGGCCCGCGCCGCCCGGTTCCTGGACGAGGCCGGCGTCGTCTTCCGTCCGGGCCTCAACGAGGAGCTGGCCGCGACGGCCGTGGCCGGCACGCAGCTCCTCGGCCAGGTCCCCGGCCGCAGCCACGACGGCGTCACCGCCTTCTGGTACGGCAAGAACCCCGGCCTCGACCGCGCCGCCGACGCCATCAGGCATGGCAACATGGCCGGCACCGCCGCGCTCGGCGGCGCGGTGGCCTGGATCGGCGACGACCCCGGCTGCAAGTCCTCCACGGTGCCCAGCTCGTGCGAGCCGATGTGCCAGAGCCTGTCGATGCCGCTGCTCGCGCCCGGCTCGGTCGCCGAGATCATCGAGTTCGGCCTGCACGCGGTCGCCCTCTCCCGCGCCACCGGCCTCTGGACGGGCCTGAAGATCGTCGCCGACATCGCCGACGCCTCGGCCACCGTCGACCTGGGCGCGCTGCGTGACGGCATCCCCTTCCCCGACCACGCCGACCGCGGCAAGTCGCCGATCCTGGTCGGCCCGTCCGCCCTGGACGCCGAGTACGACCTGCTCACCCGCAGGCTGGAGCTGGCCCGCGACTACGCGCGCGTGAACGGGCTCAACCGCGTCATGCGCGACGCGCCCCGCGCCACGCTGGGCATCCTGGCCTCCGGCACCACGTACGCGGTGGTCCTGCGCGCCCTGGCCGACCTCGGCCTGGACGAGAGCGCCACCGAGGACCTCGGCCTGCGCCTGATCCGGCTCGGCATGCCGTTCCCGCTGGCCGCGGCCGACCTGGCCGCCATGACCTCCGACCTCGACCGGGTGCTGGTGGTCGAGGACAAGGTGCCGTTCCTCGAAGGGCACCTCAAGCAGGCCCTGTACGGCGGCGAGCGCGCGCCGGTCGTGTCGGGCCGGGACCTGCTGACCGCCCGCGGCACCCTGGGCGCCGAGGACGTCGCCAAGGCGCTGGTGAGCTGCCTCGGCCCCGACCGGCTCCCGCGCGGGAGCGTCCGCCTGACGCCGCCCCCGTCCGCCGCGCGCCGCCTGCTGCCGGTGGTCGCGGCGCGCACGCCGTACTTCTGCTCGGGCTGCCCGCACAACTCCTCCACCCGCACCGCCGACGACACGCTGGTCGGCGTCGGCATCGGCTGCCACGCCATGATCGCCCTCGACGGGCACGGCCGCGGCACCCAGATCGGCATCACCCAGATGGGCGGCGAGGGCGCCCAGTGGATCGGGCTCGCGCCGTTCACCCGGGACCGGCATTTCGTGCAGAACCTCGGCGACGGCACCTTCCACCACTCCGGCTCCCTGGCGGTGCGGGCCGCGGTGGCGGCCGGGGTGACGATGACGTACAAACTGCTCTACAACGACGCCGTCGCCATGACCGGCGGCCAGCGCGCCGAAGGGCGGCTCGACGTGCCCGCGCTGACGCGGTCGCTGGTCGAGGAGGGCGTGCGCCGGATCGTGATCACCACGCCCGAGCCGGAGACGTACCGCGGGGTGCGGCTCGGGCCGATCGTGTCGGTGCGGCACCGCGACGACCTCGCCGACGTCGAGCGGGAGCTGGCCGCGCTCGACGGCGTGACCGTCCTGCTGCACGACGACAAGTGCGCGGCCGAGGAACGGCGGCTGCGCAAGCGCGGCAAGCTGCCCACCCCGACGGCGAAGGTCGTGGTCAACGAGCGCGTCTGCGAGGGCTGCGGCGACTGCGGCGACGTCTCCACGTGCCTGTCCGTCCAGCCCGTCGAGACCGAGTACGGCCGCAAGACCCGCATCCACCAGCCGTCGTGCAACTCCGACCTGAGCTGCCTCAAGGGCGACTGCCCGTCGTTCCTGCTGGTCGAGCCGGGCACCAGGGCGCCGCGCGAACTGCCGCCGCTGCCCGTGCCGCTGCCCGATCCGGTCGTCAGGCTCGACGGCGACGCCGAGACGCTGATCCGGATGCCCGGAATCGGCGGCACCGGGGTCGTCACGGTCTCGCAGATCCTCCAGATGGCCGCCCACCTCGACGGCCTGCACGCCGCCGGCATCGAGCAGACCGGCCTCGCGCAGAAGGGCGGCCCGGTCGTCAGCGACGTGCGCATCGCCAAGCGGCCGGTGGACGGCTCGGTGCGGGCCTCGCGCGGCACGGCCGACGTGCTGCTCGGGTTCGACCTGCTCGGGGCCGCCGCCGACGCCAACCTCGCCGTCGCCGCGCCCGGCCGTACGGTCGCCGTGGTGAACACCTCGGTCGTGCCCACCGCCGCCATGGTCACCGGACGGGTCGCCCTGCCCGGCTCCTCCGCCGACGCCGTGGTCAGGCTGGAGTCGGCCACGGAGGGTGGGGACAACCTCTACCTCGACGCCCACGAGCTGGCCGAAGCGCTGTTCGGCGACCACATGCCGGCCAACATGCTGCTGGTCGGGGCGGCGTACCAGCACGGCTGCCTGCCCGTCTCGGCCGCGTCGGTCGAGGCGGCGATCAGGCTCAACAAGGCCGCCGTCGAGCAGAACCTCGCGGCCTTCCGCTGGGGCCGGGCCGCCGTCGCCGACCGCGAGGCGGTACGCCGGGCCGCGCTCGCCGAACCCGCCGAGCGGCCCGCGCCCGGCCTGGAGGAGACGCTGGCCCTGCGGGTGACGGACCTGACCGGCTACCAGAACGCGACCTACGCCCGTACGTACGAGACCGAGGTCAGGCGCGTGATCGCCGAGGCGGCCGGGCGTGCGGGGGAGGAGGCCGGCGCGCGCGTCGGGCTCGCCTACGCCCGCTCCCTGCACAAGCTCATGGCCTACAAGGACGAGTACGAGGTCGCCCGCCTGCACCTCGACCCCGACGAGCAGGCCAGGCGCGAACGCGAGTACGGCGCCGACGCGGTCGTGTCCGTGCTGCTGCACCCGCCGCTGCTGCGCGCGATGGGCATGAAGCGCAAGATCCGGCTGCGCCGCAGCGCGCCGACGCTGTTCCGCGGCCTGCGTGCCGCACGCGTGCTGCGCGGGACCGCCTTCGACGTGTTCGGCCAGGCCGAGGTCCGCCGGGTCGAACGGGAACTGATCACCGAATATCGTGATCTCATGCGCGCCGCCCTCGCCCGGCTGACCCCCGGCACGATCGACGCCGTCGCCGAGATCGCCGGCCTTCCCGAGTCGATCCGCGGGTACGAGGACATCAAGCTCGCCCGCGTCGCCGAGTTCCGTGAGCGGGCGGCGACCGCCCTGGCCCGCCTCGCCGAAGCCGCACCCAAGGAGTCGTCGTGACCGTTGACCGCCTGCTCCCCGACCAGGACGCCAAGGACCTGATCGAGCTGACCCGGGACATCGCCGACAAGGAGCTCGCGCGCCGGGTCGACGAGCACGAGCGCGCGGAGACGTACCCCGAGGGGCTGTTCGCCACGCTCGGCGCCGCCGGGCTGCTCGGCCTGCCCTACCCCGAGGAGTTCGGCGGCGGCGGGCAGCCGTACGAGGTGTACCTCCAGGTGATCGAGGAACTGGCGGCACGCTGGGCGGCGGTCGCGGTGGCGACGAGCGTGCACACGCTGGCCTGCTTCCCCGTGGCCGCGTACGGCACCGCCGAGCAGCGCGAACGCTGGCTCCCCGACATGCTGGCCGGACGGATCGTCGGCGGCTACAGCCTGTCGGAGCCGCAGGCGGGCTCGGACGCCGGCGCGCTCACCTGCCGCGCCGAGCGCACCGAGAGCGGCGACTACCGCATCACCGGCAACAAGGCGTGGATCACCCACGGCGGCATCGCCGACTTCTACGCCCTGTTCGCCCGTACCGGCGAGCGCATCTCCTGCTTCGTCGCGCCCGGCGCGGCCGAGGGCCTGACGTTCGGCCGTCCCGAGGAGAAGATGGGCCTGCACGCCGTGCCCACCACCAGCGCCCACTGGGACGGCGCCGTCATCGACGGCGACCGGCTGATCGGCGAGGAGGGCCAGGGCCTGCAGATCGCCTTCAGCGCCCTCGACTCCGGCCGGCTCGGCATCGCCGCCTGCGCCGTCGGCCTCGCCCAGGCCGCCCTGGACGAGGCCGTCGCCTACGCCAAGGAACGACAGACGTTCGGCAAGCGCATCATCGACCACCAGGGCCTCGGCTTCCTGCTCGCCGACATGGCGGCGGGCGTGGACAGCGCACGGGCCACGTACCTGGACGCGGCCCGCCGCCGCGACGCCGGCCTCGACTACAGCAGGCAGGCCAGCGTGGCCAAACTGGTCGCCACGGACACCGCCATGAAGGTCACGACGGACGCGGTCCAGGTCTTCGGCGGCTACGGCTACACCAGGGAATTCCGGGTGGAGCGCTACATGCGCGAAGCCAAAATCATGCAGATCTTCGAGGGCACGAACCAGATCCAGCGCCTGGTCATCAGCCGCTCGTTGGCCAAGTAGCCTCCGACCTGCGACAACCCCTGCCTTCCGGTCCTGGAAGGCAGGGTTCGCTGTCTTGTGTTCGAGGCTCAAATGGTCCCGCTGTAGGTCCGGGAGCTGATGTGGCGGTCATCCGTCCAGCGGAAGAGCAGGTTGTGGGTGCGGGGCTTGCCATCCAGCCTCTCCCAGGGCAGGGAACAGCCCAGCGGACGGTAGACCGAGACGTGCCGCTGGACGGCCTCTGCCGTCCGATCGGGCAGCGGTACGACGCGCTCCCGGTCGTGCGGCCACACCCTGGACGTGGTATGACGTCGAGTTAAGCGACTACTCTCAATTGAGAGGAGGATTTCGCTGCCATCTTCGCGTATAGGAATAAAGCGGGCACTGTCTCCCATGGACCGGATCAGGGCGGTACGGCCGGAGGCATTCCTCTCAGACTCCGTAATCCCAATCCTTATGGGCGTTGAGTCTGTATCGCGACCCGCTGGATGGCATCGGCACGCAGATGGAGGGCGTGGTCAGTGCCTGGGTCGAGTAGAAGGTGGCATCTGCCGGGGAGCTGGGTAAGTAGATCGTCCCCTTTCGTGCGGAACCAGGCCCGATGCTCGGTGAACCCGGCCAGAGCAGCGAGTGAGCTGAAGATCGGGATGATGCTGCGGCCGGTCACTTCTCTGGCAAAGAAGCCGGGTGCGGATGGAGCCTCGCAGAACACTGGTGAGAGGCGGAAGACCTCGTGGAGGGCCACGCTGTCCAGCCTTCCGTCGGCAAATCGCTTCGCTGCTTCCACCAGTGTCAGGGGGCTTTTGGGCCGAACTTCTGCTGGAACGATGCGATCACCTTCTCCGCCTGCGCCTGACTGATTTCCACAAGATCTCCGACCGCATTGCCCACTTCCCAGTGCTTGATCTCGCGTGTTGGATGCCATTGGAGGTCCCGGTGTAGGGCTTCGTCGACCTGGGTGCCGTTCTCCAGCACGCGTCGGCGTGCGAGCCCGCCAGGGCTTTCCGGGCTGTCGGGGCCGTCCAGAAGGACCATCGCGTAGTACTGCACATGTTCGTTCATCTAGGTGGGTTGACCTTCGTGAAGGAGGGGATGTCGCGTGCGCCTGGCGGCACCGGAACCGCGGAGAATACCTCCTCCTGATACCTTTCCCAGCGCGTAATCTCTTCAGGTGGAGTCGTCGGGTCCTCAATCTTCTCATAAGCGTCGTGTGTCGACTGCTTAGCCTGCCAGCTGCTGGGGGTGTGGAATTGCACCTCGAACAGTTGGCCGCTCTTCGGATCCCGCCACCTCGTATTGATACCCTTATAGCTTCCCGGGTTGCTCCAGGAAGGCTTCTGCAGGATCAGCTCGTAACCTTGGTGCTCCAGCAGTTGTCTCGCACGTGTCACCCCAGAGGTGTAGCGGTCATCAGAAAGGCTGAAGGTATACCTGATGCCGTCAGGGATGTTTCCTAACAGCTTGTCCAGCGGCAGATCAGGGCGCTCGGCGACCTGCTTGGCCAGCTTCTCTTTGAAACGATCCTCACTCTTCAGTACGAATTCCGGATAGCCTTCCATCTTCGCGCCCAACTCCCCTGCGTTCATCCGCATGTTGGCCGACACGTCCTGCTCGGCCTGCCGTAATCCGGAGAACACCTCAGTCACTCGACGGTTGACCTCAGGCTCGAGCCGCAGGCCCTTCCATTCCCAACCTCCGTCAGCGGTGATCTTTGCTGCTGCCTTGCCCGCTCCAGCCACTTTGTCCAAAGCGCGGGAGGCTTGGTCGACTGCACGGGCCCCCTTTACAGCACCCGAGGCCGCGCCACTCGAACCCGCCGACGCCGCCGCCATGAGCATGTCCGGCACCAGCCGACCGAAGGCCCTGTCGGGGTTGGTGGCCCACGTGTCCCAGTCCAGCAGCGCCTTACCCAACTCGATCGGGTGTTGGACTCCATGCGCCAGGCCGCTGCCCAGGTCTTCAAGGTCTTGTGCCCAGCCCGCTGGATCCACGACAAGCCGGACGGTGGAATATGTGGAGGCCATGTCCACCAGACCACCTACGGCCTCCACTGCACCCTTGGCCATCTCCGCTGCCGAGAAGCCCGAGTTCTGATTGAGGTCGAGAGCGCTTTGGAACATCTGTCCCAACCTGTCCCCAACATCACCCATGAGCGGCAGCGGCTTACCGGGGGCAAAGGTCTCGGCGTCGACCGTTATGGCCCTTCCCTCTTGGAAGAGGTCCGGCCGTACCTGCTCCATCCGCTCCAACAGCAGCACGCGCTGATTGATCCCGGGGACTTGCTGGCCTGCCCACCCGGCTGCTTGCCGTACAGCATGTGCGGGGGTAACCGACAACCCAGCTTCCAGCAGGAGCCCCCACAACTCCTCCGCTGCTGCCTCCAGCGACGACTCGGCCCGGCGCAGCCTCCCCATCAGAGCCCTGACCCCGTCAGGCACCATGCCCTCTAAGTCGCTCATGGCCTACTGTGGTGCATCGGCCGGAGTGCGGGCCAGGAGCATACGTAGCTCACTGATCGCCGCAGTGAACGCCCCCGTGACGGCCTGACGCTGCCCGGCCAGTTCCTGGCCGAACTGATCCGCAGCTGGTCCCGTCCAGACACTCTGCGACATGAGTGCCACAGCGCCATCGAGATCAGCCCTCGCCTGCTCCGCCAGCGCCTCGGCGCCTCGTAACGCCTGCTCCAGTTGCTCTCGTGTCATACACGACTCCCTCGCAAGCCGGACAACAATTGCACAATTACTCGAAGCATCAGGCAACCGAAGTGTCGGAATTGGTCTATCTAGAACACCCTGCTCAGTCCAGTGATATGGCAGGGCAGCGGACATGGCTCATCCACAGGGCTGGCCTTGCTTGCTGAGCCACGGCCAGCCGCACGGCGAAACCGGCGGGAATGTCTGGCTCCGCAAGAAGCGCGCAAGAAATGAGCCCCCGGTCAAGCCGGGGCCGAAAGCGGGTTGATCAGGACTACCCGTCCAACACGTCGTTGAGCTTGGTATTCATCTGCCCTGTTGACCATCCATGCACTTGGCATAGCCCCGACGCAGAACATCGACGCTGCGGCCGGCCCGCTTGGCGGGCCTTCTCTTGCTCGAACGGCGAGGCTTCTCCTCCGGGGCGTCGGCCATCACGCAGCGCTCCCACGCCGCGCGGTGACCGGCTCGACAAGTCCCGCCGAAATGAACGCCCCAAGGGCCGCCTCTGGGATGCGGACATTGCGCCCGAGGCGGACGCACGCGATGCGTCGCTCCTCGATCAAGCGGCGGCGCGCCGCGCCGCCGTACCCGGCCCTCTGCCGCCCGCCGGCCGGGCATGCGGCCTGGGGGCCGGTCCCGGACGGCGGCGGGACACCGGGCCGGCCGCCGCACACCTGCCGCGCCGTACCGACCGAACGCACCAACCATGGACGCGCCGCCGCCTGCTTCCTTCGGCTACGGCGCTCGGCATACGATCTCCCGCCATGACCGGTGACCTAGCGTATGGGGGCTGACTGACGATCATCTCTGCGGAGGCTCGAAGTCGACGAGGTACTCCGCGCTGATCGCACGCAGCTTGCTCCCTGCGGCAAGGGTCTCGTTGAGACTCAGAGTGGTTGAGTCGACCTCAACAAGCCGGCGCCCGACCCTGGCGAACAGCACCATTCTGCCGTTCGCCTCCTTCTTGGACAGCCATCGATCCGCCGCCAGCCGCTCGCAGGACTCAGAGCCCCTTTCCCACGCCGTACACGCCTTGCGTGGATCCCCGCTGCTGCTGATACGGACGAATACGTCGGGCTCGCTCTGTCGGTCCTTGGCGTAGTCGAGCGCCAGGACGTCGTCGGCGATGGTCCATACGTTGACCAGTGTGCGTCCCGGGACTACGTCAGGCACCGCCAGGGGAAGGGACTCGTTGTAAGAGGCGATCAAGTCTTTGCGCAGTTGCTGTTTCCGAGCCTCCGTTCGTTGTTGATGGATCGTCGTCGTCGTGATCACGCACGCGCACACGACCACGGCCGTGATGACCCGGGGTATCAGCGACGCCGTACTCGCCAATCCGGCGGCACTCGCATAACTCGCCATGGCCAGGACGGTGAATCCGAGCAAGGCCAGATGGGGACGGGGGCTCGGCACGGCCAGATCCGCCGCGTTCTTCAACACCAACAACAACAAGGGCGCTAGCAACGCGCTGCGGATCGGATGCGCAATCCTCAGCATCCTGGCAAGCAGCCATCCGACGGGAACGACCAGCAATACGCCCACAGCCACCAAGGGCATGACCGTGTACGTCTCTATGTCGTCCTCGTACAACCGCGACACCGGATACCCGAGCCCGAGGCCTACCACCAGCCCAACAGCAGCGCCCCGGACAAGATCCTTCCCCATGGGCCCACGATGCCATCAACCGATGTAGGGCACACGCCGAACCACTCAAATAGTGCTTATCGACGGCAGGCGGGATGATCAGGCGGGCGAAGGTGTGCGCGTCCGCGCGAGGTTCTCAAGCCGTGCCCGTCGTGTGCCCGATAGGGCGGGAAGCCAGGGGAACGGCGGGAGGTCACGGAGAACGCGATCAGTGCCGTGAGCTGCGTCTTCGCAGGTCGGGCATGATCGGTGTTCGTCTTTGCAGGCAAGATGTCGGGAGTTCGTATCTCCTTGGCTCCACTCGAGGTCAAACGCCACTACCAGTGATCAGGAAGTGGCCTTGGCGATCTTGTGCAGCTGCCAAGTACGGCTACGGCATCAGCTGTTCTCCAGGCGCTCGCTTTACTGCTGGGGGATGGGGAAGCCGTAGCGCTGCGAGATCTCATTGAGTGCCTCGATACATGCCGAGTGCGTGAACTCGCGGTCCGCCTCCTCGTGCCTGATCTTCACGCTTGCGTACGGCCTGTGCGGACACGGACCCCGCCTCAAAGTCATCTCATGCCAATCGCAGAGGCCCTTGCGCCCCTTCGTGTCTGGGTTGTGATTCTGCGGCTCGAAGGGCTTCGCCCAAATGACGATGTCTGCCATGACGCCGATCTTATGAGCTGTGAGTAACGACGAAGTTGCGATCCGTTGACATGGGCGCCATCCCCAGCCAGCCAAGGCCGTCCCAGAGGGGAACGGCCTTCGTGATTGAGCCTGTTGCCCCATGCGTTCCAACTGATCGAGTTGTTCTCCAAGGGAGAGGTCCTGTCCGGCCTGCCCCCGGTGAGCGGCGGCCGATCACGGAGTACGGGGCCGACAGCTTCTGGCTGGGCCGTCGCGCTCGCCGTGCGTGAGAGGCGCGGGGGTTGCGCCAGTATTACCGCATGGACCATCAGAAACTTCGCGAATCGATCAGTGAGGCCTGGGCGACGGACGTGCTGCCCAGCCTCTCCGGGTTGATCGAGATTCCGGCCGTGTCGTCCGCCTACGACGCCGCCTGGGAGGAGCACGGTCATCTGCTGGCCGCCGTCGAGCATGTGCGGAGCTGGGTGGCGTCGCGGGGCCTGCCCGACGCGCGGTGCGACGTCGTGCAGCTCGACGGCCGTGCCCCGCTCCTGTTCGTGGACGTGCCCGCGACGCCGGGCGCGGCGGCGACCGAGACCGTCCTGCTGTACGGGCACCTCGACAAGCAGCCGCCGCTGGGTGACTGGTCGGAGGGCCTGGGCCCGTGGCAGGCGGTGATCCGCGACGACCGGCTCTACGGCCGCGGTGCCGCCGACGACGGGTACTCGGGCTACGCCGCCACGACCGCGCTGGAGGCCGTACGCGGGGCAGGCGGCGAACACGCGCGGGCGGTCCTGCTTCTGGAGACTGGCGAGGAGTCCGGCAGCCCGGACCTGCCCGCGTACCTGGAGCATCTCGCCGACCGGCTCGGCGAGGTGTCGCTGGTGGTCTGCCTGGACGCGGGCGGCGGAGACTACGAGCGGCTGTGGCTGACGTCCAGCCTGCGCGGCGCGGTGCAGGCGACCGTCACGGTGCGCGTCCTTGAGACGGGCATCCACTCCGGGCTCGGGAGCGGCATCGTGCCGAGCTCGTTCCGTGTCATGCGTCGGCTGCTCGATCGGGTGGAGGACTCGGAGACCGGTGAGGTCAAGGTGGCCGAGATGGTGGTGCCCATCCCGGAGGAACGGCGGGCGGAGGCGGCGGCGCTCGTCGCGCTCCATCCGGAGGTCGCCGTGCCCCGGTTGCCGCTGCTGCCGGAGATGAGGCGAGTGTCCGACGATGACGTCGAGCTCGTCCTCAACAACACCTGGCGGCCGACCCTGTCCGTGACCGGCGCCGGCGGGCTCCCGGACCCCGCGGTGGCGGGCGCCGTGCTGCGGCCCTGGACCTCCTTCCGGCTGAGCTTCCGCCTGCCGCCCTCGGCCGATGTCGAGGCGGCGCGGGCCGCGCTGGAGAAGATCCTCACGACCGACGTGCCGTACGGGGCGCAGGTCGAGGTCGGCGACTTCATGGTCCTGAACGGCTGGCACGCGCCGGCGCCGGCCCCATGGCTGGCCTCGGCGTTGCGGCAGGTCGGTGATCGCGTGTTCGGGAAGCCGTGCCAGAACATGGGCATCGGCGGCGGGATCCCCTTCATGGAGATGCTCGGCAGGCGGTACCCGCAGGCGCAGTTCGTCGTCACGGGCGCGCTCGGTGCGGACTCGAACGTGCACGTGCCGGACGAATGGCTGCACATCCCGTTCGCCGTACAGGTGACCGAAGCGGTCGCGCACCTCCTCGACGCGCACGCACACGCCGGTGGGCATGCCTGACCCGATCCGTCATGACGCCTGAACGGCGGCATCCAGGCCGACACCCCGTCCGGCTCGGCGTGCGGAGCCGGGTCAGCTTCACCAGTCTCCGACGAGGACGATGCCAACGCCGACGGTGCCAAGGCGTCGAGCGAAGTCTTCGATGCCGTCACCTTGCGGAATCATGTCCCAAAGAAAGGGGAAGCTCGGATCGGATGCTGAGGCGGTTCGCCCAGGACTGTGGCCAGCTCGTCCTTTGTGACGGTGAGGGCGAATCCCGTGCCTGGTTGCCCCGAGTTCCATCCTTGTTCGACGGCTCGCCGGATGCATTCGACGACGAGAGCAGGACGGATCGCGATCGCTCGCTCTCCTAGCCAGTTGTCCGGACGGGCGTAGGGAGTGACACCATGAGAACGGCTCCCGGCTCCTCGGCTCGCTCGACTGCGAAGCTGAGGGGTGACCAGGCCATGCCCTCGTCGTAGGTCGGCTTGTGGCGCACGCGCCAGCGGAAGACGGTGCCGTCGACGGTGATGAGCCGTGAGCCCTTCGGGGGCGCCGTGTACGACGGCGTGTGCCACCCGGCTGAAGTCCGACAGGGCGGGGTGTCGGGAATTGGGGGCCCACGCGAGAAACACCGGCACCGAGGGCGCGTCGGTCAGGGGAATGTAGACGATCTCGGCGTGCGGACGCAGGCGGGTGCTCGATGCCGGGGTGATGCCCACACCGTTGTTCGCGGCGATGTTGCTCTGCCAGTCATCGACCGAGCCGACCTCCGCGGCGACGCTCGGCCGCGCCTCGGCGTTCCACAGTTCGGGTGTCGTCGTGCCTCCGTTGCGGTGCACGATCAGGCCTTCTCCGGCGAGTTCAACGAGCCGGAGTTCGTGACGGCGGGCCAGACGGTGCTCCACGGAGACCGCCGCCACCCGCTCCTCGCTGTAGAGCAGCTCGCTGCGATATCCGGGCCGCGGCTGCGGGCCGCGCAGCACGCTGATGTCTATCCAGCCGCCCGCCATCCCCGCGTAGGGATCGTCCAGCCGGCACAGCTCAAGCGGCTGTTCCGGCCGCAAGGTGCGCCAGCGGCGCAGTACGGCCGAGGTGTGATCGCCGAAGGCTGACCACGCGTGCCCGACGCGCAGCGGCCGCGCGCCGCCGAAGGGCCGCTCCACGGCTTCGGTGAACGAGGCCATCGCGGCAGCGGCCTTGATCCGGAAGGTTTCGCCTTCGGGGGTCATGGCGACACCGTGGGCGGAGCGCACGAGCAGCGCCGCGCCGACATGGCTTTCGAGCTGGCCAGGGTGCGCGAGACCGCGGGCTGCGCCAGTCGCAGACGACGGGCTGCGGCGGTGATGCTGCCCTCCTCGACGGCTGCCAGGAAGGTCTCCAGATGCCGGATGTCCAGCCCCATAACCACGGAGCATACCCCATCGCTAATCGGCATTTCCGGGATATCCACGTGCCTCGCTACCTTTGCCCGAGTACCTCTATTCATCGGTCTCTCTTGCCGAGGATTTTCTCGATGCCCCGAAAGAATTCATCATTCATTGTTCTCGCTCCGGCTGCTTTTGTGCTCATGTGGGCGAGCGGGCCCGTCGCCGTCGAAACGGGATTGTCGTACAGCTCGGTGCCCACCTTCCTGCTTCTGCGCGCACTTGGTTCCGCGGTGTTGGCGTGGACCATCTGGTTGTTCGTGCGCGACAGGTTGCCTCGTACCGGGCCGGAATGGACGCGGACCGTTCTCGTGGCAGTGCTTCTGCAAACGGCCTATCAAGGCTTCTTCTTCGTCGCCGTCGGCGCCGGAATACCCGCCGGCATCATCGCCGTCGTGCTGGGGACACAGCCGATCTTCACCACGCTGCTCACCCGTCCGGGTCATGACCGCCGATTCCGGATGGGGCTGCTGATCGGTCTCCTCGGTGTCATACTGACGGTTGGTCCGGCTTTCGGTTCGACGTCCCGGGCCAGTGAGACCGGCACGCTTTCGGGATTCCTTTTCGCCTTTCTCGCATTAGGGGCCATCACCGTCGCCACCATCGTCCAAGGCCGATCCGTGGGCGTGGGCACCTGGGCGGCACTGGCGATTCAATGCACCATCAGTTCGGCGGCGTTCGCCGTGATCACGGCGTGCACGGGTGGGCTGCACCTGACCAGCCATCCGGCCTTCTTCCTCGCGCTCGGCTGGATGATCGTGGTCGTTTCGGTCGGCGCAGCCGCATTGTTGTACTTGATGGTCGCGGCCGGTGAAGTCGCCCGGGTGACCAGCCTGTTCTACTGCGTGCCACCCGTCACCGCACTGCTGGATCTGCTGTTCTTCGGTACCGTGCTGACCGCCGTCGAGTTCGTCGGGATCGGCCTGGTCGTGGTCGCTGTCGCCCTTGTCCCGCCGACGGCGCGGCAGGGCCGTCGAAGCGACCTCGGC
Organism: Nonomuraea sp. NPDC047529; assembly: GCF_040642995.1. Classification (NCBI taxonomy): domain Bacteria; kingdom Bacillati; phylum Actinomycetota; class Actinomycetes; order Streptosporangiales; family Streptosporangiaceae; genus Nonomuraea; species Nonomuraea sp. NPDC047529. The sequence goes on along the minus strand of NZ_JBEYTJ010000002.1, from coordinate 160,383 downwards.
GACCGCGCCCGTGACCTTCCTGCGTCAAGCACCGTGAGGAGCGTCCAGCGCGATGGGACCGAGGTCGGCGGCGGTCCGGGCCAGGGCCCGGATGGCCGGGTTGTCGATGCCGGACGGCCAGATCAGGGCGAACTGAAGAGCGGGAGCGTCGGTGAGGGGCACGAAGACGATGCCGGGAGGGCGGTTGTAGCGGGCGGCGATCTCGCCCAACGGGTGGACGCAGTGCCCGGCGGCGACCAGAGCGAGGATCTCGTGGAAGGTACGCGCGATGGGCCCCCGGGGGACCCGACGGCCGAGCGGCGTACGAAACGGAACCATTGACGCGACCCAGTAGTCAGGTGCACGAGGCCCGAGGTCGATGACGTGGTTGTCGGCGAGATCCTCCAGGGAGGCGCTGCCGCGTTCGGCGAGCGGATGGCCCTCGGCCACTGCCAGCACCCGGCCGCTGGTGAGCACGGTGGGCCCGACGGAGAGGTCCGGTTCGGCCACGGGCAACCACAGCACGTGCCCGTCGGCCTCCCCGGCCCGCAGCGCGGCGAACGGGTCGCCGCCGGTGACCTCGCTGAACTGCACGTCGCCGCCGGGGTGACGGGCGCGGAAGGCGTCCACGAGAGGCTGTAGCTCGTGCCCGGCGTGGCCGAACACGCCCAATCGGAGGGTGCGGCCCGTGCCCTGACCTGCCGCCTGGGCGCGGGCCAGGCCCTCCCGCAGCAGGTCGTAGGCCTGCTGCAGATCCTCGCGGAGCCGTCGACCGATCGGGGTCAGCGCCACGCGCCGGCTGGTGCGGTCGAACAGCGCCGCGCCGATCTGTCGTTCTTGCTTGCTGATCGCCTGGCTGACACGCGCCTGGGACACGTGAAGCCGTTCGGCGGTGCGGCCGAAGTGCAGCTCTTCGGCGAGCGTCAGGAAGATCTCGATGTCCCGTAACTCCATGAATAACCCCCATGTTATGAATCGCCCCACGAACCTTACATTGATCGGCCTCTGACCTGCGCTGATGATGAACACGTCACCACCTGGAAGGTGGCGAAGCACCTCAGGAACACATCGACAAGGCAGGGATTCCGATGAGCGACATGCAGGCCGTCGCCGACCGCGTCGAGATCGAGGCGCTGCGCGGCGAGCTCACCGACGCGGTGATGATGCGCGACTACGACCGCCTCGCCTCGCTGTTCGTCCCCGACGCCGCCATGCGCTGGCCGCACATCGGCAAGGAGTTCCTCGGCAGGGAGCAGATCCGCGAAGGGGTCAGGTGGGGCCAGGAACTCTGGGAGTTCTTCGTGCAGAACGTCCACCCCGGCATCATCCGGATCGACGGCGACACCGCGACCGGCCGGGCCTACATCCAGGAGTTCGGACGCATGCGCGACGGCAGCTCGCACCTGAACTTCGCCCTCTACCACGACCGCTACCAGCGCACCCGCGAAGGGTGGAGGTTCGCTGAGCGCGTCTACGAGGTCAGGTACCTCGACTCCACGCCGCTGCCGGGCTCGCCGCTCAACGCCTGATCCCCCGACGCATCCAGGAGAGACCAGCATGACGACCACCTTCGTGCTCAGCGACCTGACCGGCGACTACACCCTCGACCTGGCCCGCACCCGGATCGGCTTCGTCGCCCGGCACACGATCGGCCCCGAGGTCCGCGGACGGTTCGACGACTTCGAGGGGCACGCACGTCTGGACGGCGGCGACCCGGCCAGGTCGGCCGTCCAGCTCACCGTCCAGAGCGCGAGCATCCAGAGCGGCAACCCGAAGCGCGACGAGTACCTGCGGGACAAGTACCTGAACCTCGCCGAGCACCCGGCCATCACCTTCACCTCAAGTGAGGTGCGGCAGATCGGCGCGACCGCCTTCGAACTCACCGGGGACCTGACCATCCGTGGCGTGCGCAACCCGATCATCGTGAACCTCGAACTGACGTCCGCCGAGCACGACCCGTCGGGCGACCTCCGGCTCCAGCTCAAGGGCGGCGCCACGATCAACCGCAAGGACTGGGGCGTGCACTGGTCCGCCGCCGCCGGCCTGGTGGCCGGGAAAGTGACGCTGGAGTTCGACGTGGCGGCACTCAGAAGGCCCTGACCGGCCCGGCCCCGAGAAGAGAAAGAGATCGATCATGATCCTGGTCACCGGCGCCTCAGGAAATGTCGGCGCCGACATCGTCCACCAGCTCCTGGAAGCGGGGGAACAGGTCCGCGTGCTCACCCGTGACCCCACCCGCCACCCGTTCCCCGACGAGGTCGAGGTGGTGGTCGGTGACCTGACCCGGCCGGACACGCTTCCCGCGGCGCTGACGGGAATCGACCGGGCCTTCCTGTTCCCCCTCCACGACGCCGTCGACGGCTTCCTGGAGGCGGCCAGGCAGGTCGAGCTGCGGCAGGTCGTCCTGTTGTCGTCGGCGGCCGTCACCTACGCCACACCCGGGCTGATCGGCGAGAAGCATCTGCGGCTCGAACGGGCCGTCGCCGCCTCCAGGGTGCCGTGGACCTTCATCCGTCCCGACTATTTCATGACCAACGACCTCGGCTGGGCTCGGCAGCTCGCCGAAGGGGAGGTCGTACGCGGCGTCCACGGCAACGCGGCGGTACCCGCGATCGATCCCCGTGACATCGCCGCGGTCGCCGTCCGAGCCCTGCTCGACGCACGGGTCGGTGAGGCGTACCTCCTGACCGGACCGCAGTCGCTGACCCAGATCGACCGCGTGCGGATCATCGCGGAGACGATGGGCCGGCCGGTGCGCTTCGAGGAGGTGCCGCGCGAGCAGGCCCGGCGGCAGCTGGTCGGCAGCGGCATGCCCCCGCAGGTGGCCGACGCCTACCTCGATGGGCTCGCCGCGCTGGACGGCAGGACCGCCGAGACGTCGCCGACCGTCGAGGACGTCACCGGACGGCCGCCGTTCACCTACGCCCAATGGGTCGCCCACCGCGCGGCGGCGTTCAGCCCGACCTGACACACCTGACGGAACGGGCCGCGGTCTCATCCGGATCTCGTCGGTCGGTGGTCTGACCGTGTTCCCGCTCGGCGGAGGGTACGTCGCCTCGAAGTGGGCCCGGGAGGGGCTGAGTGAAGCCCTCGCCCAGGAGGCGCCGCGGGCCGGGCCCTGCTCAAGGTCGCCGACGCCCCATCCGGCCGGCTGACCGGCGCCGGGAAGCGGCATGCGGCAGGCGGCGCAGCCGGTTGAGCTTGACGTCCGGCGGCCGCCGCTCACGGCTTCAGCGTGAGCCGCTTTCTCGACGTACCCGGGAACACGACGACCAGGTGTTCCTCTCCCGTCTCGCCGATCCGCACGTAGACACGGAGACGGTAGCCGCCCTTGCCCGCGATCGCCAGGTTCGGCATCGGGGCGCCCGCGCCCACCTCGCCCTCCCCCTTCTCGGGCACGGTGAGCCGGCCGCTGAGGCTGACGATCGGCACCTCGTCGACCTGATCCCAGCCGGCGGTGCGCCGTGGCGGCGCGGTACGGAGGGCCTTGACCGTGAGACACAGATCAGAGACGTCCTCGACATGCCCGATGAGCGCCGCGCTGCGAGACACCCCGATGCCGGCGCTGTCGTCGTAGCTCCTGTCCGTCGCCTGTTCCGCCGCCACTTCGGCGGCCTCGTCCGCGGGGTCGTGGACCAGGTAGCCGGGATCTCCGTCGACGAACAGGAAATAGTTGGCCGTGGCCTGGACGACCCCCTTCGTCCGGGGCCACGGATCGCGGCATTTCGCGTTCTCCTTGGCGATGTAGGCGTCGTGCGCCGCCTTGGTCTCCGCGGTCGACCGCAGCAGTTCGGGATTGGTCGCGCCGACGATCTCCGGGCAGACGTAGACGAGGTCCCACGGGTACGCGCCCGAGGCGGGCCGCGCGCTCCCGGCCCGCTTCAGGATCACCTCCTGCTCGTCACGGTCTTTGGCGCGGCACAGCGCCCGCCCGTACGCGAGGATCGCCTGGTCCGACAGGTTGTCCGGGAACATGGGCGGGATCCCGGCAGTTGTGCTGCGCGCCAGGCACAGGAACGCGGCGTCGCGTTCCGCGGGTTCGAGGTCGCCGAAGCTGGGCCGGTCGTAGCAGCCCGGCGACGTGCCGGTGTGGGTGCCGGTGTAGGTGCGGTACGCGTTCTGCTCCGGGTGGATCGCCGCGATGATCGGCAGCACGACCACGGCCGCCACCGCGACGCGGACCGCCCGCCGCCGCGCGGGCGGAAGATCCGCCAGGCGGTCGTCGGTGGGCAGTTCACGGGCGGTCGCGGCGAGCCAGACGAGGCTGACGAGCCCCACCGCGTCCATCACGACGGTCGTCGCCAGACTGCCGCCGAAGATCTCCGCGAAGAGCAGGTTGAGCGGGATCACCAACGCCCAGACGCCCACCGATGACCACCCGGCGATCAGCGTGCCGCGGCTCCACCGTCCGTCGCGCCACTGTCCGAGGACCGTGATGACGGTCGCCGCCGCTCCGCTCAGCATCAAGACCGGTCCGACGATGCCGCCCGAGCCGAGCTCCGGGAGGTCGAGCTCGTCGAGCAGTTCGTTGGCCATCCCGGTCAGATCGACCGCGAACACCGCCCCGGCCGCCGTGCGCAGCGCCCAGGACCGCCAGCGGATGACGAGCAGGTACAGGACGTCGATCGAGGTCCACAGCGCGAGCCGGAACGCCGCGCCGACCACGTCGGGGAGCAGCGCGATCGCGAACCACAGCACGAGCATGTACGCCACCGCCAGACACAGCAGCAGGCGCAGCGCCTTCGCCCGGCGATCCAGCGGGCCCGGTGCGGGGGCACGCAGGATCAGCCACAGGAGTGCGGCCTTCACCGGGGCCGCCGCGAGCAGCGTCACCGTCGTCAGGGTGTCGAACCCGTCGGGCGCGTAGAACCTCAGCTGAGCCGGTGGTGACCATTCGACGGCCACCCAGAGCCAGGAGTCGCCGATCATCAGTCCCGCGACCGCCGCCGCAAGGACCAGACCTACCAATCCGATCCTGATAATTCGCCATAAACCGTCCGGCTGCACGGGACGCGATCTTAGCGCGGCATCGCCGTCGCCCGGTCTTCCGTGATGTAGGCGGTGGCGTCAGCTGATGGTCAGGGGGGCGCCTTCGGGGAATTCGCCTGCTTGCCGCAGGACCTTCAAGGTCCGGGGTCGTGGCGGGTGGGGAGGTCGTGCTGGGCGAAGATGTCGATCAGGGCGCGGACCGGCATGCCGGCCTCCGTCGGGTAGCGGAAGCCGCGGTCGAGGTTGAGGCTGTAGTGGTTGCGGCGGCCCACGCGCTCGCGGTTGAGGTAGCCGCCCTCGTGCAGGTCGGAGACGATGCCCTGGACGGCCCGCTCGGTGATGCCGATGCGGGCGGCGATGTCGCGCAGCCGGGTCTCGGGATCTCTGGCGATCTCCATCAGGACGCGTGCGTGGTGGGTGAGGAAGGTCCAGGTGGAGGGGCGGTCGTCGGGCACGCTGGCTGCTCACTTCACGGTCGGCTGCCGGGCAGGCTCAGAGGAGTTCGATCACTCACCACCATATAACGAACTCTCTTTCCGGTAATCAGCTTCAGTTCTCGGCCGGGCGGGCGCTACGGGACGTCGTGGCCGGGGTGGTCGAGGCCGGACGCGAGCTGGCCGATGGCCGTGTCGATCTGCCGCGCGAGCAGAGCCGTGTCCGGCGGCCGGGCGGAGGCCGCGGTCTGCCGGAGCCACTGGTCCAGGACGACGCGGAGCGCCGTCAACGCGGCGGACGCGCACAGGAGGGGATAACCGGTGTCGCCGGGCCGTCCGGGGGCGGGGTGGCCGATGTGCTCGGCGATCGCCTCGGCCAGGGCCTGCTCCTGCGCGGCCAGTACGGCCAGCTGCTGGGGCACCAGCGTGGGCGCCGCCCGTACGAGCTGCAAGGCCCGGACGTGGTCGCGGCCGGCGGCGTCGCTCTCGTTCATGACGGCCAGCACGGCCTCGCGGAACGCCCGCAGGACCGGCTCGGTGCGCGGCCGGGCCCTGAACCGGGCGATGAGCTCCTGGGCGGCGGCGGCCAGCGAGGCCACGACCGCCTCCTCCTTGCTGGAGAAGTAGTTGAAGAAGGTGCGCAACGCGATGTCGGCCTCGTCGGCGATCTGCTCGACGGTCACGTTCGCGACGCCGTGGCGCAGGGAGAGCCGGAGCGCCGCCTCGCGGAGGGCGGCGCGGGTGGCCTGCTTCTTGCGTTCGCGGCGGCCGACGGCCGGCGAGGCGGGCTCCCCGCCGCCCGATGCGAGCTGAACCACCCCGGCCTCCTTCACCACGGTCCCCATTATGGGGTCCGGCCCGGTCAGGACCAGGTGACGGGCAGGGAGTGCACGCCGAAGATCAGCATCTCGTTGCGCACCGGCACCTGCTCGGCCGGTACGGCCAGCCGCAGACCGGGCAGCCGCGTGATCAGCTCCTTGAGCCCGATGCGCATCTCGACCCGGGCGAGCTGCTGGCCCAGGCACTGGTGCACGCCGTGCCCGAAGGCCAGGTGCGGGACGCGGGCGCGGTCGACGTCGAACCGGTCGGCGTCGGGCCAGTGGCGGGGGTCGCGGTTGACCTCCGGCGTGGCGATCACGACCGTCGAACCGGCCGGGAGGTCGGCGCCGCCCAGCGTGACGGGCTCGGTCGTGACCCGGCTGACGCCGAGCTGGATGATGCTCAGGAAGCGCAGCAGCTCCTCGACCGCGTTGTCGACGAGGGAGGGGTCCTCCCGCAGGGCGGCGAGCTGGTCGGGGTGCTCCAGCAGGGCGAACGCGCCCAGGCCCAGCATGTTGGCGGTGGTCTCGTGGCCGGCGCCGAGCAGGACGAGGGCGACGTCCACGAGCTGGGCGTCGGTCAGCGGCGGGTCGGCCTCGTGGACGAGCCCCGACAGCAGGTCGTCGGCCGGTTCGGCACGCTTGGCGGCCACCAGGCGCTGCATGAACGCGTAGAGCTCGGCGCCCGCGACGGCCCGCTCCTCGGCGGTGGAGTTGGCGTTCAGCCCTACGGAGGTGCGTTCCTGGAACTCGGCGCGGTCGGCGTAGTCGACGCCGAGCAGCTCGCAGATGACCAGGGAGGGCAGCGGCAGCGCGAACGCCGGCACGAGGTCGGCCCGCGGGCCGGCCGCCCGCATCGCCTCGATGTGCTCGACCGCGATCTCGGTGACCCGCGACTCCAGCTCCCGCATGCGACGGACGGTGAACTGGCCGGTCAGCAGCCGGCGGATGCGCGTGTGCTCGGGCGGGTCCATGAACACGAAGAAGCCGTCCTCGCGGCTCTCGACCGGCGGGCCCGGCTGGAGGGTGCCGGCCGCCTGCTCGGCCACCTCGTGCGGCTGCAACGACGTGGCCTCGCGGTGGCGGACCCGGTCGGCGCTGAAGCGGGCGTCCGACAGGACGGTGCGGGCCTCGTCGAAGCCGGTGACCAGCCACGCCTGGGCGCCGTTGAGCAGCCGCACCGGCTGGACCGGGTCCTGGCCGCGCCGCTCCCGCAGGCCCGGCGGCGGGTCGAACGGGCAGCGGCCGCGCTCGACCAGGTCGGCGGGCAGGATGCGACGCATCGCCGTGGGGCCGGCGCCCGGGGAGTCGTCGGTCAGGCTGGTGTCGCTCATCGGCACGTCCTGTTCTCTCGGATGCGGCCGTTCCACCCTACAAAGATGCACGACGCGCATCAATGCACGCCGTGCACGGCGACCTGGACGCGGGATCAAGGTGTGGACGCGGGCACACGGGGCAAAGGCACGCATCCAACAGAGACGACGGCCCGGGAGGACAGCGATGACCCGACAGCCCGCACGAGCACCGGTTGCGGGGACGGCGTGAGCGGTAAGGGTTCGCAGGAGGCCACCTACGCGGCGCTGGCCGCCAACCTGGGGATCGCCGTCACCAAGTTCGTGGCGTTCTTCTTCACCGGGTCGTCCTCGATGCTCGCCGAGGGCATCCATTCCTTCGCCGACTCCGGCAACCAGGGGTTGCTGCTGCTCGGCCAGTCCCGCGCCAAACGCGGGCCCACCCCGGACCACCCCTTCGGCTACGGGCGCGAGCGGTACTTCTACGCCTTCCTGGTCTCGGTGGTGCTGTTCTTCGGCGGCGGCATGTTCGCCCTGTACGAGGGCTACGAGAAGATCAGCGACCCGAAGCCCCTGGAGAGCTGGCCATGGGCGATCGGCGTGCTGGTGGGCGCGATCGTCATGGAAGGGCTGTCCCTGCGCACGGCGGTGCGCAACGCCGACCAGGCCCGCCGCGGCCGGTCGTGGACGCGTTACATCCGCGAGGCCAAGGCCCCCGAGCTGCCCGTGGTCCTGCTGGAGGACACCGCCGCGCTGACCGGGCTGGCCTTCGCCCTCATCGGGGTCACGCTCGCGCTGGTCACCGGCAACCCGGTCTACGACGGCATCGGCTCGATCGCCATCGGCGTGCTCCTGATCATCGTGGCCATCACGCTGGCCACCGAGACCAAGAGCATGATCATCGGTGAGTCGGCGTCCCCGGAGGTCCAGCGGGCCATCGAGGAGGCCCTGCGCGAGGACGACGCCGTCGCCTCCTTCACCCGCCTGCGCACCCTGCACCTGGGCCCGGAGGAGCTGCTGGTGGCCGCCCGCGTCACCGTCGCCGAGCAGGGGGACGCGGTGGCCGAGGCGCTGGCCGAGACCGAGCGGCGCATCCGCGAACGGGTCCCGATGTCCACGGTCGTCTACCTTCAGCCCGAGTCCTGACCCGCGGCCGTCCACCGCCGGACCCACGCGCGGCCGTAGTCGTTGCCGTGCGGCGTGCGCAGCACGGTGTGGACGTGGAACGGCTTCGGCGTGTCGTAGTCGAGGAAGACGCCGCAGTGGTGGTCGAGCTCGGCGACGATCACCGGTGACTGCAGCCGGTAGTAGAAGACGTCGCCGGGCGCGTGGCCGCCGATCCAGCAGAACCAGGTCTCCTCCAGGTGCGCGGCGATCTCCCGCAGCCGGGCGGCGCGCGGGCCGGGCGGGAGCAGGCCGGCGAACGACTCGGCGACGGCCAGCGCGTCCTCCCTCGCCGCCGCGGGCATGGCGGCGACCCGAATCCCTTCGTACGGGATCACGCGGTTGTCCTGGAACGCCCCGGCCAGGTGACGTTCGTCCCCGGGGTGCACGCGTCCCTCGGGCATCGCCGGATCGACCATGCGCTCGTACACGACGGCCTGCCGGCGCTGCTCCTCGGGCAGGGCGGCCATCAGCCGCAGGCCGAGGGCGACCCGGTCGGCGAACAGGTCGCGCAGGCCGGCGTGCGGACCGGCGTCGATCTCGTCCGGCTCGGCGCCGAGGAACACCGGCGACAGCGCCATGCGGCCCTCGACGACCAGGCAGTTCAGGGCGCAGTGGTGGCCGTAGAGCTGCCAGCCCCAAGGGGCCCGCAGGTCGGGGGTGCCGTAGAGGGCGAGGTTGTAGCTGAACTCGTTGAGCACGGTCTCCAGGCCGACGACCTCGCCGAGGAAGCCGTTGACCCGCATCACCGCGCGGACGAGCCGGTGGCCCTCGGGCGAGAGCGAGGCGCCCACCAGGGCCAGCGCCTTCTCCCTGACGACCGGCGGCCGCAGGTCCAGCCGCAGGCCGGTGTCGAACTGCATGAACTCGGGGTTGGCCCAGGTCTGCCACTCCACGGCGTCGACCTCGTACGAGAGGCGTTCGCGGCCCTCGTCGTCGAGGCAGGCCAGCAGGTCGCGGGCGGCCGACACCATGGCGGCGACCGGGGCCTCCTCGCCGGGCGCGGCCGGTGTCAACGGGTGCAGGCCGTCCCTCAAGGCGCCGTCCTCGGTGACGCCGCGGAAGTCGTTCCCGTACAGCGGGGTCCAGCCCTCGATCAGGCCGCCGGTGAACGTGCCCGGCGTCCTGGCCAGCTCGCGGTAGGCGTAGGGGTCGAGGCCGCGGACGCCGGCCAGCCGCGGGTGGTCGTGCGGGAACAGGTACTGGCGGTACTCGCCGGGCATGCGGGCCCCTTCGGTCTGTCTCAGGTGGTGGTGTTGTGCCGGGCGACGGCGGCCCGTACCGCGTTCTCGTCGCCCGCGGCGATCGCCTCGACCAGGTCGGCGTGGACCTGGTAGCGCTGCTCGCGGTAGCCGGCGCCGGCCGCGTCGTCGGGGCTCGGGAAGGTGGCGCCCAGATGGCCGAGGGTGCCGGTGTAGACGGCGCGGGCCATGGCGTTCGGGCTGATCGCGGCGATGCGTTCGTGCAGGGCCCAGTTGGCGCGGACGAAGGCGTCCCAGCCGGGCGCGGCGCGCAGCCGTCGCAGCAGGCGGCGCAGGTCGGCGACGTCCCGGCGGGTGCGATGGCGGGCGGCGCCGACGTCGATCAGCTCCTCCAGGTGGTCGCGCAGCTCGATGGCGTCGGCGACCGTGCCCGGCTCCTCCGCGACGCCCAGCAGGGTGTGCCGCAGCCGCACCACCGGACCGGGGTCGGCGACGAACAGCCCGCCGCCGCGCCCCGGCCGGATCTCCAGCACGCCCCGGTCGCGCAGCAGCCGGACGGCCTCGCTGACCGTGGCGTAGCCGAGGCCCGTCTCCGCGCGCAGCGACTCCAGCGTGCCGACCGGCTCACCGGGCGTCAGCCCGCGCGACCTGATCCGGTCGTCGAGCGCGGCGGCCAAGCGCTCGGCCCGCGTGAGCGCGCCCTGTCCGGGGGCGGACGCCGGTTGTCCGGGAGAGGAGAGGTAGGGCATAGTCCGGATCCAACCACAAAACCTGCGAACCTTTGGAAGGTTTTCGCGGCCTTGAGGAGATGAACGATGAGGATCGTCGGGATCCGCCGGAACGCCACAGAAGGGGCCGTTCAAAGGGGCGACGGGGTCGAGGTGGGCGCGTTGTCGGACGACGGCGCCGAGGTCGCCGTGCTGGCCCCGCTGGAGCGGTTCTGGGCCGGCGCGGCCGGGTTCCTGTCCGGCGAGCCGGCCGGTGAGCGGGTCCCGGCCTCGTCGGTCACCTTCGTGCCGCCGGTGCTGCCGCAGGCCCGGGTGATCTGCGTCGGTCTGAACTACCTCAGGCACGTCGCCGAGGGCTCGTACGCCGGGGAGGGCGTGCCGCCGCACCCCACGCTGTTCGCCCGCTGGACGCGGTCGCTGACCGTGGACGGCGTCCCGGTCCCGGTGCCCTCCGGCGAGGACGGCCTGGACTGGGAGGGCGAGGTGGCCGCCTACGTCGCCGCGCCGCTGGTGGACGCGGACCCGGAGGAGGCGCTGGCCGCGGTCGCCGGCTACTCGGTCTTCAACGACCTGACCGCGCGCAGGGCGCAGAAGCTCACCAGCCAGTGGATCCTCGGCAAGAACGCCGACCGCTCCGGCCCGCTCGGTCCGCTGGTGCCCGCGTCCGAGGTCGGCGACCTGCGTGACGGGCTGCGGGTGCGGACCCGGGTGAACGGCGAGGTGGTCCAGGACGGGCGTACCGACGAGATGGTCTACGGCGTCGGCGACACCCTGGCCCTGATCTCGCGCACGTTCACGCTGCGGCCCGGCGACCTGCTGGCCACCGGCACGCCCGCAGGGGTCGGCTACGCGCGTACCCCGCCGTGGCTGCTGCGGCCCGGCGACGTCGTCGAGGTCGAGGCCGAACGCCTCGGCCGGGTGCGCAACCCGATCGTCGGGAACGACGCGCGGGCGCTGCCCGAGACGGAGGGGTGAACCCGGCCGCGATGGCCGACACTGGGGTGGTGGAGACACGACCTGTCCGGGGCGGGGCGGCACGGCCGGGGCACCGGCTGCGCTTCGGCCCGGCCGCCGAGGGCATCGAGCGGCTGGCGGCCTCGCTCGTCGGCGAGGCGTTCGCGCCCCACCGCCACGACACGTACGCGATCGGTGTCACGCTCGCCGGCGTGCAGACCTTCCGCTACCGCGGCGAGCTGCGGCGATGCCTGCCGGGGGAGTGGCACGTGCTGCACCCCGACGAGCCGCACGACGGCGCCGCGGGCACCGACGCGGGCTTCGGCTACCGGATCTTCTACGTCGACCCGTACCTGGTCCAGGAGGCGCTGGGCGGCCGGCCGCTGCCGTTCGTCGCCGACCCGGTCGTGCGGCCGGAGGGGATGTCGCCGGCCCTGCTGGCGTGGCTGCGGCACCTGGACGAGCCCCTGGAGGAACTGGCCCGGCTGGAGGTCGCGCTGCTGGTCGCGGCGGCGCTGGAGCGTCACGCCGACGTCCCCGCCCGGCGGCGGCGCGGCACCCTCGCGCTGGAGGCCCTGACGCGGGTGCGCGAGCTGATCGCCGCCGACCCCGCGACCCGGCACCCGGTGGCCGTGCTGGAACGCGTCTCGGGGCTCGACCGCTGGACGATCGCCCGCCAGTTCCGCGCCGCCTTCGGCACCAGCCCGACCCGGTTCAGGACGATGCGCCAGCTGGACCTGGCCCGGCGGGCGATGCGCGGCGGCCTGCCGCTGCCGGAGGCCGCGCTGCGGGCGGGCTTCGCCGACCAGAGCCACCTGACCCGCATGTTCAAGCGCGCCTACGGGCTCACACCCGGCGAGTGGACCGCCGCCCTCACCTGAGGCCCGTCGGTCCTGGCCTCGATCGCGCGCACGACGGCCGCCATGTCGAGCGTGCCGTGCCCGAGCGCCAGGGTCTCGGCGAACAGCTCGTGGCAGACGTCCAGCAGCGGCGAGGCCACGCCCGACGCCCGCGCCGCCTCGGCGATGAGCCGGTTGTTCTTCAGCACGTCGGCGACGGCGGCCTGGGCGGCGAAGTCGCCGTCCAGCAGCTTGCGGGCCTTCGACCGGGACACCTCGCTGGCCATCGGGCCCGAGTGCAGCACGTGGGCGAACGTCTCCAGGTCCAGGCCGTGCCGGGCGGCGAAGTGCGTGGCCTCGGCCAGGCCGCTGACCATGGTGATCAGGAAGATGTTCACCGCCAGCTTCATCAGCAGCCCGCCGGGGACCTGGCCGCACGCGATCACCTCGGAGCACATCGGGGCGAGCAGGGGGCGTACCTCCTCGACCGCCGCGGGCTCGCCGGCCGGCATCGCCACCAGCCGTCCGGCCTCGGCCGGGCCGCGCGAGCCCGACACGGGCGCCTCGACGTAGTCGCCGCCCGCCGCCCGCACCGCCGCGCCCAGGTCCGCCGAGTACGCCGGGGACGTCGTGCCCATGTGCACCACGACCCGCCCCGCGACCATGGACGCGAACCGCGGCGTGCCGCGTCCGAGCACCGCGTCCACGGCGGCCTCGTCGGCCAGCATGAGCAGCACGACCCGGGCCGCCTCGAACACCTCGGCCGGGCTCGCCGCGACCCGCGCGCCGGCCGCCCGCAACGGCTCGCACCCGGCCGCCGTACGGTTCCAGACCACGACCGGCGTGCCCGCCCGCACCAGGTTGAGCGCCATGGGCCGTCCCATGATGCCCAGTCCGATGAATCCCGCTCCGGCCATGCGCCCGACCTCCCGCTCCACGCGTGCCGCCGCCAACCGTTGTAGCCGGGCGGACGGGCCCCGGTCTTGAACGGTTGTGCGGCCCCGGCCGCCGTCAGGGCGTGGTGACGTCGAGGTCCTCGCTGGAGACGCCGAGCACGCCGTCGATGTCCAGCAGCTCGGCGACCAGCTCCCTGACCACCCCGGAGCCCTGGACGACGAGCCAGATCGAGACCGACCGCGGGTCCTTGCCCTCGTGCTCGCGTTCCATGGTGAGCTCGGCGATGACGAAGCCCATGTCGCTGCACAGGGAGAGCACCCGCCGGAGCGCGCCGTGGCGGTCGAGGTAGGTCAGGTGCAGGCGCGACTGGGCGTACTTCGAGCGCGGCAGCCGGGCGCTGAGCGGGGTGAAGGCGAACAGGACCAGGAAGTGGCCGGCGGTGACGGCGATCGCCAGCAGCCACAGGCCGGCTCCGGCGGCCATGCCGACCGCGCAGGTCAGCCAGACCACCGCGGCGGTGGTCAGGCCGCGCACCGCGTCCCGCCGGACGAAGATCAGGCCGCCGCCGATGAACCCGATGCCCGACACGATCTGCGCGGCCACCCGGGAGGGGTCGAGCGTGACGTGCTCGCCCAGGACGTCGGCGAAGCCGTACTTGGACACCAGCATGATCAGGGCCGAGGCGAAGCCGACCAGCGTGTGGGTGCGCAGGCCGGCGCTCTTCTGGCGGATCTCGCGTTCGAGCCCGATGGCGGCCGACAGCAGCAGGGCCAGGCCCAGTTCGCCCAGCTGGGTCCATCCTTGCCCGGCCAGCGCCGTGGCAGCGAGAACCGTCCCCATTTGCCCAGATGTCCCCGGGGCCCGCGGGATTCACACGTAGTTAGTTGTCTGACTCAGTTTCTGTGTTACGGTTCTTGTTAGTCAGGCAACTGACTAATGACTGAGGAGAGAATCGTGATCGTTGTCACCGGTGCCACCGGGAACGTCGGCCGTCCGCTGGTCCGCCTGCTCGCCGAGCGGGGCCACGAGGTGACCGCCGTGTCCCGCCGCATCACCCCGTCCGACGTGCCGGCCGGCGTGCGCGCGGTCGCCGCCGACCTGTCCGGCCCGTCCGCCGGCCTGCCTGCCGCGGCGGACGCGGTCTTCCTGCTCATCGGCGGCGACCTGATGATGACCGGGGACCCCGTCCGGGTGGTCGCGCCCTTCGCCGGGGCCGGCAGGATCGTCCTGCTCTCCTCCCAGGGAGTGGCCACCCGGCCCGACTCGCCGTCGCACGGCCTGGCCTTCGCCGCCTTCGAACGCGCCGTCATGGAGTCCGGCGCCGACTGGACGATCCTGCGCCCCGGCGGCCTGGCCTCCAACGCCTACGCCTGGGTCCCGTCCGTCCGGTCGGGCCGTGCGGTGGCCGCGCCCTTCGGAGAGGTCGGCCTGCCGATCGTCGACCCGGAGGACATCTCGGCCGTGGCCGCCGCCGTCCTCACCGAGCCGGGCCACGCCGGCGCGACGTACGAACTGACCGGGCCGGCCCTCACCACCCCGCGCGAGCGGGCCGCCGCCATCGCCGAGGCCGTCGGCGAGCCGATCGCCTTCGCCGAGCAGACCCGCGAGGAGGCCCGCGCCCAGATGGTCACGTTCATGCCCGCTCCCGTCGCCGACACCACGCTCGACATCCTCGGCACCCCGACCGTCCGGGAGCGGACCGTCAGCCCCGACGTCGAGAAGATCCTCGGCCGGGCCCCCGGCGACTTCGCGGGCTGGGCCAGGCGCAACGCCGCCGCCTTCCGGTGACAGCCGCGGGGGCGGGCGGCCCGCGCGTCGGCTCAGGCGCTCACGCCGAGATCCCCGGCCGTCACGGGAGCGCGCGGCGGACGGCCCGACACGTGCCGTTCGAGCTCGTCGAGTGCGCTGTCGCTGAGCCGCCGGGTCTCCGCGCCGAGCGAGCCCGCGACGTGCGGGGTGAGCATGACGTTGGGCAGGTCGTACAGCGGTGAGCCGGCCGGCAGCGGCTCGGGGTCGGTGACATCGAGGATGGCGTCGATCCGGCCGGCCGCGCACTCGCGTTCCAGCGCGGCGGTGTCCAGGACCGAGCCGCGCGCGGTGTTGATCACGGTCGCGCCGTCGCGCAGCAGGGCCAGCTCGGCGGCCCCGACGAGGTGACGGGTGGCGGGCAGCGCCGGGACGTGCAGCGTGAGCACGTCGCAGCGGGCCAGCAGTTCGGGCAACGCGACCAGGCGGGCGCCGGCCGCGCGCACCTCGTCCGCGTCCGCGTACGGGTCGGCGACCAGCACCTCCGCCGCCTCCAGGACGCGCAGCAGGTCCACGACCCGGCGGCCCACCCGGGAGAAGCCGACGACGCCGATCGTCCTGCCGCGGTTGGACAGCTCGCCGCGCCGGGCCAGGTAGGACCGGTCCTCGCGGTACCGGCGCGCGTCCTGGGCGAGGAACGGCGCCTTCTTCCCGGCGAAGACGATCGCGGCCAGGGTGAACTCGGCCACCGGGATCGCGTTCTCGTCCGCCGCCGTGGTGACGAGCAGACCGCGGCGCCAGACCGCGTCCGTGGCGAACCCGCGTACCGAGCCGGCGCAGTGGAAGATCGCGCGCAGCCGGGACGCGTCCGCCAGGCGCTCGGCGGTCAGCGGCGGGCAGCCCCACGACGTCACCAGCACCTCGGCCGCGTTCAGCGCCCGCCGCGCCGCGGGCGCGTCCAGGTCGGCGGTCCAGACGGGGTCGCCGACCTCGGCCAGTTCGCGCAGCCGCCGCAACTGCGGCTCGTGGAACTGCTCGGCGAAGGTGGCGGGGTCCATGACGAGCAGGGCACGCGGCCGTCGTACGTTCACCTGGGTCCTTCCGGCGGCGGCATCGCTCAGGACGTGAACCTGACCAGCTCCACCCGTGAGCGGATGCCGAGCTTGCTGAAGATGTCCCTGAGATGGTGCTCGACCGTGCGCCCGCCGAGGAAGAGCTGCTCGGCGACCGCCTTGCCGGCAGCGCCCTCGGCCACCATGCGGGCTCGCCCGGGCGGGGCGGGAGAAAGTGTGGCATTCCGGTGACAGCAAGCGCTTGGTGACCTACCTTGAGTCCTGACCGTCAAGGAGTGCCGATGCGCAATCAGGGGCTTGGGTCTTGGCCGGCACGCAGGGCGCGGATGACGCCCGCCCGGCCCGCGATCGGTTTCCAGGGAATCGACCGCACTTATGGCGAGCTGTACGACCGGGTCACCCGGCTGGCTCACGGGCTCGCGGCCCTCGACGTGGGCCGCGGCGACCGGATCGCCTACCTCGGGCCCAATCACCCGTCCCTGGTGGAGACGTTCTTCGCCGCGGGCCTGCTCGGCGCGGTGTTCGTCCCGCTCAACGCCCGGCTCGCCCCGCCCGAGCTGCGGTTCGTCCTGGACGACTCCGGCGCCCGGGTCGTCGTCCTCGGCGAGGGCCGCGACGGCGGCGGGCTGCCAGGACGGCACCTGAGCCAGGACGCCGTCGAGGAGCTGATCGCCGGCGCGCCCGCCGACCCCCTCGACGAGCCGGTGAGCCAGGACGACATCTGCCTGATCATGTACACCTCGGGCACCACGGGCCGCCCCAAGGGCGCGATGCTCACCCACGGCAACCTCATCTGGAACGCCGTGAACCTGCTGGTCGACGTGCCGCTCGCGCACGACGAGGTGACGCTGGTCAGCGCGCCGCTGTTCCACATCGCGGCCCTGGCGCAGACGCTCGTGCCGACCGTGCTCAAGGGCGGCAGGGCGCTGCTGGAGCCGTCGTTCGAGGTGGACAGGACGTTCGACCTGATCGAGTCCGAGCGGGTGACGGTGATGTTCGGGGTGCCGTCGATGTTCACGGCCCTCGCGCGGTCGCCGCGCTGGGCGGGCGCCGACCTGTCCGGAGTGCGGCACCTGCTGTGCGGGGGAGCGCCGGTGCCCGAGCCGCTGATCAGGACGTACCGGGCGCGCGGGCTGACGTTCCTCCAGGGGTACGGCATGACGGAGACCTCGCCCGGCGCGCTCTTCCTCGGGGAGGGGCACCCGGACGACAAGCTCGGCTCGGCCGGGGTGCCGTGCTTCTTCTCCGACGTGCGCCTGGTGGCCCCCGACGGCTCGCCCGCCGCCCCCGGCGAGCCCGGCGAGGTGTACGTGCAGGGCCCCAACGTCATGCCCGGCTACTGGCGGCGTCCGAAGGAGACCGCGAAGGTGCTGTCCGCCGACGGCTGGTTCAGGTCGGGCGACATCGGAGTGGCCGACGAGGACGGATACGTCCGCATCTCCGACCGGATCAGCGACATGTACGTCTCCGGCGGCGAGAACGTCTACCCGGCCGAGATCGAGAACCTGCTGTACGCCCATCCGGCGGTGGCCGAGTGCGCGGTGATCGGCGTACCGGACGAGAAGTGGGGCGAGACCGGCAAAGCGCTGGTCGTGCTGCGACCGGGAGCGAGCGCGGAGCCCGACGACCTGCTCGCCCACCTGGACGGCCGCCTGGCCCGCTTCAAGATCCCGAAATATCTGGAGTTCGTCCCCGAGCTGCCGAGGAACGGCGCCGGCAAGGTGCTCAAGGCGTCCCTCAGCAGGCTGTACGGGGAGCAGGGCGGCTGACCCGGGCGGGATCAGCCGATCGCGGGCAGGCGCAGGTCGGCGAAGACGCCGCGGTGGTCGGTGCCGGGCACGTCGAGGAGCTCCGTACGGGCCACGCCCACCCGCCGGTCGGCCAGCACGTGGTCGATCGCGATGATCGGCGGTATCGCCCGGCCGCTGGGCCAGGTCGGGACGAGCCCCTTGCCCACCTGGTCGGCCGCGTCGACGTAACCGCGGGCCAGCAGGTCGCGGAAGGCGCGGTGGTCGAGGGTGGCGTTGAAGTCGCCGGCCAGGACCCTGATCACCGACGGCGACGGGGACGGCAGCGCCCTGAGCGAGGCGTTCCACCGCTCCACCATCGGGCCGAGCGGCGCGTCGGGATGCACCGCCACGACCTCGACCTTGACGCCCCCGGGCAGGGACAGCGTGGCGGCCGGCATGTTGTGGCCGATCGGGGTGAACAGGCCCCGCAACGACCTGAGCGGGCGCTTGGCGAACAGGCCGCTGCCGATCGCGCCGTCCGCGGCCTGGAGCACCCGGTAGGGGAGCAGCTTGCGCAGCCCGGCCTGGTCGAGCCGCCGGACCGCGTCCGGCGTCAGCTCCAGCGCGCTGAACACCTCGATCTCGTACGTGCTCACCAGGCGCACCACGGCCTCGGCGTCGGCCCGGCCGAACAGGTTGACCGACAACACCCGCAGCGGGACGCCGTCGGTCACCTTGCCCGCCTCCACCCCGGACGCCCTCGGGATCAGGCACGCGACCAGCACCACGCCCACGAGCGCCGCGCACAGCCCCGCCGGACGGTTGCGCCTGAGCACCGACAGCAGCGCGGTCAGGGCGGCCAGCCCCGCGCCGATCGGCGTCACCGTCATGAGCTGGGTCAGGAAGGAGCCGGTCTCCAGGCCGCCGACCCGCAGCGCCGCCCAGGCCGCCAGCAGCGCGACCACCGTCCAGGCGAACCAGCGCCTGCGTCGCCGGGGGGCCGGACGCTCGTCGGCGGATGCGCGTTCGGCCGTCGCGCTCGCTCCCCGTTGATCCACAGCATGAACCCTAAGGCAGCGGCGGAGGAGGCGAACCGGGGTCAGCCCGCCGACTCGGCCCCGGCCTTGACGGCGAGGAGCTGCCTGCGCATCGTGACGAAGTCCCCGACGTCCGTCATCGCGACGTGGGCGGCGCCGCGTACGGTGGGCTCGCCGCGCGTCCGGAGCCGGTAGATCAGCCGGGTGCCGCCGCCGGTGTCGCGGAGCGCGACGGAGCAGGTCGTGGTGGCGTCCGCGCCGCGGTCGGCCAGCACCAGGCTGTGGGGCACCTCGGCCCGTTCGACGACGAAGCCGCCGCCGATGACGTCGCCCGGCTTGAGGTCCCGGAGGGGCCGGTCGGGTTCGGCGGCCGCTCCGGGACGCGTGCCGGGACGCGGGTAGCCGCCGAGCCGGACCACCCAGGCCCAGACTGCGGCGGGCGGGGCGTCCACGGTGACGGCGCGGGTGGCCTGGAGCTGGGGGAGCGGCACGATGTCGTCACCCGGCAGGTCCTCGTGCACCTCGCTGTCGGTGGCGCCCCAGCGCAGATGCCAGGGGCGTACGGCGAGCAGGTACCCGGCCGCCGCACCTGCGGCCAGCCGTACCAGACGTCGTGGCAGGAACATCGCAACACTCCTTCGTACGCTCGGAATTTCGGCTATATGTGTGAATTATGGGCCAATATGGCTAGATCTGATCGGCTTTCCAAAATGTCAGATCGTAGGTCCCCGCTATCGGTCGCCATGCCTGGACGAATTGCTCCTTCGCCGTCTGCGCGTCCGCCGATCTGCTGAGACCCCGCCGGTAATTCCGGTCGCCGGAGACCGGGCCGGTGCAGCCCCCCGCCAGATGGCGCCGGGCCCAGGACAGGAAGGCGGTGTCGGCGTCGTAGGAGGCGTCGAGCGCGGTGATGAGCGCCTGCTTCAGCGCCGCGCCCTCGGGCAGGGCCGTCACCTCCAGCGTCCGGGCGGCGGCGAGCTGGTCGCGGCGGCTCGCGGTGATCTCCTCGATCGTGGTCACGGCGGCCCGGTGGCAGCCGGTCGCGTCGGCGATCGCCGCCGACAGGCTGGAACGGGTCGAGCTGCTGCTGGACAGGAGCTCGTCCACCTGCCCGGCCTGGCCGGCCGCCGTCCCGGCCCCGTCCGTGGTCGGGTCGCCGCTCGGCGTCGGGTCCCCGGTCGCGGCCGGGTCTCCGGTGGCGGTGGCGTCCCCGGTCGCGGGGTCCTCGCTCGCCGGGTCCCCTGCCGTCGCGGCCGACGTCTGCGGCTGCCCGGCCGGCGGCCCGCCGTCCGGGCTCCGGCCCGCCTCGGCCGGTGCGGACGGCCCGCTCCCGGCCACCCACCACACCAGGGCCGTCGTCGCACAGGCCGCCGCCACGCTGACCAGCACCACCGGTCGCCGCCACCCCGGCGGACGCAGCCGTGAGGGCGGCGGCGGATGGTCGTCCCCGGGCGCCCTCGGCGAAGCCCCGCCGAGCGGCCCGCCCTGGATCGGACGCCCGCCCGACCCGACGCCCCTGACGTCCGCGGGGCCGACGGGCGGCGAGCCGGTGCCGGTGTCAGGGGTGGTGGTCGGGGTGGGGGAGGGGGTGGGAGGGGGGACGGGGAGGAGGGCGCCGCAGCGGGGGCATTGGGCCAGGGCGCCGGTGTCGCTGCCGCATCGCCCGCACCGCCCTCCCACGCCTGAATGGTGGACCAATATACCCTCCCGTAATGTTCCGTAAAGGGATGAATTTCGATTTATCGGGCTTTTGTTCTGAGCTTCACTTCTGGTGAACGAGACTATTTGATAACAACGAGCCCCCCAAAGCACTCGCCCCTCATAAGCTCGGCCAGGTCCACCGACGAAGGAGGGTCATGGCCGTCGGCAGCTCCGGTGCCACCGGCTCGACGCGGGACACGGCGGCCCACCCGGGCGTGCCCCGCATGAGCAACGTCACCCGCTACCTCAGCGCCGCCGCCTACCTGGACAGCGGGTTCCGCGACCGGGTGCTGGCGGAGCTGATGTTCGATCCCTACCGCGCGGTCCCCCCGTCCTACGGCGGCTTCGACCTCATCCCGGTGATCCACCACTGCCGCCGCTCGCGCTCGATGCTCGTCGTCCGCGACGCCCTCATCACGGTGTTCTTCCTCATCGGGTTCATGATCTCCCCGATGAACACGATCGCGTGGGTGGCGGTGCTCGTCCCGCTGGTGCTGCTCACCTCGGCGCGGGTCCGGCGCGGCTCGGCGGTGCTGCGGGCCATGCTCTGGTTCTGGGCCGCGAGCATGGCCCTGGTCACGCTGTTCGCGGTGTTCTTCACCGGCCTGTACACGATCCTGCTGGGGTTCTCCGGGTCCTCGTTCTACGACGACCGCCCCTCCTACGACCTCGCCGACGTCCTGGGCCAGAACGCGGGGCCGCTGGCGCTGGCGATGTCCGTGCCCCTCACCACGCTCGGGGTGGCGCTGGTCTACCGGATCGCGACGTACATGACCCTGGCCGGCACGCTGCGGCCGGGCGCGCCCGAGCCGGTCACCGGCGCGGCCGGCCCCCGCGCCGCCCATCGCATCGACTACGTGCGCAGCGCCCAGTGGGGCAACGTCACCATGTACGCCAACGAAGACGCCTTCATGGGCGCCGGGTCCATCGCCCGGAGCTGGTCGATCGCCGTCGAGCTCGACCGCGTACGCGGCCGCGAGGGCCCGCCGCGCCGCCAGGACGACCCGGTCGACCTCGACCCCGTCGAGCTGCACGCCTTCGTCCGCGAGCGGCTCAAGGACATGCGCGACCGCGTGCTGCGTCCCAACGAGGGCATCCAGCGCCTCGACATCGGCGACCACGTCGTCACCCGGGGGATCTTCACCGTGGCCGACTGGCACCAGGGCGGCGCCCCGGTTTCCCATCCGCTGATCGGCAAGAACGGCCTGCCCAGGTCCCACGCCACGCCCGAGGAGATCGAGGCCGTCGTCCGCCATCCGCAGGGCGGCGTGCGCTACTACCAGCGCGTCACGATCAACAACGCCGGGCAGGAGATCCGCGACCGCAACGGCCGGCTCGTCGCGCCCGCCGAGGACCAGGAGGCGCTGACCTCGGCGTTCATCTACCTGGCCGTCGAGGGCCGGATGCTCTACACCCAGTTCGTGGTCACCGTGCTGCCGCCCGCCTACGGCCCGTACCACGTGGTCGACCGGCTGCCCACGATGACCGGCGGCCGCATCGCCTGGGAGGCGGTCCGGTCGCTGAAGCTGCGGCTGCTGCGCGACGTGCTCGCCGCCCCCGCGCGCCTGGTCCGTACGGGCACGCAGGCCGTCCGGCAGAACATGATGGCGCCCGACCCGCGCAAGCACATCGTCTACCCCTACGGCGCCCGCTTCAGCGTCCGCGAGCTGGGCGCGAGCGACGACCTGCAGACCCACATCCAGGTGCTCGACGTATCCAAGTACGTGCGGATGATCGAGCAGCGGCTCACCGAGGCGGTCCTCGACTTCCTGGAGGACCGGGGCGTGGAGACCGGCGCCTACCGTCTGCAGGCGGCGAGCGTGACCATGAACACGCTGTCGGTCAGCGGCGGCGCCACGGTCAGCGGCCCGGTCGCCTTCGGGCACCAGGCCGCCGCGACGGTCAACAACCTGGGAGGGCAGAGCGCGTGACGAACGAGGAGACCCCCATGCCCGGCTCGTACGGCGTGCACATCAGCGGCGGCGAGGTCAGCGGCCCGATCGCGGTGGGCCCGCACTCCCGCGCCACGGTCAACAACCTGGGCGGCACGTCCCCCGGCGAGGCTGCCCGGCTCCTCGACCTGCTGGAGCGGCTGCTCACCGAGCACGAGGCGGCCGTGACCGAGCCCGCGCGGGCCCGCCGGGACGTCGCCGACGTGCGGCAGGAGATCGAGCAGGCCGACCCCGACCGCTCCCGCGTCATGGACGCGCTCAAGCGGCTGTCGGCCCGCGCGGCCGAGGTGTCGGTGATCGTGGAGGTCGTCGGCCAGATCCGCGAGCTGTTCACCTGACCCGGGCGGGGGGCCGTGGTCGGGGGGAGGCCGTGCCCCCGGCAGAGGCCGTGTTCCCGGCGGAGGCCGTGGTCAGCGGAAGACCGCGACCGCGGCCTCGCCGAGCATGTCGTCGATCAGCTCCACGACCGCCGCGACGACGGGGGAGTGCTCGCGCGCGATCTCCCGCAGCCGTTCGATGAGCCGGGCAGAAGGCTGGTCGAGGTAGAGCTCGGCCTCCAGCCGCAGCGCCCCCACCAGCCCGCACAGCGCCGCGCCGCGCCCGTCGGGCTGCTTCCAGCCCTCCACGGCCGAACGCACCCCGGCCGAGGCGCGCACCACCGAGGCGATGTCGGCCAGCTGGTGACGCGTGTACGGCAACATGCCCATGCGGCGCCTGGTCACGATGACGAGCACGCCCGAGGCGACCAGGCTCTGCCGGGTGCGGTCGTAGGCGTCCTCGGCCAGCTTCTTGATCCAGAACTTGGCCTCCCGCTCGGCCCGGTCGCGGGCCAGCATCGGGACGAGTGAGTCCACCGCGGCGTCGCCGACCGGGGTGGGGTCGGTGACGGCGATCCGGCCCTGCTCGACCGTGACGCGCTCGCTCAGCGCCAGGTCGAGCAGCATCGCCCCGGCCAGCCCGAGCGCCATCGAGTGCTGGTGCACCAGGGGCTTGCCGGACTGGTCGTGGCCGATGAGGAACAGCTCCTGGTGGAGCGGTGGCCGCGTCATGGCGATCGGATGCCGGTCAGGCCGGCCTTCTCGCCGTCGTCCAGCGTCGGACGGCGGCCCCGGGCGTACAGGACGCCGAGGACGACGAAGCCGACGGCGAGCCAGATCAGCCCGACCCGCTGGGCCAGGATGTTGGCGTTGATGATCACGAAGATCAGGATCGCCATGCCGACCAGCGGCATCACCAGGTGCGACCAGAAGTCGGACGAACGCCCGCGGATCCGGTAGTGGACGATCACCGACAGGTGCAGCACCACGAACGCGATCAGGCCGCCCATGTTCACCAGGCTGCTCAGCAGCGTGACGCCGGCGCCGCCCTCCAGCTGCGCCGCCCACACGCCGATGCCGACGGACAGGACCGAGACGAACAGGATGGCGTTGGCCGGCACCGAGTGCTTGATCGACACCTTGGCGAGGAAGGCCGGCAGTTGCCGGTCGCGGGCCATGGCGTACAGCAGGCGGGAGACGGCGACCTGGGCCACCAGCGTGTCGGCCAGGCCCCAGGAGATCGCGGTGGCGGTCGAGGTGACGTGCCGCAGCCACTCGCCGCCCGCCGAGGCGGCGGCGTCGTAGAAGGCGCTCTCCGAGCCGGACGCCAGCAGGCCCGCCGGGTCGGGCACCAGCAGGGCCGCCACCCAGACCTGGACGACGAACAGCAGGCCGGCCAGGATCAGCGCGAGCCGCATGGCCCGGCTCACCTGGGCGGAACCGCCGGCGGACTCCTCGACGAGCATGCTGATGCCGTCGAAGCCGAGGAAGGACAGCACCGCGACGGAGACCGCGGCGAAGATCACCGGCCAGGAGAAGGTGTCCGGGTTGAACAGCGGAGAGAGGCTGAACCCGTGGCCCTCGCCCTGGAGCAGGGCCCAGATCCCGATGAGCACGAACAGGCCGAGCACGACCAGCTCGCAGGTGATCAGCACCTTGGTGAGGGTGATCGTCATCCGGATGCCGCGCAGGTTGATCAGCGTGTTGACGGCCACGAAGACGAGCAGCCAGCCCCAGACCGGCACCTCCGGCACGCTGTTGTTCATGGCGACCGAGGCGACGAGGTAGAGCAGGCTCGGCACCAGGAGGTAGTCGAGCAGGATCGCCCAGCCGGTCATGAACCCGACCGGCGGGGCGATGCCGCGGCCCGCGTAGTTGTAGACCGACCCCGACAGCGGGAAGGCCCGGACCATCTGCGTGTACGAGGCCGCGGTGAACAACATCGCGACCATGCCCACCAGGTACGCCAGCACGGGCATGCCGCCCGAGATCTTGTACACCGGGCCGAAGATCGCGAACGGCGCGATCGGCACCATGAAGATCAGGCCGTAGAACACGAGGTCGGTAAGCCCGACCCCGCGACGTAATTCCTGACGGTAGCCGAACTGCTCGACGTTCTCCTGAGGTTGCACGACAGCCTCTCCATGTCGTCATGCGCGCACGCGGGGGGTGACGGGCCTCGGTATACGCATGGGGTTACGGATACCGGTGGGGCTCGATCTGGCGATCCTTCCGTAGCTCACGGTCACGTCGCAAGGGTCTGCTCCAGGTGCTTGCGTACCTGACCTCGCCGAGGGCCCGTCCGCGCGGTCGCCGGCGCCGCCTCAGCAGGCGCCGACGTCCTTCCAGACCCCCCATTCGCCGGTGGTGCCGGGCTCCTGGCCCTGCGTCCACCACTTGGCCTCCCACGTGTGCGCCTTGTGCGAGACGCGCTGGCCGCCGTTGTAGACGGCCGTCGCGCTCCAGGCGGGCGCGGTGCAGGAGCCGCCGGTCGGGGTGACGGTCGGCGTCGGGCTCGGGCTGGGCGCGACGCCGCCGCGCGCCAGGTCCTGGAGCAGCCCGTACGTCCTGCCGCCGAAGGTCAGCGTGTAGTTCGCCTGGCCGGGGACGGGCAGGTAGTACACGTAGTCGAGGGTCACCGACGCCCCGGGGGCGAGCGTCTGCCACGTGGGCAGCTTCACCGACACCCGGTTGAAGTCGCCCTTGAGGCCGCCGACGTTGTTGCCGGTGTGCTCGCTGCTGATCACCCTCAGGCCGAAGCCGGACTGGTCCTTGGCGTTGTTCGGGGCCGAGGACGCGTAGTCCCACTGGAACTCCGCGCCGCCCGGGATGGTGGTCTGCGTCTTGTTGGTGATGACGAGCTTGGGGTTGATCGGGTAGTTGCTGTCGCCGGCGGGGAAGCCGGTGGCCTCGATCGTGACGTCCACCTTCTCGGCGGGGACGGCCACCTTGGCCTTGGCCGCGCCGTACGGGCTCGCCGTCCTGAGCTTGTCGTAGAGCAGGCCGGTCAGGGTCTGGCCCATGAAGTACTCGCCCTTGGCCGCGTCCCAGGCGTAGTCGCCGGCCAGCTCCCAGATCATCACGCCGCCGATGCCCTGGTTCTTGACGTAGTCGGCCTTGGCGCCGAGCGACTGGTCGTCCTCGGTGGACAGGAACACCTTCTTGGTGGCGTTCCACAGCCAGGGGGCGGTCAGGGTGGCGTTGTAGTTGCGGGTGTAGGTGCCGGTCAGCCTGTCCTCGGGGTCGCCGGCCGGGTCGAGGCCGTAGGCGGGGCCGTAGGAGCCGGCGATGCCCTTGGCCAGGTTCATGGCGTGCCACATGGGGTTGGAGCCGGCGCCGACCTCCTTGCCGTTCTCCTCGTCGTGCCACAGGTTGTCGATGCCGCGGGCGCCGTCGCCGCACGTCGTCAGGCCCTGCGGGCAGCTTCCGCTCTGGCCGTTGGAGGTGCCCCACAGGCCGTTCGTGCCGCCGTTGACGTTCTTCCAGCCGCGCGTGTAGTACGGCACGCCGATGTTGATCCGGCCGGCCGGCATCGCGCCGCGGAAGTAGTGGTAGGCCCAGTCGGTGTTGAGGTAGCCGAGGCCGCCGTACTGGGCGGTGGTGTAGACGCCCCACTTGGCCAGCTCGGCGTCCTTGCCGTCGTCGTACAGGGCGGCGTTGGGGCCGACGAACTCGTTCCAGGCGCCGTGCAGGTCGTACGACATGATGTTCACGTAGTCCAGGTACTGGGTGACCTGGAAGGTCTCCATGCCGCGCAGCAGGTAGCCGGAGGCGGGGGCGGCGACGGTCAGCATGTAGTACTTGCCGTCGGCGGCCGCCGCGGTGTCCAGCTTCTGGCGCAGCGTCCGCATCAGCGCCGCGTAGCCCTTCATCAGGTTCGGCCTGCGGGCGTTGGCGATGGTCCAGTCGAGCGGGTTCCCGGCGTCCTTCATCGAGGTCGGGTACTCGTAGTCGATGTCGACGCCGTTGAACCCGTACGCGCGGATGAAGGCGACGACCGAGTCGGCGAACGTGCCGATGCCGGCCTGGTTGACCGAGCCGTCGGCGTTGGTGGTCATGGAGTAGAAGCCGCCGGAGGGCACGCGGGCGCCGTTCGCGTCGAAGTAGCCGCCGGTCTCGGCCCAGCCGCCGACCGACACCAGCGTCTTGGTGTCGGGGAACTGCTTCTTGTACTTGTTGAGCAGGTTGAAATGCCCCTTGTAGGAGTAGGCGGGGTCCATCTCGGCGCCCGCGACGCCGGGCCACTCCGTCGCGGTGGCGTTGGCGTCCACAGCGATCTTGTTGGCGCCGTCGACGTGGGCGAAGGCGTAGTTGAGGTGGGTGACCTTGCCCCACGGGATGTTGTTGGCCAGGTAGGCGGGCTGGCCGTTCTTGCCGGTGCGCCAGCTGGTGAAGTAGCCGATGATGCGGCGGGGGTGGTCGGCCCCCATCTTCTCGCGGCCGTCCTCGTCGTAGGCCAGGCAGTAGGGGACGTCCACGCCGGGGGTCTGGTAGAGGCCGTCCGGGCGGCAGGCGGCGTTGTCGGCCGCGGCGGTGGCCGTACCGGCCAAGGCTCCGGCGATGAGCAGCAGTGAGGTGCCGCACGCGGCGAGCGCCGCGCGGGTGCGTAAGGGCTTCAAGGCCACCTCCGATGGGGCATGGCTGGGGGGTTGATCGGAACGTAAGCCGAGTGACCAGGACCGTCAATGCTCTCTGTTAGGAAACTTTCTTAATAGTTCACCTGAGGGCCGCCTGAGGTGCCGCTTGCCCGTATGCGACCAGGGGGAGTACGGTTCCTCCACCTCTCTGTTAAACGATTAACAGAACGGACGGCCGACGCATGTCCACTCCCCACTCCAGCCACAGCAGCCCTAGTTCACCATCGCCCAATTACCCGTCTTTCCTATAGGGAATGCTAGGTTATTCGACTAACATGAGATCGACAGCGCGACAGGTGGCCGAACTGGCGAACGTGTCCGTGGCGACCGTCTCCTACGTGCTCAGCGGCCGGGACCGTCCCGTCGCCGCCGCCACCAGGAAACGGGTGCTCGACGCGGCCAGGCAGCTCGGCTACACCCCCGACCAGGCGGCCAGGAGCCTGCGCAGACGGCGGACCCAGCGGGTCTGCCTGGTGCAGAGCTCGCCCGGCGGCGTGCCGTCGGAGGAGCGGCTGGCCAGGGACCTGCACGAGATGGCCGACGTGCACGGCTACTCCGTGATCACCCTGGCCGTCTACTCCCGGGCCCGCGCGAGGGCGGCCGCGGACGTGCTGCGCAGCGGCATCGCCGACGGCGCCCTGGTCAACGTCGCCGTCGACGAGCTCGTCCACGACCTGCTGGCCGAGCCGGCCGGACGGCCGCCGATGGTGGTGGTGCACGACGTGGACGTGCCCGAGGGCTGCGACGTCGTCCGCACCCCGGAGGCCGAGGCGTGCGCCGAAGCCGTCGAGCACCTCCTGGACCAGGGCAGACGCCGCATCGCGTTCATGGCCCAGCGCCACGAGCTCTACCGCGACCGTCCGGTCGGCCGGCTCCTGGGCTACACCACGGCCCTCGACCGGCACGGCGTCACCGACCGGATCATCGTCTCCGGTGCGGACGACCGCGTCTCGGCCTACCAGACCGCCGCCGAGCTGCTGGCCTCGCCCGGCCGTCCGGACGCGGTCTTCGCCGCCTCCGACCGGGCCGCGATCAGCGTCATCCGGGCCGCCAGGGACGCGGGCTTGCGCGTCCCCGGCGACCTGGCGGTGATCGGGGTCGGCAACGTCGGCGAAGGTCTCATCAGCAACCCGCAGCTCAGCACCGTCGGCCCGCTCAGGCACGACTACACCGACGTCGTGCGCCTGCTCTTCGACCGCCTCCAGGCCGAGGAGCCCCTGCCCGCCCGCGAGATCGTCCGGCCGTGGACGTTCCTGCGGCGGGGCTCTTCCTAGAAGGGAAATGCGAGATGTCCCCCACCCTCTCCCGCCGCGACCTGCTCCGCCTGGCCGGGGCGGCGGCCGCCGTGCCCGTCCTGTCCGCCTGCGCGGGAGCCCCGCCCGCGCAGAGCGCGGCGCCCGGCACGTTCACCGTCTACTGGAACGCCGGCCACGACTACCAGGCCTACCGCAAGGTGATCGCCGAGTTCGAGCAGGCCCACAAGGTCAAGGTCAACCTGCAGAAGTACCAGTGGCCCGACCTGCGCACCCGCCTGCTGGCCGACTTCGCCTCCGGGACCGGCCCCGACGTGGTGGAGGAGCCCGGCGGCTGGGTGCAGGAGTTCGCCATCTCCGGCAACGCCCGCTCGCTCCAGGACCACGTCGACCGCGACGGCGCCGCCATGGGCTTCCCCGCCGACTGGCGTCCGGCCACCGTCGAGCGCAACTCCTACCAGGGCAAGGTGTACGGCGTTCAGCTCCACCTGACCTGCAATACGCTCCTCTACAACAAGGCCATGCTCGACGACGCCGGCCTGGAGCCCCCGTCCACCTGGGACGAGTTCCTCGCCGCCGCCGTCAAGCTCACCAAGGACGGCGTCCACGGCGTCGCGCTCAACCAGGACTACGGCTACATCTGGCCCTGGCTGCTCCAGGCCGGCGTCACCCCCTACGACGCGAAGACCGGCCAGATCATGACCCCCTTCGCGGACGCGGTCGCCGCCATGCAGTTCCAGGCCGACCTGATCCACAAGCACAAGGTGGCCCCCGTCCCGGTCTCCAGCACCGACTACTCCGGCCCGCAGAAGCTGTTCTCGGCCAAGCGCGCCGCGATGATCCTCACCGGTCCCTGGGAC
The DNA here is from genome assembly GCF_040642995.1 of Nonomuraea sp. NPDC047529. Classification (NCBI taxonomy): domain Bacteria; kingdom Bacillati; phylum Actinomycetota; class Actinomycetes; order Streptosporangiales; family Streptosporangiaceae; genus Nonomuraea; species Nonomuraea sp. NPDC047529. The sequence continues at coordinate 130,781 of NZ_JBEYTJ010000002.1, read as the reverse complement.
CTGGACCCGATCAGGAAGACCAGCCCCGACATCGACCTCGGCGTCGCCCCGCCGCTGCGGAAGGCCCGGCAGGCCACCAACGCGGCGGGCGTCAGCCTGTTCGTGCCCGCCAAGGCGGCCAGGCCCGACCTGTCGTGGGACTTCATCAGGCGCGTCACCACCCTCCAGGCCGAGCAGGCGGCGACCGCGGAGGTCGGCATGCTCATGCCCCGCACCTCCTGGGCCGCCCTGCCCGAGGTCCAGTCGGACGCGGCCACCAAGGTCTTCGCCGACGCTCTGGCCTACGCCGAGGACCCCGGCAGGCAGGTCCGGCTCACCGGGCAGCTCGGCAAGTGGGAGGAGCAGCTCAAGATCATGTATCAGGAGGTGCTCATCCGGAATACGCCCGCCGAGGCGGCCCTGAAGAAGTTCACCCAGGCCGCGGAGGGCTTCCTCAAGTGATCCCGCGCCCCAGGACCCTGGCCGGCCGCTACGCCAGGACGGCCTACCTGTTCCTGACCCCCGCCATCCTGTTCTTCGCGGCCTTCTTCTACCTGCCGATCGGCAACGTCGTCGCCACCAGCCTGCGCACCGGACCGCAGGCCGACCGGTTCGCCGGCCTGGCCAACTACGGCCAGGCCCTGGCCGACCCGGCGGTGCGGCACTCGTTCCTGGTCACGGTGGCCTTCGCGGTGGCCGTGGTGGCCGGCTCGATCGTGATCGGGCTGGGCCTGGCGCTCGCCATCGACCAGCCGCTCAAGGGGCGGGTGGCCTTCCGCGTGCTGCTGCTGGTGCCGTACCTGACGTCCGTGGCCATCGTCGGGCTGCTGTGGCGCAACATCCTCGACCCCGAGCTGGGCGTGCTGAACCGGCTGCTCGGCGCGCTCGGCCTGCCCGGACAGCAGTGGCTCAACACCGCGCCGCTGCTCACCATCGCCGCGGTCACGCTGTGGCAGAGCGTCGGCTACACGATGGTGCTGTTCCTGGCGGGCTTGCAGGGCATCCCGGAGACCTACCACGAGGCCGCCAAGATGGACGGCGCCGACGCCTGGCGCCGGTTCTGGTCGATCACACTGCCGCTGCTCGCGCCGACCACGCTGTTCGTGTCGGTGATGGCGGTCATCTCGGGGCTGCAGGCGTTCGGCCAGGCGTACATCATCACCAACGGAGGGCCCGGCGACGCCACGGACCTGTCGGTGTTCCACATCTTCAACGTGGCCTTCCGCACCAGGGACTTCGGCTACTCCTCGGCCCAGTCGGTGTTGCTGCTGGCGGTCATCGTGGCGTTCACGCTGATCCAGCTCAGGGCCGGCCGGCGCGGGGAGGTCGTGTACTGATGCGCAGGCCGCTGCTCTACACCCTGCTCGGGCTGGCCTCGCTGGTCACCGTGCTGCCGCTGCTGTACATGGTGTCGCTGTCGCTGCAGACCGAGGCGGAGACCATGTCGGCCGAGGCGGTCCTGTGGCCCGCCGCGCCGCAGTGGGGCAACTACGCCGAGCTGTTCACCCGCGCGCCCTTCGGCGACTTCATCGTCAACAGCCTCGTCGTGGCGGGCGCCATCACGCTGGCGCACCTGGTGTTCGACCCGCTGGTCGGGTACGTGTTCGCCAAGTTCCGCTTCCCGCTGCGCAACACGCTGTTCGTGGCGTTGCTGGCCACGCTGATGGTGCCGTTCTTCGTGCGGATGATCCCGTTGTACGTGCTCATGGCCCAGCTCGGCTGGCTCGACACGTACCAGGGGCTGATCACGCCGTTCCTCATGGACGCGTTCGGCATCTTCCTCATGCGGCAGTTCATCCAGCCCATCCCCGACGACCTGATCAGCGCGGCCCGCATCGACGGCGCCTCGGAACTGGCCATCTACCGGCGGATCATCCTGCCGCAGGCCAGGCCGGCGATGGCCGTGCTCGGGCTGTTCACCTTCGTCTTCCAGTGGAACGAGTTCCTGTGGCCGCTGGTGGCCACGTCCACGCCGGAGATGCGGACCATCCCGGTCGGGCTCACCCTGTTCAACCAGGAGTACTTCACGCTGTGGCACCTGACGGCGGCCGGTTCGGTGATCCTCTTCGTGCCCACCGCCGTCCTGTTCGTCCTCACCCAGCGGTACTTCGTGCGCGGCATCGCGCTCACCGGCCTTCGATAGGAGCCCCTTCTTGCGTCCGAACGTGATCGTCGTCCTCACCGACCAGCAGCGGTGGGACACCGTCGGCCCCTTCACCCCGAACCTCGACAGGATGGCCAGGCACGGCACGCAGGCCACGGTGGCGCTCACCCCGCAGCCGGTGTGCGCCCCGGCCCGCGCCGCCCTGCAGACCGGCCGCTACCCGACGTCCGTGGGCGTGCACCGCAACGGGCTGACCCTGCCCGGCGGGCAGCGCACCCTGGCCCACCACTTCGGCGAGGCCGGGTACGCCACCGGCTACATCGGCAAGTGGCACCTGGCCGACGGCGACCCCGTACCGGCCGGGCAGCGCGGCGGCTACGGCACCTGGCTGGCGGCCAACACGCTGGAGTTCACCTCCGACGCCTACCGCACGATCGTCTACGACGACGCCGACGAGCCGGTCTTCCTGCCCGGCTACCGCTCCGACGCGCTGGTGGACGCCGCGATCAGGTTCGTCGCCGACCACCACGCCGAGCCCTTCTACCTCTTCGTCTCGTTCCTGGAGCCCCACCACCAGAACGAGGTCGACAACCACCCCGCCCCCGACGGCTACGAGGAGCGCCACCAGGGCCGCTGGCTGCCCGCCGACCTGGCCGCGCTCGGCGGCACCTCGGCCCGCCACCTGGGCGGCTACCTGGGCCAGGTCAGACGCCTGGACGAGGGCCTCGGCCGGCTGCTCGACGCGCTGCGCAGCATGGACCTGCTCGACGACACGATCGTCGCCTACACCTCCGACCACGGCAGCCACTTCAAGACCCGCAACGACGAGTACAAACGTTCCTGCCACGACGCGTCCCTGCGGGTGCCGCTGGCGCTGCGCGGCCCCGGCTTCGACGGCGGCGGCGCCATCTCCCGCCCGGTCAGCACCCTGGACCTGCCGCCCACGCTGCTGGCGGCGGCCGGGCTGCCCGTCCCGGAGGAGATGCAGGGCCGCTCGTTCCTGCCGCTGCTCGCCGACTCCCGCGCGCCGTGGCCGGAGGAGGTGTTCTTCCAGGTGAGCGAGTCGGAGGTGGGACGCGGCCTCCGTACGCGGCGGTGGAAGTACTACGCCGTCGCCGAGGACGCCGACCCCTGGAACGCCCCGGCCGCCCCCCGCTACCGCGAGCAGGCCCTGTACGACCTCGACAGCGACCCGCACGAGCTGGTCAACCTGGCCGGGCTGCGCTCGCACGCGCAGGTGGCCGCCGAGCTGCGCGAACGCCTGCTGCGCCGGATCGTCGAGGCGGGCGAGGCCGAGCCGGTCGTCGACCCGGCCGCCGAGCTGGACTCCGACGAACGCGTCCTGCCCGACCCGGCGGTACGCGTGCTCGGCCCCGAGCCGGTCAGGTTCGGCCACCAGCGGCGGTCATGAGCCGGTCCTGCGCAGGATGAGCACGGCGATGTCGTCGCGCGGGGCGCCGTGGGTGAAGGTGTTCAGGTCGGCGGCCAGGGCCTCGACGGTCCTGGCCGGCGGGTCGCGGGCCCAGGAGCGCAGCCGCTGCTCCAGCGGGTAGAAGGAGCCGTCCCGGTCGCGGGCCTCGGTGACGCCGTCGGTGCACAGCAGCAGCGAGGCCCCCCGCGGGAAGGCGAAACGCGCGCCGTGGCGGGGCTCGCCCGTCAGCGACGCCAGGCCGAGCGGCACCTCGGGCTCGCCGAGCCAGAGCTGCCCGGCGTTCCCGTTGTGGATCAGGTACGGCGCGATGTGCCCGCAGTTGACGGCGTCCACCTCCAGCTCCGGGCCGACGTCCAGCAGGAGCGCGGTGACGAAGCGCTCGGGCTCGCCGGTGTGCGCGGCGAACCTGTTGTGCCTGGTCACCGCGTCCTCCAGGGCGTCGGCCACGCCCATGAGGCTGATCTCGCGGTAGGCCGCCTCCCGGAAGGCGCCCAGCACGGCCAGCGCGGCGCCGATCGCGGGCAGCCCCTTGCCCTGCACGTCGGCGATCATGACCCGGGTCCCGTACGGCGACGGCGCCACCTCGTACATGTCGCCGCCCACCATCGTGTCCTCCTCGATGGGCTGGTAGAGGCCGTCCACGACCACGTCGAGCGAGCGCAGCGGCAGCGGCCTGACGAGCTGCCGCTGCAACGCCGCGGCGGCCGAGCGCAACCGGCGCACCTCGTCCTCGCGCTGGATCCGGTAGCTCGCCCCGACCACGCTCATCAGCCCGAACGCCGCGGTGAAGCCGGAGACCTCCAGGTTCGTCCGCAGGTTGCCGCCCAAATAGGCGACCGAGGCCGACACCACCGCCAGCACCCACACCGACGCGATCGCCGTCTGCCACACCGTGCCGAGCCCCGAGACGATCGCCGGCAGGAAGATCAGCACGGGCACGAGCTCCGCGCCCCCGCCGGTGAACCGGTCCAGCCCGACCACCAGCGCCGTGATCCCGACCAGGCCGACCAGGAACACGGGCGTCGTGAAGAAGGGCTGCCTGAGCCCGCCACCCCAGAGAATCGTCGTTCACCCCCGGTGACCAGCTTCTCCCAAGGCGTCCACGTTCCGTCATGCGGCGCGCCGGACACGGCGAAGGGCCGGCCCCGAAACCCGGGACCGGCCCTGACGTGCGAACTTATCCGAGGCCGTTCTTCATGGCCGTGAGAAGTTCGGCGTTGGTGGTGTCACCGCTGAGCTCCCAGAAGAACGCGCCGCCGAGGCCCTGGCTCTTCGAGTAGCCCATCTTGCCGCCGATCGTGCTCGGCGTGTCGTAGCTCCACCACTGGTTGCCGCAGTAGGCGTACGCCGTGCCCGCGACCGTGCCGGTGGACGGGCAGCGGGTCTTGATGACCTTGTAGTCCTCGATGCCCTGCTCGTACGTGCCGGGCGCCGGGCCCGTCGCCGTGCCGCCGGGCGCGGCCTGGGTCACGCCGGTCCAGCCGCGGCCGTAGAAGCCGATGCCGAGCAGCAGCTTCGCGGCCGGGACGCCCTTGCTCTTGAGCTTCTGGATGGCGTTGTCGGTGTAGAAGCCGGGGACCGGGATCTTGTCCCACGTGGTGAGCGGCGAGTGCGGGGCGGTCGGGCCCTGCGCGTCCCAGCCGCCGAAGAAGTCGTACGTCATGACGTTGTACCAGTCGACGTACTGGGAGGCGCCGCCATAGTCGGCCGCGTCGATCTTGCCGCCGTCGTTGCCGTCGGCGGTGATGGCCGCGGTGACCAGGTTGTTCGCGCCGAAGCGCGAGCGCAGCGCCGACATGACGTTCTTGAACGCCGCCGCGCCGCTGGTGTCACAGGTCAGGCCGCAGGCGTTCGGGTACTCCCAGTCGATGTCGATGCCGTCGAAGACGTCGGCCCAGCGGGGGTCCTCCACCAGCTTGTAGCAGGAGTCGGCGAAGGCCGTCGGGTTCTGCGCCGCCTGGCCGAAGCCGCCGGACCAGGTCCAGCCGCCGAAGGAGAAGAGCACCTTCAGGTTGGGGTACTTCTTCTTCAGCTTGCGCAGCTGGTTGAAGTTGCCGCGCAGCGCGCCGTTGTCCCAGGTGTCGGCGACGCCGTCCACGCTCTCGCCCGCCTGGTAGAAGCGGTCGTAGTCGGCGTAGCTGTCGCCGATCGTGCACTGCCCGTTCTGCACGTTGCCGAACGCGTAGTTGATGTGGGTCAGCTTGGCCGCCGAGCCGCTGGTGTCGATGTTCTTGACGTGGTAGCCGCGCTGGTAGATGCCCCACTGGACGAAGTAGCCCAGCACCTTGTTGCCGCCACCGCCGCCGCCCGTGGTGGTCGCGGTGATCTGGTTGCTGTCGGCCGAGCGGTTGCCGGCCGCGTCACGCGCGCGCACCGTGTAGGTGTAGGACGTGTTGGCGCTGAGGCCGCTGTCGGTGTGCGAGGTGCCCGTGACGGTGGTGACGAGAGTGCCGCCGCGGTAGATCTCGTAACCGGTGACGGCCACGTTGTCGGTCGAGGCGTTCCAGGCCAGCGAGACGCTGCTGTTGCTGACGCCGGTCGAGCGCAGGTTGCCCGGCACCGACGGCGGGGTCGTGTCGTCGCCGCCGCCGCCCGTGGTGGTGGCGGTGATCTGGTTGCTGTTGGCCGAGCGGTTGCCGGCCGCGTCGCGCGCGCGCACGGTGTAGGTGTAGGCGGTGCTCGCGGTGAGGCCCGTGTCGTTGTACGTGGTGCCCGTGACGGTGGTGACGAGAGTGCCGCCGCGGTAGATCTCGTAACCGGTGACGGCCACGTTGTCGGTGGAGGCGTTCCAGGCCAGGGCCACGCTGTTGTTCGTGACGCCGGTCGAGCGCAGGTTGCCCGGCACCGACGGCGCGGTCGTGTCGCTGCCGCCGCCGGAGACCTTCCACAGCGCCGCCACGTTCGGCGGCTCCCAGCCGGGCTGGGAGGTGTGCGCCTGGAGGCAGACGTAGTCCACGCCGTTGTAGGTGACGACCGTGCCCGCGGTGTACGCGGTCCACGGGGCCCAGGCCGCCGCGAAGGCCACCGTGCTGGCGGAGGCGATCGGTGGGACGGCGACGGCCGCGGTCAGGGGCAGGGCCAATGCCGCCATTCCTGCCAGGACCTTGCTCAGAATGGTGTGTTTCATGTCGCTCCGACATCCGTTGGGGGGTGTGTGGGGAGTGGGATGGGAGACTTCTGGGGAAACTATTAGGAAAGTTTCCTTTAAGTTGTGAATCGACGGTAGCCTCTGCCTGCGGGAGCGTCAATACGTATCGGTCAGGCGTCCGTAATCGTGCCGGTCAGACCCCGAATGTGCCCGTTCACGAGGGGATAACGGTTCAGGAACGGGGGCTGACGGCGGGGTGAGCCGTGGCCCAGCATGGGAGCGTGGCAGGAATCTCCGCCTGGCGGCGGACGCCCACGCGCCGCGGACCTTACGTGGTCCGCGCGGTCGCGGAGTTACGGTCCTGGCCGTCGCTGAACGTCAGCGGCACCGGGCGACAGGTCGCCTTCGCCGTACACGGAACCGAGATCCTGCGCCTGGCCGGGCGGGACGAGGTCCACGTACGGCTCACCGCCCCCGCCATCGGACGCCTGGAGCCCCATTTGCAGGCGTGCGATCAGGTCCATGCCTGCCGCGACCGCGCCTGGGTCGCCGTGCAGGTCGACGCCGAGCCCGATCTGGAATTGTTGCTGGCCCTCACGAGCGTGGCGATAAAGGCGCACGTGGCCTGAAACGATTCTTCGCGGTGCGTAGCGTTTCTCCTACGCACCGTCCGAACAATGCCCTCCATTTGCCCTGGAATTACTCGCCGGGTAGCTTGGTTGTACACAGCCGAACGGGGAGACGTCCCAGGTAGGGATGTCATTGCCGGGGAATTACCCCAGCGGGACCCGTGTTGTACAGAGTCGGCGCGGATACACCGCGTCCGGGCGTCGCAGATATACCTTCAGGCCCTTTCCTGGGCCCGGGAAGACGATGCGTCAGCCCTTTGCCTGACCAGAGACCGCTGAATCCGCCTGTGCGCGGAACCGGGGACCCATGTGTCCATCGGGGTGAATCGGCACCACGGTGCCGTAGGGCAGCTTCCCGCCCGAACCCGTCAGCTAACCCGGCAAGCGGCACGGAAGCACAAGGAGTAATCCCTCATGGCCAAGCACCGTCTTCACCGTGCCTACAAGCTCGACCTCGCCAAGATCGCCCTCGGCGCGACCGCCGTCGCCGGCGTGCTCGGCACGCACGCGGCAGTGAACGCCGACACCGTCCATGCCACCGCCGGCACCGCCGCCCAGACCGCCAAGGTCGCCGGCGTGGCCGCCGCCCAGCCGCGTGTCGCCACCGTGGCCGACAAGCGCGCCACCGACGAGAGCGCCAAGGGCAAGGTGAACGTCACCGCCGCCCAGGTCCTGGCCACCGCCCGCGCCCAGGTCGGCGTCTCCGAGGACGCCAACGGCGGCGGCACCAAGTTCCAGAAGTGGTACGCCGGCTCGCCCCGCGCCGCCGAGACCGTCGCCCGCGACGGCGGCAGCCGCCAGGACTACGTGAACGCCGCCTGGTGCTCGATGTTCGTCTCCTGGGTCGGTGACCAGACCGGCGCCCGCCCGCAGGTCGGCTGGGACGCCTACACCGTCTCGCACGCCAAGTGGTTCGCCTCCAACGGTCGCTGGGGCACCGAGGCCAAGCCCGGCGCCGTCGTCTTCTTCTCCTGGAGCGGCAGCAAGAGCCTGAGCGACATCCAGCACGTCGGCTTCGTCGTCAAGGACAACGGCGACGGCACGATCTCCACGATCGAGGGCAACACCGGCAACGGCAAGGTCGAGGAGCGCGTCCGCCCGGCCTCCCAGGTCGTCGGCTACGGCTACCCGTCGTACGCCGCCTGATCTCCCTCTTGTGAAGAGCGCACTCCCTGCGGGGGGTGCGCTCTTTCGCGTGTGTGCTGGTCGACCAGGGTGGCGGCGGCCTGGGCGGCCGAGCGGGCGGCGCCGGGGTCCTCGGAGACCATCGCGGTCACGGTGGCGCCGTCGATCAGGGTGAGCAACTGCTCGGCGAGCAGGCCGGGATCGCCGGCGCCCGCCTTCTCGGCGAGCGAGCGCAGGTAGGCGCGCAGGCGCTCCTTGTGCGCGCGCACCGCCGTGCGGACGGCGGCCGAGCCGGCGCCCAGCTCGGCGAAGGCGTTGACGAAGCCGCAGCCGCGGAAGTCGTCCTCGGTGAACCACCGTTCCAGCCACTCGAAGACCGCCGGGATGCGGTCGCCGGCGTCCGTCACGTACGCGGTGAGCGAGGCCGTCCAGCGTTCGTCGCGCCGCCGCAGGTACGCCACGACCAACGCCTCCTTCGACGGGAAGCACTGGTAGAGCCGCTTCAGCGAGAGGCCGGAGGCGGCCCGGATCTCGTCCATGCCGACCGCCTGCACGCCGCGGCGGTAGAACAGGTCGCCCGCGGCGTCCAGCAGCAGCTGCTCGTGATCCATGACACTCCTCCAGGTGCTTGCGGCGGAGAACGCTCGTTCTCTACGCTATCGCACACCCCGGGAGAACGCCCGTTCTCTCGATATGAGAGGACATCACATGACACGCCCGCCCGTTCCGCCGTTCACCGAGGAGACCGCCCGGATCAAGGTCCAGGCCGCCGAGGACGCCTGGAACACCCGCGACCCCGAACGTGTCGCGCTCGCCTACACCGAGGACTCCGTGTGGCGCAACCGCGGCGAGTTCGTCACGGGCCGCGCCGAGATCGCCGCGTTCCTGCGCCGCAAGTGGGATCGGGAGCTGGACTACGCCCTGCGCAAGGAGCTGTGGGCGTTCACCGGCGACCGCATCGCCGTCCGCTTCCAGTACGAGTCCCGCGACGCCACCGGCCAGTGGTGGCGCAGCTACGGCAACGAGCAGTGGGAGTTCGACGAGTCCGGGCTGATGCGCCGCCGGGAGGCCAGCATCAACGACGTCCCCATCACGGAGGACGAACGCCGCATCTTCGGCTCCCGCCCCCTGTCCGAGCACGGAGTGGACGTCCTCGGCGTCCGGTGACCCCGCGACCGCTCCGGCATGTGACAGCCCGCCCGGAGATCAACGGGTAAGGTCGAGGAGCCGATCGTAGGAGGTCTGACATGGCGGTTCTGCTGCTGGGCACCCTCGACACCAAGGGGGAGGAGTACGCCCTCGTCCGCGATCTGATCGTCCGGGCCGGGCAGGACGTCGTCCTCATGGACACCGGCGTGATGGGCGCCTCCGCGCTGGCCGCCAACGTCCCGGCCGAGGCCGTCGCGCTGGCCGCCGGCACCGACCTCGACCGGCTCAGGAGCGCGGGCGACCGCGGCGCCGCGCTCGCGGCGATGGCGGCCGGGGCCACGGCCGTCGCCAAGGATCTGCACGCCCGCGGCGGGCTGGGCGGCGTGCTCGCGCTGGGCGGCAGCGGCGGCTCGTCCATCGCCGCCGCGGTCATGCGGGCGCTGCCTGTCGGCCTGCCCAAGCTGCTGGTGTCGACCATGGTCAGCGGCGACGTGTCCGCCTACGTCGGCGAGACCGACGTGACGCTCATGTACAGCGTCGTCGACGTCGCGGGCGTCAACTCCATCTCCCGCCGCATCCTGGCCAACGCCGCCGCCGCGATCAGCGCGATGGCCGCCTCGTACGACGCCGGCGCCGAGCCGTCCGGCGCGGACAAGCCGCTGGTCGCGGCCACGATGTTCGGCGTCACCACGCCCGCCGTGGACGCCGCGCGGGCCCGGCTGGAGTCCCTGGGCTACGAGGTGCTGGTCTTCCACGCCACCGGCTCGGGCGGACGCGCCATGGAGGCGCTGGCGGCGGGCGGCCACTTCGCCGGAGTGCTCGACCTGACCACCACCGAGCTGGCCGACGAGCTCGTCGGCGGCGTCCTGTCGGCCGGCCCCGACCGCCTGACCGCCGCGGGGAACGCCGGCGTCCCGCAGGTCGTCAGCCTGGGGGCGGTCGACATGGTCAACTTCGGGCCGATGGAGACCGTGCCGGACCGCTTCCGGTCACGGCAGCTCCTGGTCCACAACCCCACCGTGACGCTCATGCGCACCACCCCCGCCGAGAACGCCGAGATCGGGCGGGCGATCGGCGAGCGGCTGGCCCGCGCCTCCGGGCCCGTCACGCTGTTCGTGCCGCGCGGCGGCGTCTCGGCCGTCGACGTCGAGGGCGGGCCGTTCCACGACCCCCGGGCCGACGCGGCCTGCTTCGACGCCGTGCTCGCGGCCGTCGCCGGGAGCCCCGTCGAGGTCGTCCAGAGCGACCAGGACATCAACAGCGCGGAGTTCGCCGTGGCGGCCGCCGACCGGCTGCACCAACTGATCCAGAAGGGGGCCTGATGCATCGCGACGAGGCACTACGGAGGCTGCGCGCCCAGCGGGAGGCAGGCAAGCTGATCATCGGCGGCGGCGCCGGCACCGGGCTGTCCGCCAAATCCGCCGAGGCGGGCGGGGTCGATCTGCTCATCATCTACAACTCCGGGCGGTTCCGGATGGCCGGCCGCGGCTCGCTCGCCGGCCTGATGCCGTACGGCGACGCCAACGCGATCGTCGTGGAGATGGCGGGCGAGGTCCTGCCGGTCGTCAAGGACACGCCGGTGCTGGCCGGGGTGTGCGGGACCGACCCGTTCCGGCTGATGCCGCACTTCCTCGACGAGCTGAAGCGCATGGGCTTCACCGGCGTCCAGAACTTCCCGACGGTCGGCCTGATCGACGGCGTCTTCCGGGCGAACCTGGAGGAGACCGGCATGGGCTTCGACCTGGAGGTCGAGATGATCAAGCTGGCGGCCGAGCGCGACCTGCTCACCGCCCCCTACGTGTTCAGCCCCGAGCAGGCCACGGCCATGGCGCGGGCGGGCGCCGACATCCTCGTCCCGCACATGGGCCTGACCACCAAGGGCAGCATCGGCGCCGTCACCGCGATCAGCCTCGACGAGGCCGCCGTACGGATCCAGGAGATGCGCGACGCCGCCGTCGCCGTGAACCCCGACATCATCGTCCTGTGCCACGGCGGCCCCATCGCCGAGCCCGACGACGTACGCCACATCCAGGACAGGACGGTCGGCATCGCCGGCTTCTTCGGCGCGTCCTCGATGGAACGCCTGCCCGCCGAGCGGGCCATCGCCGAGCAGGTCCGCGCCTTCAAGCAGCTCTGACCGGGAGGAACCCGCCATGCACCGACGACCGGACGCCCTTCCCACGATGCTCTTCGACTGGGGGGCCATCAAATGGCACGTGACGCCCGACGCCGTGCCGGGCGCGTCCTCCACGTTCGGCGAGGTCATCATCAACCCGAACAAGGGGCACGAACGCCACCTCCACCCGGACTCCGACGAAGTCCTCTACGTCATCGAGGGCGAGGGCCGGCAGACCGTCGGCGACGACCCGGAGTTCCCGGTCAGGGCCGGTGAGGCGATCTACATCCCGAAGGGCACGCTGCACTCCACGTTCAACACGGGGTGGCGGCCGCTGCGGATCATCGCGACGTACACGCCGGGCGGAGCCGAAGCGGCACTCCGCGACCTCCCCGGCTTCACGGAACTCACCCCCGGCGACCACCCGACCTGGACGGCCGTCACGCCGTGACCGGCAGCGACCGTGTGCGGAGCGCCCAGGCTGCTTGACCTCGGCTCCGGCGATGAAGACGCCGCGGTCGAGGCACAGGTCGGCGGTCCGCCACTGGGCCGAGATCCGGCCGCTGTCCGGCATGATCTGCTCGGTGACGCGGGCGCCGAGCGTGTCCCTGACGAACGCGCCGCCGGCCGCCGCGGGAGGCGTACTGTCCAGATGATCGTTCGGCCCCGGTATGTCGGTGGCCTCCGGTAGATTTCCGGATCTGTTGATCAAGCCCATCGAAGTTGGCTGTCGGCGTGAGCATGCCGTCGGACTGGAGGTCGAGATCTTGGACGCGGACGAAACCGCGTGGGAGCAGCGCAGCGTCGTGCGGGTGGTGCCGCCGGTCCAGCCGCGCAAGCTGGCGAAGGTGCCCTTCGTCGAGCTGGCTGACGGCAGGTTGCAGGGGGTCGTGTCGAGCGGGTCCGACATCGAGCGGGTCTACGTCTCGTCGATCGCCGCCGGCACCCATGACCTGAGTTGCAGCACCAACAACAACCGCCCGTGCGGCGCGCTGCACGGCTACGCGTGCAAGCACATCCGCATGCTGGCCGACGAGGCCGTGCTGCAGTACGGCCTCGACCGGGTGGCCTGCTACCTGCGTGTCGAGGTGCCCGAAGGCGCCGGCCTGATGAGCGCGCTGAACGGGACCCCGCAGCGGACGCCGGCGGCCGTGGTGTTCAGCCGGTTCCTGCGCCACCTGGCCTACCTGGAGGTGCCGGACAGCACCGAGCCGCTGGCCGAGCTGCACTGGTTCCCGGCGATGGGGGAGGTGCGGTGATGCTCGACGTACAGCTTGGGGAGCTGGTCGGCGACGGGCCGGCCGGGGTGGCGGAGGCGCTCGCGCTCGTCGCGGGGTTCGACGGAGCGCTCGGGCACGGGTTCGCCCGGGTCGCGGAGGAGGACGCGGCGGCGCTGGCCGCGCTGGCGGGGGCGCTCGCGGGCTCCCCGCTCGGCGACCGGCTGGCCGAGGCGGCGGAGAAGGTGACCGCGGGGTCGGTCGCCGACGAGCATCTGGCGGCGCTGGCCGGGGGGCGTGCCGCGCTGTTCGGCGCGGTGCACGACGCCCTGCTCGCCCGCCTCGACCAGGCACTGGGCCGCAGCCGCACCTCCTGGCCTTCGGCCGCCACTACTGACGCCAACACAGGGGCGGCGTCTGTCGGCGGTGCGACGGAGGTCGATGCAGGGGCGGCGTCCGGTGGTGGGGTGCCGGAGAACGTGCTGGCCGGGTGCCGGGTGTGGTTGCGGGAGCTGGCGATCACCGGTTGGCGGGGCGTCGACGACGACCTCGTCTCCGGCGGCGACCAGGTGATCGAGGCGCTGCTCGCGGTGCCCGGGTCACGCGGGCTCGCCGTCCTGCTCGACGGGCTGGCGGCCGAGCTGCGGGCGTCGTCCCCGGTGGCGACCATGGACAGGGTGCCGGTCAGGCGGTGGGCCGATCTGTGGACGCGCGGGCTGCTGCTCGCCCAGTCCGGCCCGTGGCACGGCGTGCCCGAGCCGGTGTCGGGGCGGCTGCTGATCCTCGGCGCCGACGTGCACGAGCATGCCACGGTCGTCCGCGTGCAGGTGCACGGCGTCCTGGAGGAGGCCGGGGGGCAGACAAGGCTGGTGCGGACGAGCGTCGCGGCGGCCAAGGTCGACACCATCGTCGGGCCGTCGGTGTGGCGGCTGTTCGGCGGCCGGCCCGTGCTCATGGGCGCGTTGGCCGAGCACCGGTCCGTGGAGATCGACGGCATGCCGCTGCTGCCCGGCGGCGACCTGCTGTGGCACGACGACCGCGCCCGTACGGGGGCCGAGGCCGATCCGTTCACCACCGCGCGGGTTCAGCTCGCGGGCGCGTCGGCCCCGGCCACGCCGCCGCTCGACCGCCATCCCGTACGCATCGCCGAGCCGGTGCTGGTCGAGGGGTACACGGTCGACGGGCACGTCCTCGACCTGGGCGGCAACAAGCTCACCCTCGACCTCGACCGGCTCCCGACGAGCTGCCCGCTCACGCCGGAGCTGGTGGCCGCGTCCTCGGCGTGCATCGGGCTGGTGCGCCGCGACGGCGGCAGGTGGTTGCTGCAGCCGCTCGCCGTCCAGGCCACGGTCAAGAAGAAGCCGGTCACCGTGCACAACGGCGACTGGGCGACGGGCCCGACCGACCCCAAGGTCGTCAAGGCCGAGGCCAAGGCCGGTGACGTGGTCGCCGTGCTGCGCGAACGGGCAGGACGGCTGCTGCGGAAATGACCGAACCCACCACGAGCGCCGACCTGACCCCGAGCGCCGACGAGACCAGGCGTCAAGTGCTGTACTGGCGGCTCATGTCGCGGCTGTTCTCGGCCGACGAGCAGCCCGCGCTGGAGACGGCCAGCATGGGCATCGTCGGCGACCTGGAGCTGCCGCCCGCGCTGCTCGACCCCGGCGTGTCGGTGGACACGCTCGTCCAGCGTTTTCCCGAGCTGGGCGACGAGCTCCAGGACCTGATGGCGGACAAGGAGCACGAGGAGGGCGGCGAGGTGCGCCGCGCCGCGCTGGTCTCCAAGCTGCTGCTCAACGTGTTCTCCACCGGCACGGGCGACGTCTCGGCGGGTCAGCTGGCCCGCTGGAAGCAGGACGCCGGCTGGTTCGAGAAGGGCATGGGCTGCGAGCCCGGCGGCCTCAGGAGCGGGCCGGGCAACGAAGAGCTGGCCGCCGTGCTCGCCATGATCGAGGGCGACCTCGTCAAGCGCATGCGCCTGCGCGAGGTGCTGGCGGACCCGGCCCTGGCCAGGCAGCTCACGCCCAGCATGTCGCTCATCGAGCAGTTGCTGCGTGACAAGTCCAACCTGTCGGGCGTCGCGCTGGCCAACGCCAAGGCCCTCATCCGCAGGTTCGTGGACGAGGTCGCCGAGGTGCTGCGTACGCAGGTGGAGAAGACCAGCGTGGGCGTCATCGACCGGTCGGTGCCGCCGAAGCGGGTCTTCCGCAACCTCGACATCGAGCGCACGATCTGGAAGAACCTCACCAACTGGAGCCCCGAGGACCAGCGGCTCTACGTCGACCGGCTCTTCTACCGGCAGACGGCCCGCCGCACCACCCCGGCCCGGCTGATCGTGGTCGTCGACCAGTCGGGCTCGATGGTCGACGCGATGGTCAACTGCACCATCCTGGCCTCGATCTTCGCCGGCCTGCCCAAGGTCGACGTGCACCTCGTCGCGTACGACACCCGCGCGCTCGACCTGACGCCGTGGGTGAACGACCCGTTCGAGGTGCTGCTGCGCACGACGCTCGGCGGCGGCACCGACGGCACGGCCGCGATGGCCCTGGCCAGACCGAAGATCGCCGATCCGCGCAACACGGTGATGGTGTGGATCTCCGACTTCTACGACAACCGCTCGCTGATCAACGACTTCGGGTCGATCCACCGGTCGGGGGTCAAGTTCATCCCCGTCGGCTCGGTCAACAGCTCCGGCCACCAGAGCGTCGATCCGTGGTACCGCCAGAAACTCAAGGACCTGGGCACCCCCGTGCTCTCCGGCCATGTCCGCAAGCTCGTCTTCGAGCTCAAGAACTTCCTCACCTAGGAGAACCCCCGACCATGAGTGACATGCTGCGCGCCCCCGCAGAGGTGAAGTACGCCGACGAGCTCGACTGGCTGGAGTCGGTCGACGACGGCCCCAAGCCGTTCTCGTGGCGGCTCAGCCCGCGCATGATCCGCATCTTCATCCTCGGCTCCGAGCGCTCCGACGGGCTCGACCGCGAGATCCCGCAGAAGTGGTTCGGTGACCGCAGCTTCGTCGAGCGCAGCATCGTGACGCTGGCCTCCGACCGCGGCCTGCTGCTGATCGGCGACCCGGGCACGGGCAAGAGCTGGCTGGCCGAGCTGCTGTCCGCGGCGATCAGCCGCAACTCCACGCTGGTCGTGCAGGGCACCGCGGGCACCACCGAGGACCACATCAAGTACTCGTGGAACGTCTCGATGGTCATCGCCAAGGGCCAGTCGCGCGAGTCGATGATCCCCTCGCCGATCATGAACGCCATGGAGCAGGGCGTGATCGGCCGCTTCGAGGAGCTGACCCGCTCGACCAGCGACGTCCAGGACGCGCTGATCTCGATCCTGTCGGAGAAGTACGTCTCCATCCCCGAGCTCGACGACGACAACATCGTCTTCGCCCAGCCCGGCTTCTCGATCATCGCCACCGCCAACAGCCGCGACCGGGGCGTCAACGACCTGTCCTCCGCGCTCAAGCGCCGCTTCAACTTCGTCCGCATCCCGGTGGTGACGAACAAGAAGAGCGAGGCGGAGATCGTCCGCTTCCGTACCGAGGAGCTGCTGCGCAGGCACCAGATCGAGCTGGACCTGCCGCCCACGCTGCTGGACATCCTGCTGCAGAGCTTCGCCGACCTGCGGGCCGCGGCCGCCTCGGCGACCAGCGACGACGAGAAGCTGGAGTCCGCGCTGTCCACGGCCGAGCAGATCGGCGTGCTGGAGGACGCGATCCTGCACAGCCACTTCTTCGGCGACCGCACGCTGCGCCCCGACACGCTCGCCGGTTCGCTGGTCGGCTCGCTGGCCCGGCGCAGCCCGGAAGACCTGGCCATCCTCAACAAGTACTGGCACGGTGTCGTCGAGCCGCGCAGCAAGAAGGACGGCGGCCCATGGCAGGACTTCCTCGAGGGCGGCCGCCAGGCCATCTCCACCCTGTCATGAGCCTCTTCCAACCGCTGAAGGAGCAGCTCAGCGAGGCCGCGTCGGCCTTCGCGGGCGACGGCGCGGTGTCGTCCATCCTCACCGGCATGCTGGAGGACGTCGACCGGGCGCTGCGCGAGGAGCTGGAGATCTTCCCGGTCTGTCACCATTCGCCGGCCTCGGCGCTGGCCATGGTGCGCCGCCTGCGGGAGAAGCAGCCGAAGGTCATCTACCTGGAGCTCTGCGAAGACCTGACGCCGCTGCTGACCGAGCTGCGCAACTGCCGGCTGCCGGTGGCGCTCCAGGCGTTCGCGACCGAGCTGGACGGCTTCCCCAAGGGTTCGGGACCGCTGAGCGTGGTGGCCCCGATCACCGAGGCATCTGCCGAATACCAGGCCATCTCGTACGCGCTGGAGACCCCGGGCGTCGAGCTGGTGCTGGTCGACCGCTCGTCGGACCACGTCTTCCAGTGGCTGCCGCAGGAGCGGGAGGAGCCGGCGAAACCGGGGGAGGAGGCCGGCCTGCACGGCGACGCCGTCGGCGTGGAGATCGGCGACCTGCGCCCCCGCTTCGCGGAGCTGGAGGAGCACCTGCTCCACCACGGCAAGGTGCGTCACTGGTCGGAATGGTGGGACCAGTACGTCGAGCAGCCGCTCTCCGGCGCCGACTACGACACCTACCGCCAGGTCATGGTCCTCATCGGCAGCCTGTTCCGCCGGTTGCGCCCCGACGACGACCGGCTGGCCGGCGACGAGGAGCGCGAGCGCTACATGTGGACCAGGATGCGCGAGCACCTGTCCACCTCGGGCGCCGACCCGGCCGACTGCCTGTACGTCTGCGGAGCCTTCCACGCCGCCAGCCGCGTCGAGCAGTTCGGCCTGGCCGCCACGGCCCCGTACGAGATCGGCCCGCGTACCGCGACCCGCTGGCTGTACGGGCTGATCCCCTCCAGCCACTCGGCCATCGAGGCGCAGTTCGGGCTGGCCTCGGGGTCGGTCTCGATCGCCGCCGCGACCTGGGCCAAGGCGGTGACGCGGAGCAAGCTGACCCCGTTCCAGCTCAGCGGGCAGAAGGGGGCCAGGAAACGGCCGGTCAAGCTGCCCGCGCCCACCGCGCCGGCGCAGGTCACCGACCGGCTGACCGGGTTCCTGTCCAGGCCGCCCGCGCTCGACGCGCTCGACGAGGCCGAGCTGCTGGGCTGGAGCGTGGACATCGTCCGGCTGGCCCGGCGCAACGGCTACCTCGCCAGCACCGCCGACGCCATCGCGGTGTTCGAGACGTCGATCCTGCTCGCCGGCATGCGCAACCGGGCCAGGCCGACGCCGTACGACTTCCAGGACGCGGCGGTCACCTGCATCGAGAAGGACGTCGTGCCGGGTCGGCGCGACGTGCGGCGCCTGTGCGAGATCCTGCTCGGCGGCGACCGCATCGGCTCGGTCGGCTACGACGCGCTGCCGCCGCTGGCCCAGAACGTCTACGACCGGCTGCGGCCGCTCGGCGTCGACTTCGACAAGCGCACGATCCAGCGGGCGCTGCTCGACCTGCACTCCGATCCGGAGCTGCGGCCCTGCTCCGACCTGCTGTGGATGCTGCGCTTCCTGCTGCCGGGCGACGCGGCACGGCCGATCATGGGCGAGCGCCGGCTCGGCGAGCGGTCGATCCAGGAGAGCTGGGACCTCGCGCTCGGGCGCAACCAGCGGGCCATCATCGAGCTCGGCTACGAGGGCGTCACCATCGAGCAGGTGGTCGAACAGCGGCTGCGGCGCATGGTCTGGGAGCCGGACGCCACCGCCGCCGTGGCGCTGGCCGCCGTCGAGGACGCCATCCTCTACCTGGGCGGCGGGCGCATCGCCGACGAGCTGGGCGCGCGGGCGGTCGAGCTGCTCGCCGCCGAGCGCGGCGTCGACGACGCGCCCGACGTGCTGCGGCGCATCCGCCGCCTGCTGGCCTACTACCGCACCGCCGAGCCCACGCTGCCGGCGTGGTGCGAGGCGTTCGTGACCGAGGGGTACGCGCACTACTGCACCCTGCTCCCGACCGCGTTCGTCGAGGACGACACCGGCGTGCGGCAGGTGTCGGCGATGCTCGGGTTCCTGTTCACGATGGAGGGGCTGGCGCTGGCGCTGGGCTGCGACCGGGCGCAGCTGGAGATCGCGGTGCGGCAGTCGCATCCGGAGGCGCCGGCCAAGGTGGCGCTGCTGTGGGCCGCCCAGCACCTGCTGGGGCTGCTGCCGCTGGCCGAGCTGCGGTCGCGGTGCGACGAACTGCTGGGCAACCCGCTGGTCATCCCGTCGTTCCCGCAGTACATCACCGGGTTCGTCCAGGCGATGGAGCCCGCACCGGCGCTGTCCGGGTTCGTGGTGGAGGTGATCTCCAAGGCGTTCGGACGGCTGCCCGACCACGTGTTGCTGCCGTGGCTGCCCAAGTTGATCACGACGCTGCGGGATCAGGCGGGGGAGCTGATGCCGGTCCTCGTCCGGGAGGCCGGGCGCACGTTCCCGGGCAGCCTGACGGCGGTGGACGCCTGGACGCCGCCCTGGGCCCGTACGGCGGCGCCCGCGCCGAAGGCGGTCCCGGCGGTCGCGTCGGGGCCGGTCGCGGAGCTGCTGGCGGGGCACCCGGTGGCCTGCGACGCGGTGGCCGGGCTGCTGGGCTGCGAGGGCGGCTGGCAGGCTGCCACCCCCGCCACCGGCTCCCAGCACCGAGAGGTGGAAACCCTGCTCACCGACCACCCCACCACGGTCACCGCCCTGGCAGCACTGCTGGTGTGAGCGAGCCACCCTGCCCCGAGCCGCTGCCGCTCCGGGCAGGTCACCCCCGCCCTGGGCGCGACCGCGCCCGCGGACGCTCAGGGCGGGGTGGGTGTTCTTCGGTCGGGATCAGTGGTTGAAGGGGATGGTGCGGCCGGGGTGGACGGCGTCGGGTTTGTAGGTGGCCCGGTCGATGGTGAGGCCCTTCGGGTCCACCAGGAGGATCGTGTCGCCCTGGTTCCGAAGCTGCCCGCGCCCGCCCACCACGACCTGCACCACGCCCCCGCCCGCGACCGTCCCCGTCAGCTCCTCGCGCCCGCCCCCCGAGTCCGCCAGCGCCCATCCGGCCAGGTCCACGGCCCGGCTGGTGACGTTGAGCAGGGTGACGGTCTCGTGCCCCCGGTCGCCGCCCAGCGGGTCGGGCAGCGCGGCCACGATGAGCACGTCCCCGGTGGACGGCGGGTGCGGTTCGACGGTGGCGCCGGGCGGCGCCGGGTCGGGGCTGATGACGAAGTCCTCCGGCCAGGCCGTGAGCTGGATCCGGGTGCCCGAGGCCCGGATCACGTCGTGCAGGTTGCCGTGTTCGAGCCGGTCCAGCAGGAAGACCGCGTCGTCCCGGTTGACGGGGTCGGCCCGGAGCCAGGCGTCGAAGCCGTCGAGATCGGCCGCCCCGGTCGCGAGGTAGGGCACCAGCCTGCGGAACAGCTTGGGCCACATGACCAGTCCGGTGAGCGCGTCCAGGGAGCCGACCTCGGCGGGCCCGTCGGGGTCGGCGGCCGAGCGCGGCCAGATGCCGGTGGGCGACGCCTGCGCCCTGGCCGCACGCGACACCCCGGCCAGGTGCGCGCGCAGCGTCGCGGGCAGCGTGGCGTAGAAGGCCGGGTACGTCAGCCCGGCGGCCAGCAGCCTGGCGTTCGCGGACGTGTCCACCAGCGCCTCGTCGAGGAACACGGCCAGCCCGTCGGGCCCTGGGTGCTCGCCGGGGAACGCGAAGCCGATCAACCGTCCGTTGGCGTCGATGCCGTTGCTGAGGACGTGCCCGCGCAGCTCGTCCTGGTCGGCGGAGCGGACCTTGTTGGGCAGGTCGTCGAAGAAGCGCACGTTCGTGAAGCCGAGCAGGCGCAGCAGCTCGTCGCGGGCGGCGTTCGCGCCGGTCAGCTCCTGGTGGGTGTCCTGGAAGTGGGTCTCCAGCGCGTCGATGGCCTCCAGACGGACGGAGATGCCGCGCGCGCTGAGCCCCGGCGGCCGTCCGGACGGCCGGGCCAGCCCTTCGACCAGGGCGGGCGTGTCCGGCCTGAACTTGATCGTGTCGCCGTCGGGCTCGGGGCCCTGCCGGGGAAGGTCCGGGTAACGAATCACGAAGCTGCCGCGCAAAAGTGTGTAGCTCATTGGGTTCCCCCCAAAGATGGCCATCACCGCCGTATCGGCCACCGGGAGCGTAACTCCGCGCACTTCTCGGCGTCCACGTCCCACGCCGGGCCGGGATCGGCCCGGCGGGAACGTGCCGGATCAGGCGGCGCCGAACCGGGGGATCGGCAGGTCCTCGGTGGCGACGTGCACGATGTGCGACTCGGTGTAGACGTCGATGCTGTGCCTGCCGCCCTCACGGCCCACGCCGCTGGCCTTCACCCCGCCGAACGGCGTACGCAGGTCGCGCACGTTCTGGGAGTTGACCCAGACCATGCCCGCCTCGATCGACTGGGCCAGCCGGTGCGTCCGGCGCAGGTCGTTGGTCCACAGGTACGCCGCCAGGCCGTACCGGGTCGCGTTGGCCAGCTCCACCGCCTCCGTCTCGGTGGAGAAGGGCGTCACGCAGACGACCGGTCCGAAGATCTCCTCCTGGAAGATCCGCATGTGCGGGGCCACGTCGGCGAACACCGTCGCGGACAGGAAGTTGCCCGACGTCAGGTGCTCGGGCCGGGAACCGCCGGCCACCAGGCGGGCGCCCTCGCCCGAGCCGATCGCGACGTACTCCATGACGCGCTCGTAGTGCTCGGGGTGGATGAGCGCGCCCAGCTCGGTGGCCGGGTCGTCGGGCGCGCCCACGCGCACCCGCGCGGCCCGCTCGGCCAGCCGCGTCACGAACTCCTCGTAGACGGTGTCCTGGACGAGCACCCGCGAGCTGGCCGTGCAACGCTCGCCGTTCAGCGAGAACACGCCGAAAACGGCCGCGTCGAGCGCCCGCTCCAGGTCGGCGTCCTCGAAGACGAGCAGCGGCGACTTGCCGCCCAGCTCCATCGACAACGTCTTCAGCGACGACGCGGCGTTGCGCATGATGGTCTGCCCGGTGCCGCTCTCGCCGGTGAAGGAGATCACCGGGACGTCGGGGTGGGCGACCAGCGCCGCGCCGGCGTCCTCGCCGATGCCGTGGACCAGGTTGAACACGCCCTCGGGCAGCCCGGCCTCCTCCATGATCTGCGGCAGCAGGCTCGCCGAGGCCGGGGACCATTCGGCGGGCTTGAGCACGACCGGGCATCCGGCGGCCAGCGCGGGGGCCAGCTTCCAGGTCTCCAGCATGAACGGCGTGTTCCACGGCGTGATCAGCCCGGCCACGCCGACCGGCTTGCGCACGACGTAGTTGAGCTGCGCGGAGCCGACGCGGTAGACGTCCTCGCCCATCGTGGTGATCACGTCGGCGAAGAAGCGGAAGTTGTGCGCGGCGCGCCGGGCCTGGCCGCGGGCCTGGGTGATCGGCAGGCCGGTGTCCCGGCACTCCAGGGCGGCGATCTCGTCGTCCCTGGACTCGATGGCCGCCGCGACCGCGCGCAGGGTCCCGGCCCGCTGCTCGGCGGGCATCGTGCTCCACGGGCCGTCGGTGAACGCCTTCTGGGCGGCGGCCACGGCCGCGTCCACGTCGGCCGCGCCGCCCGCGGACACCTCCAGGTACGGCTCGTTCGTGGTCGGGTCGAGCGCGGTGAAGGTCGCACCGGACTGGCTCGGGACGTGCCGGCCGCCGATGTAGTGCTCCAGTTTCATCAGGCGACTCCCTCGCTCTGTGCCAGTAGTTCGTTGATCCGGGCGATGCCGGGTTCGGTGGGGGTGATCAGGGGCGCCCGTACGTGACCGGAGGCGATCAGGCCGCGCTGCTCCAGCACCCACTTGGCGGGGGCCGGGTTCGTCTCCACGAACAGCAGCTCGACCAGCGGGTGCAGCGAGTAGTGCAGGTCCAGCGCGGTCGCGTGGTCGCCGGACGTGTACGCCTCGTACATGCGGGCCACGGTCTTCGGCGCGAGGTTGGCCGCCGCGCTGACGAAGCCGACGCCGCCGATGGCCAGCAGCGGCAGGCAGAGCAGCTCGATGCCGGACCACATGAGGAAGTCGCGCCCGCACAGGTTGAGCACGTGCGAGAAGTGCTCGAAGTCCTTGGTGGTCTCCTTGATGCCGACGATGTTGTCGTGGTCGCGGCGCAGCCTGGCCACGGTGGCGGGGGCGATGTCGACGGCGGTGCGGGAGGGCACGTTGTAGATGACGATCGGCAGCGCGGGGAACTCGGCGGCGACCGTGGCGTACCAGCGGTAGAGGGCTTCCTGGGTGGGACGGGCGTAGTAGGGCGTGATGACCAGGGCGGCGTCGGCGCCCAGGCGCTCGGCCTCGGCGGTCAGCCGCAGGGTCTCGTCGAGCTTGGCCGACCCGGTGCCGGGCAGGAACGGCACCCGGTCGGCGGTCTCCTCGGCCACCACGGCCATCGCCGCGACGCGCTCCTCGACGGACTGGGCGCCGGGCTCGCCGGTGGACCCGCCGGTCGAGATGCCGTGCGAGCCCTGGTCGAGCTGCCAGCGCACCAGCGAGCGCAGCGAGTCGAGATCCAGCGACCCGTCGGCGGCGAACGGCGTCACCACGGGTGCGATGGATCCGCGGACGGTCGACGGATCGGAGCGGAACTTCATGGGGTTCTCCTTCTCGGGGGGTCAGCGCTGCTGCTCGTACGCCTCGCGCCAGGCGCCCTTCAGCGGGTAGAGGCCGTCGACCGAGGCTCCCTCGGAGACGCGATCGAGGATGAAGCGCTCCTCGTCCTCCTGCCGGGCGGCGTCCCCGGCGACCTCGGCGACCAGCGCGGGCGGAATGACGACGACGCCCTCGGCGTCGCCCACCAGCACGTCGCCGGGGCACACCAGCACGCCGCCGCAGTCCACCGGCACCTGGGAGTCCATCGGGACGTGGCGGCGGCCGAGCACGGCGGCGTGCGCGGCGCCGTAGTAGGAGGGCAGGTCGAGGGAGGCGAAGGAGGGGCTGTCGCGCAGCCCGCCGTCGGTGACGACGCCGGCGGCGCCGCGGCGCAGGGCGCGCATGGCCAGGATGTCGCCCAGCGTGCCGGCGCCGTGCTCGCCCCGTGCGGAGATGACCAGCACCTCGCCGGGCTGGAGCTCCTCGACGGTGCGCTTCTGGGCGTTCATGCCGCCGCCGCGCTCGGCGAAGACGTCCTCGCGCAGCGGCAGGTAGCGCAGGGTGCGTGCGACGCCGACCATGCGCAGGTCGGGGCGGGCGGGGCGGACGCCCTCGATGAAGTGGTGGTCGATGCCGCGTGAACGGAGCTGGGAGGAGAGTGTCGCGGTCGAGACCGACCGCAGCGCGGCGACGATCTCCGGGGTCAGGGGGCCGGGCGCGGGGTGCGCGGCGCCGTACGCGGCGGCCCGGGTCGCGTCGGTGACCTTGGGCTGGACGCCGTACGCCGCCGGTGGTCCCTGGCCCGCGACGACCTCGTTGCGCAGCCGGGCCGTGCCCTCCAGCTCGACCTCCACCACGTCCCCGGGTTGCACGACGGTCGAGCCCGCCGGGGTGCCGGCCAGGATCAGGTCGCCGGGTTCCAGCGTCATGTACCGGGACAGGTCGGCGATCAGCAGGTCGAAGCCGAACAGCAGCTCGTCGGTGCACGCCTCCTGGGCCGGCTCGCCGTTGACGTACGTGCGCAGCCACAACCGCCCCGGGTCGGCGCCGGTGAGCAGTTCCGAGCCGACCGGGGTGAACCCGTCCTGGCCCTTGGCCCGCAGGTTGGAGCCGAGGTCAGCGTGCTTGAAGTCGTAGACGCCGAAGTCGTTCGCCGCCACGTACCCGGCCACGTGCTCCAGCGCGTGCTCGGGGGAGACGCGGTGGGCGCGGCTGCCGATCAGCACGCCGATCTCGCCCTCGAACGCCAGCAGCTCGCACCCGTCCGGACGCACCACGGGCCGGCCGGACCAGGACAGGGACGTCGGCGGCTTGAGGAAGTAGGAGGGGACGGCAGGGACGCGACCGCGCTCGGCGGCCCGGCCGCGGTAGTTCAGATGGACCGCGATGATCTTCCCCGGTGACAGGCCAAGAGGGTGTCCCACCTCGTCTCCTTCCAAATCATATACGACATCGTTTATGTTATGACATGTGGAACAATATCGACAAACCCCCTCAGATGCCTACATGATGCTCATCACGTCATCAGTGGAGAGGAGAGTGCGGATGATGGTTCAGACCGCCCAAGCGGGCCGGCGGGTGGCGTGATGGGCGAGATCGTGCTCGCCGCGAAGATCACGCACGTGCCGTCGATCTGGCTGTCGATCCAGCCCGGCAAACACTTCGGCATCCGCAGGCCCGCCGAGCTCGCCCTCGCCGAGGTCGGCAGGCGGGCACGCGAGCGCGGCGCGGACACGTTCCTGATCGCCGACACCCACTGGATGAACAGCATCGGCTTCCACCTCAACGGCAAGCCGCGCCACCGGGCCACGTACGTCAGCCATGAGTTGCCGCACTTCATCCACGACCTCGCCTACGACTACGCGGGCGACCCGGAGCTGGCCGAGCTGATCCGCGAGGAGATCGTCGCGGGCGGCCAGAAGGCCCGCGTGCACACCTACCAGGACCTGGGCCTGGAGTACGCCACGCTGGTGCCGATGTACTTCATGAACCAGGACGCCGGCATCCGGGTCCTGCCCATCGGCTGCAACATCTACTCGACCGTCGAGGAGAACCGGCGGATCGGCGAGGCCCTGCTGCGCGCCGTGCGGCGCAGTGACCGGAAGGTCGCCTTCCTGGCCAGCGGGTCGCTCTCGCACGCCTTCCCGCCCAACGAGATCGCCGAGTCGCTGCTCGACGACGTGAGCAGCGAGCTGAACCGCAACGTCGACCACGCTGTGCTGGAGATGTGGGGCGAAGGGCGCATCCCGGAGTTCCTCGACATGCTGCCCGACTACAACGAGCGTTGCACCGGCGAAGGGGCCATGGCCGACACCGCCATGCTGTTCGGGCTGCTGGGCTGGCGCGAGTACACCGGGCGGGGCGAGCAGCTCTGCCCGTACTTCGGCAGCAGCGGCACCGGCCAGGTGGTCGTCGACTTCCCCGTGCCCGCCCACCACACGACATGAAGGAATCAGCGCAGATGACGGCCGTACAGACGTTCACGCCCGACAGGCCCGGCGGGGCGCCGCCCGTGCTGCTGCTGCACGGGTTCGCCTCCAGCGGGCGGCAGGACTGGGTGGAGACCGGGATCGCGGCGGAACTGGCCGCGGCCGGGCGCGTGGTCGTCGTGCCCGACCTGCCCGGTCACGGCGAGAGCCGGGTTCCGGCCGGGCCGGTGGGCGCGTCAGAGGTCGCGGCGGCGCTGCTCGCCCTGACCGGCGACGGGCCGCTCGACGTGGTGGGCTACTCCCTCGGCGCCCGGCTCGCCTGGGAGCTGCCGGAGCTGGCCCCCGACCGGGTGCGCGCGGTCGTGCTGGGCGGGCTCAGCCCGTTCGAGCCGTTCGCCGCGCTCGACGTGGCGGCGCTGCGCTCGGCCGTCGCGGGCGGCGAGCCGGGCGACCCGATGACCGGCATGATCGCGTCGATGATCGCGGGCGCCTCGGGCGGCGACCCCGAGCGCGCCGCCGGGCTGGTACGGCTGGTCGAGGGGCTGCGCGGCACGCCGTTCGAGCCCAAGGGCTGGGCCGGGCGCACGCCGCCGGTGTTCGTGGCGGGCTCGCAGGACATGATGACCTCGGGCATCGAGAACGTCGTCGCGCTGGTCCCCGGCGCCCGGCTGGTCACCGTCCCCGGCGACCACCGCGCCGCGCTGGCCGGCCCCGAGTTCCGCGCCGCGATCGCCGCAGCGCTCGGTACGGCGTCCGATACGGCGTCCGATACGGTGCTCGGCACGTGACCAGCACCGACGGAGTCGCGTCGAAGGCGGAGCTCAGCTACGAGATCCTGCGTTCGCGCATCCTGGACGGCACGTACGGCCCCGGCTACCAGCTCGTCATGGACCGCCTCGCGCGGGAGATCGGCGTGAGCACGATCCCCCTGCGCGAGGCGCTGCGCCGCCTGCAGTCCGACGGGCTGGTGGAGGTCGTGCGCAACGTCGGCGCCCGCGTCGCGGTCTTCGACGCGGCGCAGGTGCGTCACACGCTGGAGGTGCTGGCCCGTCTGGAGGGGTACGCCACCGCCGTCGCCGCCCCGCGCATGGGCCCGGCGGACGTGGCCCGTTCCCGCGACATCAACGCCCGGCTGTTCCAGGCACTCGACTCCTTCGACCCCGCCGCGTTCACCGCGCTCAACCGGGCCTTCCACTTCTCGGTCTACGAGCACTGCGACGACGAGCACCTGAACTTCCTGCTGGAGGCCGAATGGACCAGGCTGGACCACATGCGGCGCTCGGTGTTCGGCTACCTGCCGGGCCGGGCCCGCCGTTCGGTCGAGGAGCACGAGCACCTGCTCGACCTCATCGCCGGGGGAGCCGACCCCGCGGAGATCGAACGGCTCGCCTGCGCGCACAAGACGAACACCGCCGGCGCCCTCTATGACGTCCGGGTCACCCGCGGCTAACGATCGGGTCATACCCTCCTGGCAGTTTGTCCTACACTGGTAGACGAAACGCCGTACGGAGGGGTGCCGCATGCCCAAGATCATTGACCACGACCAGCGTCGTAGCGACATCATCGACGTCACGTGGGAGCTGATCACGAAAGGGGGCATCGAGGCGGCCACCATGCGCGAGATCGCGAACGCGGCCGGCTTCGCCAACGGCGCGCTCAAGCACTACTTCCCCGGCAAGGAAGACATCATCGAGGCGACGTACGAGCGCGCCCTGGCCATCGTGACCAGCTACGTCAAGCTCGACGGCCGTCGCGGGCTGGGCGCGCTGCGGGAGATGTGCGAGGCGGCGATGCCGATCGACGAGGAGCGCATCACGGCCGGCCGGGTGCTGCTGATCTTCTGGCAGACCTCGCTGACCAACCCCAAGATGTACGACAAGTACCTGGAGCACCTGCGCGCCTGGCGCGGGATGCTCCACCGGCTCATCGGGGAGGGCCGCGCCGACGGCGACATCCGCACCTCGATCCCCGACGAGCAACTCGTGGACGAGCTCGTGCTGCTCAACGCGGGGGCCAACGTGATGAGCCTGGTCGGTCCGCAGTTCTCCACGGTCGAGCTGCAGAAGCGGCACCTGGAGTCGTTCTTCGACCGCATCTCCCAGCCCTGACCGGCCCTGGCCCGGCTCTGACCCGGCCCTGATCCCGCCCGTTCCGGCCCGCGTCGCGCGTCCGCGGCGCGGGCCGGCGCGTGCTCAGACCGCTTCGGCCACGATGACCCGCGGGCTGCCCGGCAGGGCCAGCTTGTCCACCGGCTTCCAGGCCGCCTCGTCGAGCCAGCCGCGCACCTCCGACTCCTCGTAGACGACGGTCCCGTCGATCACCAGGTACTCCCCGGCGTGCAGCGCGTCGATGGCGCGCTGCTCGGCGTCGTCGTCGAGGAAGAAGTCGAGCAGCAGCAGCCGCGCCCCGGGCGCCGCCGCCGCGCGGGCGTTGCGCAGGATGGCCCGGTTCTGCTCGACGCCGAACCGGTGGATGACGTGGTTGACCATGACCAGGTCGTACGGGCCGGACGGCGTGGCCGTGTCGGTCGGGACGCCGGTCACCTCGGCCCGGTCGGCGAACCCGGCCTGCGCCACCTGCTCGGCGATCGAGTCGGAGAAGGTCGGGTCGTACACGAAGGACGCCCGCAGCCCCGGGGTGGCGCGCAGGGCCTCGAAGGCGAAGGCGCTGGACAGGCCGCCCAGGTCCAGCAGGCTGCGGAAGCCGGAGAAGTCGAACGCGCCGCCCAGCATCCTGGCGTGCAGGCTGTTGTAGGTCATCACCCCGGCCATGAACGTGCCCCACCGCTCGCCCGAGGTGTCCAGGACGCCCGGCTCGGTGGTGTCCACGGTCTTGTCGAACTGCAGCCAGTGCCCGTAGCTGACCTCGTTGAGGAAGGTCAGGAACGGGCCGAGGTCGAGCTCGGACGACTTCTGCCCGGCCAGGTAGCCGGCCGCGTCGGCGCCGAGGGCGTACCGGCCGCCGGTCCTGGTCAGCAGGCCGAGCCCGGCCATGCTGTCGGCCAGGATGCGGGCCATGCGGGGGGTGACGCCGGTGGCCGCCGCGATCTCCCCGGCGCTGCGCTCGCCGTCCGCGAGCGCAGCGAAGAGCCCGATGCGGCTGGCCGCGAAGAGCTGCTTGGCGCCCATGTAACCGGTGGCGATGGCGACGATCGGATCCGGCGTGGGGGAAGGCGTGGACATGGTCAAGGCCCTGCCCTTTCTGTATTGTCTACGAATGTAGACGTTCACCATAGACCCTCTGTCTACGAACGTGGAATAACCGTTGACAGTAGGGGGACCCTCTGTCAACCTTTGTAGAACTATCTGGCTCGAACATGGCTTTTCGGCAGCTCAGTGTGGGTTTGCGTGCCCCACTTCGAGCACGGGACCGGTGCCTGGAATGGAGCTCTCGCGCATGTCGCTGCTCAACCTGACGGACCTCACCATCGGCGTCACCCGGGAGGACGCCGAGCCCCAGGAACTCGTCCATCGGCTCACCCTCGACGTCGCCTCCGGGCAGACGCTCTGCGTGGTGGGGGAGTCGGGCAGCGGCAAGACCGTGACGGCGTTGTCGATCATCCGCCTGCTGGAGTTCGTGGCGCCGGCCTACACCGAGGGGACGATCGAGATCGGCGGCGTGGACGTCACGCGGCTGAGCGTCGAGCAGATGCGCGCCTACCGGGGCGCCCGGATCGGCATGATCTTCCAGGAGGCCCTGGACTCGCTCAACCCCGCCCAGCGCGTCGGCGCGCAGCTCATCGAGGGCTACCGGCCCGAGGGCGCGCTGCCCCGGCAGGCGCTGCGCCGGGGGAGCCGGTTGCGCCGCGAGGCCGAGGCCAAGGCCAGGAGCCTGCTCACCGAGGTCGGGCTGGACGACACCGACCGGATCATGGCGCTCTATCCGCACCAGATGTCCGGCGGCATGCAGCAGCGCGTGATGATCGCCATGGCGCTGATGTCCGACCCCGACATCCTCATCGCCGACGAGCCCACCACCGCGCTCGACGTGACGACGCAGGCCGAGATCCTGGCGCTGTTCCGCCGCGTGCAGCGTGAGCATCGGACCGCCTGCGTGTTCATCACCCATGACATGGGCGTCGCCGCCGAGATCGCCGACCGGATCGCCGTCATGTACCGGGGCAGGCTGGTGGAGATCGGCGACAAGATGGACATCCTTCTTAAGCCTACGCATCCGTACACCAAGGCGCTGCTGGAATGCGTGCCGCGGCTCGGCGTCAGCCGCCGTACGGGATTCCCGACGATCTCGGAGGCCAAGCTGCGGGCCGCCACGGAAGGCTCCGGTGGGACCGTGACCGAGACGCCGGCGCTCGGCGACGAGCCGACGCCGGTGACCGGCACCCCGCCCCTGGTCGTCGAGAACGTCACCAAGGTCTACCGGACCGGCCGCCGGGCGAGCGTGTGCGCGGTCGACGACGTCTCGCTGGAGATCGCGCCCGGCGAGTTCTTCGGCCTGGTCGGCGAGTCCGGCTCCGGCAAGACGACGCTCGGCCGCATGGTCAGCGCACTGGAACGGCCCACCTCGGGCAGCATCGCCTTCGGCGAGCACCGCATCACCGAGTCGGGGCTGCGCGGCGACGAGCGCGCCTTCCGCCGGGCCACCCAACTGATCTTCCAGGACCCGCAGAGCTCGCTCGACCCCCGGCACACCGTGGCCCGCATCATCACCGAGCCGCTGCGCGAGCTGACCCCGCTGCGCGGTGCCGACCTCGACCGGCGGGTGGCCGAGCTGATCGACGAGGTCGGCCTGCCCGCCGACTGCGCCGGCAAGCTGCCCTCGCAACTGTCCGGCGGCATGCGCCAGCGCGTGTCCATCGCGCGCGCGGTCGCCGCCGAGCCGAAGCTCATCGTCGCCGACGAGCCCACCTCCGCCCTCGACGTCTCCGTCCAGGGCCAGGTCATGAACCTCCTCCTGCAACTGCGCCGCTCGCACGGCATCAGCTTCCTGTTCATCACGCACAACCTCAGCCTGGTGCTGTCGGTGGCCGACCGCGTCGGCGTGATGTACAAGGGCGATCTCATCGAGGTCGGCGCCCCGGAAACCATCGCCTCCTCCTCCACCCACGAGTACACGCGACGGCTCCTCGCCGCGAACCCCGACTTGTCGGCATACGTGGGATAGCCCCGGGCCGACCTTCTCCTTCTGTCCCCCCTTTTAGAGCAAGAGCGAGAACCCACCATGAACGTGCTCAAGAGCCTGAGGGCCGGGCTCGTCTCCGCCGCCGCGGCGAGCGCCCTGCTGCTCTCCGGCTGCGCGGGCGGCGCGACGTCGTCCCCCTCCTCCGCCGACGCCGGCACCCCCGTACGCGGCGGCGACCTCGTGGTCGCGGTGCCGACCGACCCGCAGTCGCTGGACATGGTCGCCAACCCCGGCCAGGTCACCGCCCACATCGGCAACATGCTGTACGAGAAGCTCTTCGAGGTCGACAAGACCTTCACGGCCAGGCCGATGCTGGTCGACACCTACAAGCGCAGCGACGACCGGCTCACCTACACCTTCGAGCTGCGCGCCGGTGTCACGTTCCAGGACGGCGCCCCGCTCACCGCCGCCGACGTGGTCGCCAGCCTGGAGCGCTGGCTGAAGAGCCACGTCACCGGCCAGCAGGTCGCCGCCGACGTCAAGAGCCTCAAGGCCACCGACGACACCACGGTCACGCTGGAGCTGAAGAAGCCGCGGTACCCGCTGATCGACGAGCTGGCCAGCCCCGGCGCGGAGGTCTACGAGGCGAAGAACCTCAAGGGCGTGCCGGCCACCGGCTTCGCCAAGGAGGGCGCGGTCGGCACCGGGCCGTACAAGCTGAAGAGCTGGGACATCGGGCAGCAGGTCGTGCTGGAGCGCTACGACGGCTACAAGTCACGCACCGAGGAGGACTGGGGCGGCCAGGCCGGCGCCAAGCACGCCTACCTCGACACGGTCACCTACAAGGTCGTCGCCGACCAGGACGCCGTGGTCAACGGCCTCCAGACCGGCCAGTGGGCGCACGCCATGCCGGGCGACGACCAGTACACCCCGCTCAAGAACAATCCCGCCGTGGTCGTGTCGAACCTGGCCGGGGCCAACCAGAACGTGCTGATCCCCAACTTCAATCAGGGCTCCAAGTTCTCCGACGTACGGGCCCGGCAGGCGCTCAACCTGCTGATGGACAAGCCCGCGCTGAACGCCGCCACCGGCGGCGGCCCCGACCTCACCGCCGAGGTGGGCGCGCTGGTCTCGCAGGACAACAAGGGCCTGTACTCCACCGCCGGCGACGACGTCTACAAGCAGCACGACCCGAACAAGGCCAAGGAGCTGTTCGCGCAGGCCGGCGTCAACGCCGGTGACACCGTGCGCATCCTGACCTCCAGCAGCTACCCGCAGTTCAGCCAGTGGGCGGTGCTGCTGCAGGACCAGCTCTCCAAGATCGGCATCAAGACGAAGATCGACACCTACGACTTCCCGACGATGCTCGGCACGATCACCAAGGACCCCGGCGGCTGGGACATCACCACCCTGTTCTTCAACGCCGCGCTCACCTCGCCCTCGCAGATGCCCGCGCTGACCCTAGGGGCGTTCAACGGCTCGGGCTCGCCCGAGATGGCCAAGCTCATCGAGGACTACAACGCCGCGACCTCCCCGGAGACGGCCAGGACGCTGATGGACCAGCTCCAGGCGTTCGTGTGGCAGCAGTTCCCGGTCATCACGATCAGCCAGTCGAAGCTGTACGCCGCCTACTCGCCCAAGCTCAAGGGGTACGACACGTTCTACCGCGTGTTCTGGAACTCCTGGCTCCAGAAGTGAGGGGGGAACATGGCGGGACTGCTGCTCCGGCGACTGCGTGACCTGGTCGTCATCCTGCTGATCGTGGGCACGATGATGTTCTTCGTCATCCGCCTGATCCCGGGCGACCCGGCCATCGCGATCCTCGGCCCGACGGCCAGACCCGAGGACGTCGAGGCGCTCAGGCAGAGCATGGGCCTGTCCGGCTCGCTGTGGGAGCAGTACCTGAGCTGGCTCGGCAACGTGGCGGGCGGCGACTTCGGCTCGTCGATCACCTACCACGCGCCGGTGGTGGGGGTCGTGGCCGAGCACTTCGTCCCGACGCTGACCCTGGCGGTGATCAGCACCGTCGTCAGCTTCTTCGTCGCGGTGCTGGTCACCTCGTGGAACGCGGTCTCGCCGCGCAACCCCGTGGCCCGCGCGCTCAACCTGCTGTCCTCGCTCGGCATGGCGATCCCCGACTTCTGGATCGCGCTGATCCTGGTGCTGGTGTTCGCCGTGTCGCTGCGCTGGTTCCCCTCCAGCGGGTACGCCGACCTCTTCACCGATCCGGTCGCCGGGGTGCCGATGCTGGTGCTCCCGGTGGTGTGCCTGGTGATCGGGCAGTCGGCGCTGTTCACGTTGACGCTGCGGGAGAGCGTGCTCGGCGAGCTGCCGCACACGTACCTGCGCACCGCGCGGGTCAAGGGCCTGTCGGAGCGGCAGGTCATGCTCAGGCACGTGCTGCCGAACGCGCTCATGCCGCTGATCACCCAGCTCGGCAGCAACTTCGCGATGATGGTCGGCGGCATCGTGATCATCGAGTCGATCTTCGTCATCCCCGGGCTGGGGTCGCTGCTCATGGGCGCGGTCTCGACCCGGGACTTCCCGCTCGTCCAGGGCGTGACGTTGTTCGTCGCGCTGATGTTCGTGGTCGTCAACCTGATCGTCGACCTGTCCTATGCCCTCCTCGACCCCAAGGTGCGTGTTTCGTGACTACCGAGGCCGTCGCGGGGCGCGTCGGGACGGCCGGGCGGCCCTCCGCCGCCTCCCGTGCCTGGCGCCGCAACCGGGTGCTGATCACCGCCACCGCGCTGCTCGTCCTGGTCGTGCTGGCCGTCGTCCTGCTGCCGGTGTTCCTGCCGGACGCGAACGCGACCGACCCGGTGCACCGGCTGCTGCCGCCCTCGGCCGACCACCTGCTCGGCACCGACTCCTACGGCCGGGACGTGCTGAGCCGCCTGGTCTCCGGCGGCCGGGCCTCGCTCGGCCTGTCGGCGCTCATCACGCTCTGCGCGGCGTTCACCGGCATGGTGATCGGCCTGGTCAGCGGCTTCTACCGGACCGTGGACGCGATCGTCATGCGGATCATGGACGCCTGGATGTCGTTCCCCGCGATCATCCTGGCCATGGCGCTGGCCATCGGGCTCGGCGCCAGCATCTGGACCGAGCTGATCGCGCTGACGGTCATCTTCACGCCGTTCACGGCCCGGGTGATCCGCAGCCGGGTGCTCGGCGTGGCGGCGCGGCAGTACATCGGGGCGGCGCGGGTGTCGGGCATGCGACCGGCGAAGATCCTGTTCGTGCACGTGCTGCCCAACGTGCTGCCGCTGGCGCTGGTGCAGGTCGTGATCCTGTCGGCCTCGGCGATGCTGGTCGACGGGGCGATGAGCTTCCTCGGGCTGGGCATCGCGCCGCCGACGCCGACATGGGGCAACATGATCGCCGAGGGGCGGTCGTACCTGACGCAGGCGCCGTGGCTGATCGTGCTGCCGGGTGCGGCGATCATGTTCTGCGTGCTGCTGCTGAACCTCATCGGGTCGAGCATGCGCAACGTCGTGGACGCGCGCGCCCGGTCGATGAGCGAGCTGCAGAAGCTGCGCACCCGCCGTCCGGCACGGTGACGGCGGGCGCGCGCGGGGACGCCCGGCGATCATCGCCGGGCGCCCCCGCGTCCGCGTCAGGGGGTCCAGACGCCGTCCGGGCTGACCTCGCGGTCCAGCCACAGGTCGGCCAGGGCCGCGCGGACCTGCGGCCCGTGCTCGCGCCAGAGCCGCAGCGCGCCCAGGTTGTCCTCCAGCTGCGCCGGCCTGCTCACCCCGAACAGCACGTTGGCCACCGCCGGATGCTCCAGGCAGAACACGATCGCGACCTGGCCGGGCGTCGCGCCGAACTCGTCCGCCACCCGCGCCACCACGTCCGCGGCCTCCCTGATCGCCTCCCGGATGCCGCCCGGGTCCGCGCCGATCTTCCGCTCGGGGAACTTCCTGCCGACCAGGATGCCGCCCTCGAAGACGTCGCTGGCCTGCAACGCCAGCGCCCCGGACGCGAAGTGCCGGCCGTAGAAGTCGCCCTCGGCCATCGAACGCCGCGCGATGCTGTACTTGAGCTGGGCGAAGCTCGGTGGCGTCAGGCCCTCCTCGGCGGCGAAGCGCAGCGCGAGGTCGACGTCCTCGGCGATCCAGTTGTTGACGCCCCAGCTCGCGAACCGGCCGGCCGCGATCTGCTCGGCGACGTCCGTCACGATCTGCCGGATGTCGGGCCGCTGCATGTAGTCGCCGACCACGACGGTCTCGGCGCTCTCGACGCCGACGCGCTCGAAGCTGACGTCGAGCTGCTCGCGGAAGCCCGTGCGCGGGTACTCCCACAGCCACAGCTTGCCGCAGAGCTGCCAGTCGTCCCGCTTCGCGCCCGCCTCGCGCACCGCCCGGCCGAAGATGAGGTCCGTACGGGCCTGCTCGGCGTGCGGGCCCATGTTGTAGTGGGCGACGTCGAAGAGGGTCACGCCGGCGTCGAGCGCCGCCCTGATCAGGGCCACCGCGTCGCCGAACTCCATGCGGTCCCAGGTGTTCCAGGATCCCAGCCCGAACAGGGACGTCGTGGGGCCGCCCGGTCCGAGGCGTCGTACCGGAACCCGCTCTGTGTCGCTCACGTCGATCCACTCCCTGCCGGACGAGGTCTTTTTTGTCTACGCTTGTATAATAATAAACCCCGGACGCCCCCGCAGCCCCGTCTGTGAAGGGCCCTCACCGAACAGGAACCCCCACATGAGCGAACCTGTCGTTCCCAGGACCGTCCTCGTCACCGGCGGCGCGAGCGGCATCGGCCGCGGCGTCGCCGAGGCCTTCGCCGCGGCGGGCGATCGGGTCGTCGTCGCCGACCTCGACGAGGCGCGGGCGCGGGCCGTCGCCCAGGAGATCGGCGCCCACCACGTCCAGGTGGACGTCGGGGACGCCGCCTCCGTCGAGTCCGCCGTCGCGGCCGTCGTCGCCGAGCACGGCTCCATCGACGTGCTGGTGAACAACGCCGGGCACACCGCGGGCGGCGGCCTCCTCATCGGGCTCGACGTGGACGTCTTCGACGCCTGCGCCCGGGTGAACTTCCGCGGCACGTTCCTGATGACCAGAGCCGTCGGCGCGCACATGGTGGAGCGCGGCGTACGCGGCTGCATGGTCAACATCTCCTCCATCGGCGCCCGCCAGCCCACGCCCGGCCTCGGCCACTACGAGGCCACCAAGGCCGCCATCGACGCCCTGACCCGCTCGGCCGGCATCGAGCTGGCCCCGCACGGCATCCGCGTGAACGGCGTCGCCCCCGGGCCGGTGCTCACCCCGATGACGGCCATGTTCGCCACGGACGACGCGGCCAGGAAGGCGTGGGAGGCCCGGATCCCGCTGGGCTCGATCGCCCAGGTGGCCGACATCGTGCCGGCCGTGCTCTTCCTGGCCTCCGACGGCGCCCGCCACATCACGGGCGTCAGCCTCCAGGTGGACGGCGGCCAACTCCTGGCCTGACCCGCCACCGCCGGGACCGGGCCGCCACCCGGCCCCGGCGGTCACGCGGGCGCGACGATCCCGCCGGTCCGCCAGCGGGTGTAAGTCGTGGTGAACGTCGAGGTGAGCACGCGGTACCGCCAGGTCAGGACGAACGCCTTGGGACGGTTGCGCTGGTCGAGATCGAGGTGCCAGAGGATCGTGGTCTCCTTGAGCCGGCTCTCCTCCCATTGGGCCAGGTCCAGTAACTCGCTCTTGAGGGCGTCGGGGGCGTCGGGCGTCCGGAGAGCGCCGGAGTAGCGGCGGCCCGACCTGCTCACCTGCCCGGTGGCGGACACCAGATTCAGGACGACGCCGACGCCGCCCGTGGCGACGATCATCCTGAGGTAGTCGACGACGACGCGCTTGGAATCGGTGGCCACGCGTTTCCGGCCGACGTAGACCGCGCCGTCGGCGAGGTACGTCACGTCCGGGCTCTGTCCGCCCAGGTCCGCCCCGGTGATCCGGAGGGGCGAACCGCCGGACGCCCCCGGACTCGCCGTCCCCCCATGCGCCGGGCTCGTCGCCCCCTCGGACGCCGGGCTGCCCGTGTCTCCTGGGCCGCCGGCAGGCGGCAGTCGCCACCACAAGACCCCACCGGCCAGCGCGGTTCCCGCCAGCGCCGCCCCCGCACCCAACAACCCACGCCGCGAAATCCCCCCGGCGCCCTCGCCACCGGCGCCGGCGTTCTCGTCACGGGGGCCGGTGCTCTCGTCGCCGGGCTCGGGGCTTCCGGCACCGGAGGGGGGAGCGGTGGTTCCGGCGGCCTTGCCGGTGGCGGGTATGGCGGCGTCTCCGGTGGTGGCGTCCTTGCCGCCGGTGGGAGCGTCGGCTCGGGCGCCCGCGCCGAGGGCTTCCAGCTCGCCGGGCGCCACCTCACCGCCCTCCGCTGCGTCTGTCGCCACGGGCCGGCCTCCCGCTGCGCCCGTCCCCGCGGGCCCGCGATCGGCCGCGTCCGGCGCCACGGGGGCGGGTGGGGAGGGGGTGGGGTCGCCGAGGAGGTGGAGGAGGAGGGAGCGGGCGGTGGGGCGGGCGTCGGGGGGCTTGGCGAGGCAGTGGGCGACGATGGAGCGGAGCGGGTCCGGCAGGTCGCCGAGGTCCGGTTGCTCGTGCAGGATGCGGTACGCCACCGCCGCGAAGGGGGCCGTCCCGAACGGGGGACGCCCGGTGCCCGCGTACGTGATCGTCGCCCCCCACGCGAACACGTCCGAGGCCGGGCCGGCCGTCTCCCCGGAGAACTGCTCGGGCGACATGTACGGCGGCGTGCCCACCGCGCCGCCCCGGGTGGCGGTGGCGTCCGTGAGCCGGGCGATGCCGAAGTCGATCACGCGTGGCCCGTCCGGCCCGAGCAGCACGTTGCCCGGCTTGAAGTCCCGGTGGACGACCCCCGCCCGGTGGATGGCGGCCAGCGCGGTGGCGGTGCCGATGGCCAGCCGGGTCAGCGCGGCCCCGCGCAGCGGCCCGGCCGCTCCCACCGCCCCGTGCAGCGTCGGGCCCTCGATGTACTCGCTCGCCACGTACGGTGGGTCGTGGTCGAGGTCGGCCACCAGCACCCGCGCCGTGCAGAACTCGTCGACCTTGCGCGCGGCGGCCAGCTCCCGGGCGAAGGACCTGTCGATCTCCCCGGTCATGACCTTGACCGCGGCGCGCCCGCCCTCGGCGTCCTCGCCGAGGTAGACCACTCCCTGGCCGCCCTGCCCCAGCCGGCCGGCCAGGTGGAAGGAACCCATCTGCCGGGGATCTCCCGGACGAAGCGGACCGACAGCCACGTAAGCCTCGCAAGATCGGGTGTGAGCCGAGAGTAACCCACGGGCCGGGCCGGTGGTGTGCGGGCCGCGTCACGACCGGGGATCAGTCCAGGGCCACCCCCTCGCGGAGGTGGACGATCCGGCCTCCGGTGACGGTGGCGTCGACCGCGACCTCGGGCAGGTCCGCCGGGGCGACCTCCAGCGGGTCGCGTTCCAGGACGCAGAAGTCGGCGACCTTGCCCGCCTCCAGCGACCCCTTCCACGCCTCCGCGCCGTCCTGCACGGCGGGCGCGGTGGTGTAGCAGCGCAGCAGGCGGCCCATCAGCCGGGGACGGGGGGCCCGTTCGCCCAGCAGCGCGCACGCCGCCGCCACCTGCGCCCGCCAGTCGGGCGTGGTCACCGGCCCGTCGCTGCTCAGGGTGAACGTCACCCCGCTCGCCAGCAGCTCCTGCAGCGGCCAGGCCGCGCCCGCGACCTCAGGGCCGAGCGCGCCCGCCACCCAGTCCGCCGTGGCGACCGCGATCACGGGCTGCGTGGTCAGGCCCATGCCGAGCAGGCCCATGCGGGCGATCTGGGCGGGGTTCACCAGGTCGCCGTGGATGACGTAGTGCCGTCCCGCGGCCCCCTGTTCCAGCTCGGCCACCGTGTCCACGAACGCGTCGATGGACCGGTCGCCCGTGGCGTGCACGCCGACCTGGAGGCCCGCCCGGTGCGCCAGCCGGATCATCGTGCGGAGGTTGTGCTCGCGCCCGGCGTCGTCCGCCCCCGCCACCAGCAGCGATCCGTGGCCGCCCGCAGTGTAGGGGTGGCAGGTCCAGGCCGACCCCATGGGCGGGATGCCGTCGGCGAAGATCTTGAGCCCGGCCACGTTCAGCCAGGCGGGGTCGGACCGGGGGAGCGGCGCGTTCAG
The DNA here is from genome assembly GCF_040642995.1 of Nonomuraea sp. NPDC047529. Classification (NCBI taxonomy): domain Bacteria; kingdom Bacillati; phylum Actinomycetota; class Actinomycetes; order Streptosporangiales; family Streptosporangiaceae; genus Nonomuraea; species Nonomuraea sp. NPDC047529. The sequence goes on along the minus strand of NZ_JBEYTJ010000002.1, from coordinate 91,761 downwards.
GCCGGCGGCCACGTCCTCCAGGGTGCTGGGGCCGTCGAGGGTGCCGAACAGCCGCAACGCGGTCACCCGCGCCCGCAGCTCGCCCTCCTCGGCCAGCCTCGCGTAGGTGTCCAGGACGGCCTGGGAGAAGCAGCCGGTCTCGCCGTCGTCCTCGCCGGGGCCGAGGCCGGGCTCGGTGTAGCTGGTGATGCCGAGCGAGGCGCAGATCCGTCCGGCGCGCAGGATGGCCGCCCGCCTGGACTCCTCGTCGGTCAGCAGCAGACCCTGATGGGCGGACAGGCCGTGCTCGCTGATCAGGGTGTCCGGCCAGACCGCGCCCAGCCAGGCGGCGTGCAGGTGCGAGTCGTTGATGCCCGGCAGGACCGTGCGTCCGGCCAGGGAGAGCACCCGCGTGCCCGGCCCGGCGTGCGCCAGGGCCTCCTCGTCCGTCCCGACCGCCACCAGGCGTCCGGCGCGCACCGCCAGGGCGCTCGCCCGCCCGTCGCGGGCGTCGAAGGTGAGCACGTTGCCGCCGACCGCCACGAGGTCCGCGTACTCGTCCGCTGACACCGGGTTCCTCCTGAGGGGCTGTAATTGTTTGTCAACGAGTGTAGATTAACCACACTTAACGGTCGAAAGCCACGAAGGTGACCATGCCTACGAGAACCGCCGCCGCCGTCCTCACCGAGCACGGCAAGCCCCTCAGCCTTCAGGACGTGCCGCTGCCCGACGCCGTCGAACCCGGCGCCGCCCTGGTCCGCATCACGTGCACCACCTTGTGCGGCACCGACGTGCACCTGTGGGCCGGGCAGATGACGTTCCCCGGGATGCTCCCGATGATCCTCGGTCACGAGATGGTCGGCGAGGTCGTGGAGGCCGGGCCGGGCACCACGGACGCCCTCGGCCGCCCGATCGGCGCGGGCGACCGCATCGGCTGGTCGGAGTCCACCTGCGGCCACTGCTACGGCTGCGCCGTGCTGCGCCAGCCGGTCGCCTGCGCCAACCGCGGGTACGGCTTCACCCAGCGCGCCGACCGCCCCCCGTACGCCACGGGCGGCCTGGTCGAGTACTGCTACGTGACCCCGGGCGCGGCCAAGCTGCTGCTGCCCGCCGACGTCAAGGACACCTGGGCCTCGATGTCGGGCTGCGCGGCCAAGACAGTGCTGCGCGCCGTGGACCGGGCCGGCGGCATCAGGACCGGCTCGACCGTGGTGGTGCAGGGCGCGGGCGCGCTCGGCATCTTCGCCACGGCCGTCGCCAGGATCGCCGGCGCGGGCCGGGTCATCACCGTGGGCGGCCCGGACGACCGGCTGGCCGCCGCTACGCGCTTCGGCGCCGACGCGACCGTCTCGACCGACCTGGGCAAGGACGAGCGCGTCGCCCGGATCAGGGAGCTGGCCGGGGAGCGCGGCGCGGACTACGTGTTCGACCTGGCCGGGGCGCCGACCGTGGCCGAGGAGGCCGTCGCGGTGGCCGCCCAGCGCGGGACCGTGGTGATCGTCGGCTCCACCGGGTTCGAGCTCGCGCCCGTGCCGCTCGGCGCGGTCATGGGCAAGGAGCTGACCGTGGTCGGCTCGCTCAACGGCGACATCGCCGACTACCACCGTTCGATCGAGTTCTTCCAGACGTTCGCCGGCCGCATGCCGTGGGACGAGCTGTTCAGCGAGCCCGTCGGCCTGGCCCGGGCCACCGCCTGCGTCGAGTCGATGTCCAGGCTCGGCCAGATCAAGGCCGTCGTCGACCCCCGCCTGCCCTAGGAGCCCCACCGTGCAGACCATCCCGCGCCGCCGCATCGGGCGCAACGGACCGGAGACGGGCGTGCTCGCGCTCGGCTCCTGGCACACCTACGACCGTATGGACTTCCACGACGCGGTCGCCATGATCCGCGAGGCCGTGGACCGCGGCATCGACCTCTTCGACGTCGGCGTGTACGGCTTCCCCGGCATGCCGCCCGTCTTCACCGACGTGATCTTCTCGGCCCTGGTGCGCGCGGCCGGCCTGCGCCGCGAGGACTACCTGCTCTCCTCCAAGCTGTGGCTGGAGGGCTACCCCGAGCACAGCCTGCGCGACCAGCTCCACAACGCCTTGTTCCGCGCCGGCGCCGACCACGCCGACCTCGTGGTGCTGGGCGACCTGCGGCACGACGGCGTGGACCTGCACCGGCTCGTCCTCGACCTGGACGGCCTGGCCAAGGAGGGGCTGATCCGGAGCTGGGGCGTCAACAACTGGTCGGCGACGAACGTGCAGACGCTCATCGACGCCGCCGCCGGGGAGGGCGTCGAGGGCCCGGCCATCGCGCAGCTCAAGTACAGCGTCTCGCGCCGGTCGATCCCCGACGGGGCGCCGTTCGCCCGGATCTTCGCCCAGGGCGTCACGTTGCAGTCCTCCGACGTGCTGGAGGGCGGCGTGCTGCTGGGCAAGGGCGTGGACCGGCAGGTCGGCCGCGATCCCGGCGGCATCAGGGAGCGCATCGCGGCCTCGGCGGCCGAGCTGGCCCGCCTGGCCGCCGAGCTGGACGCCACCCCGGCGCAGGTGTGCGTGGCCTTCACCCTCACCCACCCGGCCAACACCACCACGCTGTTCGGCGCGACCGGCCTGGAGCAGTTGCGCGACAACCTGGCGGCCGTGGAGCTGGTCGAGCGGGTCGGCGCCGAGGAGCTGCGGGCCCGGGTGGCGCCGCTGTGGGCCGACAAGGACGCCGTCGATCCGGAGGGCCCGTGAGCACCCCGCCGAGCAGGGGTTACGAGGGCTTCGGCGGCACGGTCCGCGAGCTGGCCTCGCAGTCCACGCCCTGGTGGCCGCCGCGACGGCGGGCCCGTCGCGGCGCGCCCAACGTGGTGGTCGTGCTGGTGGACGACCTGGGCTTCAGCGACCTGTCGCCGTTCGGGTCGGAGATCGACACGCCGCACGTGCAGGCGCTGGCCGAGTCGGGCTACCGGTTCACCAACTACCACAGCACGCCGCTCTGCTCGCCCTCCAGGGCCGCCCTGATGACCGGGCTCAACCCTCACCGGGCCGGGTTCGCGATGGTGGCCCACGTGGACCCCGGCTATCCCGGCTACCGGATGGAGATCGCGCCTGAGGTGCCCACGCTGGCCGAGTCGTTCCGGGCCGGCGGGTACGCGACGTTCATGGTCGGCAAGTGGCACCTGACGATCGAGTCCAAGCTGCACGACGGGGCCGACAAGAGCTCCTGGCCGCTCCAGCGCGGCTTCGACCGCTACTACGGCTCCATGGACGGCTTCACGTCCCTGTTCCACCCGCACCGCCTGATCAGCGACAACGGCCCGGTCCCCGACGAAGGCTTCCCGGACGACTTCTACCTGACCGACGCCCTCACCGACCGCGCCATCGGCATGATCGACGGGTTGCGCGCCAACGACGCGGACAAGCCGTTCTTCCTCTACTTCGCCCACCAGGCCGTGCACGGCCCGGTACAGGGCAAGCCGGCCGACGTCGCGAAGTACCGCGGCCGCTACGACGCGGGCTGGGCGCGGACCCGCGAGGAGCGCTTCGCCCGCCAGCTCCGCGACGGCCTCTTCCCCGAGGGCACCAGGCCGTCTGACCCGGACCTGCCGCCGTGGGAGGAGAACACCGAGCTGTACGCCCGCCACATGGAGGTCTACGCCGCCGCCGTGGACGCCGTGGACCAGAGCCTCGGCCGGCTGGTCGAGCACCTGAAGCGCATCGGCGAGTACGACAACACCGTCATCGTCGTCACCAGCGACAACGGCGCGACCGCCGAGGGCGGCCCCGAGGGCACGCGCAGCTACTTCAGCCGCTTCGTGCGCCTGGCCGGCCTGCCCGACGACTGGTGCCCCGACGTGCCGCGCGACCTCGACCTCGTCGGCGGCCCCCAGGTCCACGGCCACTACCCGCGCGGCTGGGCGAACGTCTCCAACACCCCGTTCCGCCTCTACAAGGGCCACGCCCACGCGGGCGGCATCCATGTGCCGTTCGTGCTGTCGTGGCCGGCCGGCCTGCCCAGGGGAGCCGGCGACCCGGGCGTGCGCGACCAGTACGCCTACGTCACCGACGTCGCCCCCACCCTCCTCGCGCTGGCCGGCCTGGACCGCCCGCAGGACGTGGACGGCGTGCCGTTCGACCATTTCCTGCGCGAGCGCGACCGGCCGAGCCTGCACCGCTCGCAGTACGTCGAGTGCGGCGGACAGCGCGGCTACTTCGAGGACGACTACAAGATCATCGCCCCGTCGCTCGGCCACGACTGGGAGCTGTACGACATCGCCCGCGACCCGGCCGAGACCGCCGACCTGGCCGCCGAGCAGCCGGAACGGGTCGCCGACCTGGCCGCGAAGTGGCGGGCGGCGGCCTGGCTGAACACGGTCTTCCCGCTGGCCGACACGCCCGACATGCTGGAGACCCGGCCGCCGACCGAGCTGCCGCTGTCGGAGCCGGTCACCATCCGCCCGGGCACGCCGGTGCTGGAACGGTTCCGGTCGAGCAGGCTCACCTCGATGCGCTCGTTCACGATCGAGGCGTGGCTGGAACGGCGGCCGGGCGACGAGGGCGTGATCGTGGCCCACGGCGACCAGGGCGGCGGCTACGTCCTGTACGTCGAGGACGGCGAGCTGCGGCTGACGTACAACGCCTACGGGGTGCCGGTGCGGGCGGGCGGCCCGCTCCCGGCGGAGGGGCCGGTGACCGTCACGGCCCGCTTCACGGCGCTGCCGGAGATGCGCTGGGACATCGAGGTGCTGGTGGAGGAGAAGCCCGTGCTGGCGGTCGAGGGGGTCCCGCAGCTGCTGGGCATGGCCCCCTTCACCGGCATCAGCGTCGGCTTCGACTACGGCGGCCCGGTGGACTGGGAGCTGCACGAGCGCCGCGGCGTGTTCCGCTACCGGCGCGGCCTGGACCGGGTGCGGTACGTGCCCGGCGAGAAGGCGCCCTACAACCCGGAGATCATCGCGCTGGCCGAGGACCTGGCGCAGCGCGCGATCGAATGACGGGTCACAGATGGTAGGCGTACTCGCCGAACTCCCAGTCGGTGACGTGCCGCTGGAAGCGGGCGACCTCGTCGCGCTTGTAGGCCAGGAAGGCGGCGGTGAAGTCCTTGCCGAGCAGCTCGGTGAGCTCGCCGTCGGCCTCCAGGGCGTCCAGGGCGTCGGGCAGGGTCATCGGCAGCACGGGGGCCTTGGAGGCGTCGTAGCCGTAGCCGACGAGCGGCGCGGGGGGCTCCTCGGCCGCCCGCACGCCCAGCAGCGCGGCGGCCGCCGCCCCGGCGACCAGCAGGTACGGGTTGGCGCTGGCGTCCCCGAGCCGCAGCTCGAACCGGGTGCCCGCGCCGCGCTCCGGCGGGATCCGGAGCATCGCGCTGCGGTTGTCGAGCCCCCAGTCGACGAGCCAGGGGGCCAGCGTGTCGGGGCCGAACCGCTTGTAGGAGTTGACCGTCGGGTTGGCCAGCGCCGCCAGCGCGGGGGCGTGGGCCAGCACGCCCGCGATCGCGTGCCGCGCGGTCGCCGACAGCCCGTACGGCGCGGCCGGGTCGTCGAAGGCGTTGCCGCCGTCCTCGCCCAGGCACGACAGGTGCAGGTGGAACCCCGACCCGCCCTCGTCGTTGAACGGCTTGGCCATGAACGTCGCCAGCCTGCCCTCCACCCGCGCCAGCTCCTTGACCGCCGCCTTGAACCAGAAGGCCCGGTCGGCCGCGTCGAGCGCCTCGGAGTGCCGCAGGTTGATCTCGAACTGGCCGCTGCTGAACTCGTGGTTGCCCGCCGTCACGCCGAGGCCGAGGTCGCGCAGGTGCCGCAGCGTGCGGGTGAGGTGGCCGTCGGGGTCGCCGCGGCGGCCGGCGGTGTAGACGTTGCCGGTGGCCTCGGCGTAGCGCTGCCAGCCGCCCGCGGGGGCCGGGTCGCACAGGAAGTACTCCAGCTCGGGCCCGACGACCGGGCGCAGGCCCTGCTCGGCGCACCGGGCCAGCACGGCGCGCAGCAGGTCGCGGGGCGACTCGGGGGCCGGGGCGCCGGTGGCGGGGTCGACGACGTCGCCGTGGCACCAGGCGACGCCGGGCTCCCACGGCAGCGGGGCGAGCGTCGCCAGATCGGGTATGACGGCGATGTCGGGCAGCCCCGCGTCCAGGCCGCCGCTGATGTCGGCGGTGCCGCCGCGCGGGGTGGAGTGGTAGACCGCCCGGCAGAAGGCGAGACCGTGATCGACGGCGTCGGGCAGCGACTCCAGCAGGACGTCGCGGGCGCGGTCGGTCCCGGTCAGGTCGGGGTAGGTCACGCGGACCACGTCGACGCCCCGCTCGGTCAGGCGGTCGATGTGCTGCTGCACCGGTCTCTCCTAGGGTCGTTTGACGCCAAACGTAACGGGCGCGTATTGGCCGCCGCAAGACCTGTTGACCGATCGGCCCAGATGTTCCTATTTTATTTGGAACCAAACGAGTTTCCAGGAGGACCATCTTGGCCGGCGTCCGCGGCTACTTCCACCCCAAGACGGCCACGGGCCGCTCGTCCCTCGTCCCGGAGCCGCCGTGGCACTACTCCGGCGACCTGCTCACGATCGAGTACCGCACCGACCCCGGCCGGGTGCGCGAGCTGCTGCCCGAACCGCTGGAGCTCGCCGAGGAGGACCCGGGCGCGGTCGCGCTCATCTGGGCCGACTGGCAGTCCTGCGCCGGCTCCCGCGAGGAGCTGCTGGACCCGGTGCGCTCGCAGTACAAGGAGGCGTTCGCGGTCGTCCGCTGCTCCTACCGGGGGCGGACGTACTCCAGGTGCGTCTACATCTGGGTGGACAAGGACTTCGCCGTCGCCAGGGGGCTGCACCAGGGCTACCCGAAGAAGCTGGGGTCGATCCACCAGACCAGGCCGCACCCGTACGGGCCCGCGCCCCGGATCGAGGCGGGCGCCCGGTTCGGCGCGACGCTGGCCGCCGCCGACCGCCGCCTGGCCCAGGCCGTGGTGACCCTGCGCGAGCCGTCACCGCACAACGGGTTCGTCAACGGCCACCCGATGGCCCACCACCGCTGGCTGCCCGCCATCGGCAAGGGCGGCGGGCTGGCGCTCGACGAGCTGGTCGAGTCCGGCGCCGCCGCCTTCGAGGCCGGCCAGGCATGGGCGGGCGACGCCGAGCTGGAGCTGTTCGACGCCCCGACCGAAGAGCTGTCCCGGCTGGCGGTCCGCGAGCCCATCGGCGCCTACTTCCGCCAGGTCGGCGTGGTGTGGGACGGCGGCACACTCCTGGAATCCGGCACGTCCGGCGCGCACTAGCCCCGTGAGAAGGGAAGCACCTGACATGTCCGAACACATCACCGTCGCCGGGGTCACCGTCGACACCCGCCACTGGATCGGCGGCCGGCGCGTCGCCTCCGAGCGCACGTTCACCGACCTCTCGCCCATCGACGGCGCCGCGCTCGGGGAGATCGCCCGCGGCGGCCCCGCCGAGGTGGACGCCGCCGTCACCGCCGCCCAGGACGCCTTCCCCGGCTGGGCCGCCACCCCGCGCGCCGGACGGGCCGCCGTGCTGCGGGCGATCGCCGACGGCGTGGAGAAGCGGCTGGAGGAACTGGCCGCCGTCGAGACCCGCGACAACGGCGCCCTGCTGCGCTCGCACCGCCGCGGCGTCATGCCCCGCGTGGCGCACAACTTCCGCTTCTTCGCCGACTGGCTGGAGGGCCTCGGCCACGACGACTTCGACACCCGCGGCCACGCCAACCACGTCTCCTGGGACCCGGCCGGCCCCTGTGCGCTGATCACGCCGTGGAACGCGCCCCTCATGCTGGCCACCTGGAAGATCGCCCCCGCGCTCGCCGCCGGGAACACGGTGGTGCTCAAGCCCGCCGAGTGGTCGCCGCTCACCGCCTCCCTGCTGGCCGACGTCGCCGCCGCGGCCGGGCTGCCGGACGGCGTGCTCAACGTCGTCCAGGGGTTCGGCGACGAGGCCGGGCAGGCCCTGGTCGAGCACCACGGCGTGCGCCGCGTCAGCTTCACCGGCTCGGTGCCGACCGCGCGGCGCATCGCCCGCTCGGCCGCCGCCAACCTCACCCCGCTCAGCCTGGAGCTGGGCGGCAAGTCGCCGCTGCTCGTCTTCGCCGACGCCGACCTCGACCTGGCCGTCGACCTGGCCGTCGAGCAGTACGACAACGCCGGCCAGGTGTGCCTGGCCGCCACCCGCCTGCTGGTCGAGTCGCCGATCGCCGAGGAGTTCACCCGGCGCTTCACCGAGCGGGCCGCGGCCCTGGTCCAGGGCGACCCGCGCGACGAGGCCACCGACATCGGCCCCAACATCCACCCGCGCCAGGTCGAGAAGATCGACGCATTCGTCCGCCGGGCCCTGGCCGCCGGGGCCCGCGCCGTCCTCGGCGGCGAGCGCGGGGACGGCCTGTACTACCGGCCCACCCTGCTCACCGACGTGGCCCAGGACAGCGAGATCGTCCAGGAGGAGGTCTTCGGCCCGGTGCTCACGTTGCAGACGTTCGACACCGAGGAGGAGGCCGTCCGGCTGGCGAACGACACCCGCTTCGGCCTGGCCGCCACCGTCGCGACCGGCGACCGCGAGCGCGCCCGCCGGGTCACCGAGCGGCTGGTCGCGGGCACGGTCTGGGTCAACTGCTTCTTCGTGCGCGACCTGCGCGCGCCCTTCGGCGGCTCCCGCGAGTCCGGCGTCGGCCGCGAGGGCGGCACCTGGAGCTTCGACTTCTACTGCGACCTGAAGAACACCGTCACCGCGCCGAAGGGCTGGAACGACCATGGGTGAGATCGTCGGGGCGGGCCTGCTCGCGCACGTCCCCACCATCGTGCTGCCCGAGCGGGTCCGGCTGGAGCTGAACGGGGGCAAGGAGATCACCCTGGTCACCGGCCTGCGCGAGCTGCGCCGGGACGTCTTCGAGCGCGACGACTACGACACCGTCGTGGTGCTGGACTCCCACTGGGCCACCACGGTCGAGTTCGTGGTCACCGCCCAGCCGCGCCGCGCCGGGCTGTTCACCTCCGAGGAGCTGCCGCGCGGCATGTGCCGGATGCCGTATGACTTCCCCGGCGACCCCGAGCTGGCCCGCAACGTGGCCTCCTTCGCCGACCGGCACGGCACCTGGATCACCCCGATCGACGACGAGTACCTGCCGATCTACTACGCCACCACCAACCTGTGGAAGTACCTCGGCGAGGGCCTGCCCGGCAAGCGCTGGGTGAGCATCGGCGTGTGCCAGACCGGCGACATGGAGGACCACCTGCGGCTCGGCCGCGCGCTGGCCGACGGCGTCGCGGCCACCGACCGCCGGGTGCTGGTGATCGCCTCCGGCGCGCTGTCGCACACGTTCTGGCCGCTGCGCGAGCTGCGCGACCACGAGGCCAGCGACCCGCGCCACATCTTCACCCCCGAGGCCCGCGCCGCCGACCTCCAGCGCATCGAGTGGTTCAGGCACGGCCGCCACGACGAGGTCCTGCGCACGATGCCGGAGTTCTGGACGTACAAGCCCGAGGCCCGCTTCCACCACTACGCCATGCTGGCCGGCGCCCTCGGCGAGGAACGCTGCACCGCCCCCGCCCGCCAGTACGGCGAGTACGAGAACTCGGTCGGCACCGGCCAGGCGCTGCTCTGGTTCGACCGCCCGTCCGGCGGCTGGACCGCACCCCGACAGGAGAACGCCCATGCCTGAGTACCGCCGCGTCCTGCTCGACGGCGCCGTCACCGAGACCGTCCGCGACGGGGACGACCTCGTCGCCGGGGACGGCCGCCGGATCAGGGCCGAGGAGGCCGCGCACCTGCCGCCGGTCGTCCCCACGAAGATCATCGCGGTGCACCTCAACCACCGCAGCCGGGTCGAGGAGTTCCGGACCCGGCTGCCGGACGCGCCGACCTACTTCCACAAGCCCACCTCCGCGCTCAACTCCCACCGGGGCGCGGTCGTGCGGCCCGAGGGCTGCAAGTGGCTCAACTACGAGGGCGAGATCGCCATCGTCATCGGCCGGACCTGCCGCAACATCGCCCCCTCCGAGGCCGCCGAGCACATCGCGGGCTACACCGTGGCCAACGACTTCGGGCTGCACGACTTCCGCGACACCGACGCCGGCTCGATGCTGCGCGTCAAGGGCTCCGACACGCTCTGCCCGCTCGGCCCCGGCCTGGTGACCGGCTGGGACTTCCGCGGCAAGCGGCTGCGGACGTACGTCAACGGCGAGGTCGTCCAGGACGGCAACACCGACGAGATGACGTGGGACATGCACTACCTGGTCGCCGACATCGCCCGGACGATCACCCTCTTCCCCGGCGACGTGCTGCTGTCGGGCACCCCGGCGGGCTCGCGGCCCGTCCGGCCGGGGGACGTGGTCGAGGTCGAGGCCGAAGGGCTGGGCCGGCTGACCAACCACGTCGTGACCGGGCCGGTGCCGATCCGGTCCGACGTGGGCGCGCAGCCGACGGAGTCGGAGGAGGTGCGCTCGACCGCGCTCGGCGGCGACTGGGAGTTCAGGGGCGTGCGTGCGCCGCGCCGCCCGTGAGGCTCACAGGGGCCGGCTGAGGATGCGGCGGCCCTCGTCGCGGAAGCCGCGCTTGCCGTAGTAGGCGAACAGGTGGCCGACGTCGGCGCCGTTCGGGGCGATCACGATCTCCAGGGTCGTGCAGCCCCGGGCGGCGGCCCAGTGGCGGCTGTCCTCGATCAGCCGCTCCGCCTCGCCGCGCCGCCGCGCCCCCGGCGTGACGAACAGGTCCTCCAGCTCGGCGTAGAGACCCTGCTCCAGCCCGAACGCGGTCGTGGTGATGCCGAACGCGACCAGCGCGCCGTCGCTCTCGCTGACCGCGACCCGGGCCTCCGGCGAGGCGATCAGCCTGGTGAGGTTGGCCTTCAGCGTGTGCGCCGGGGTGGTGAAGCCGTCCTCGGCGTAGAAGGCGACGGCGAGGTCGTGCAGTGCGGGCAGGTCCTCAGGGACGGCGGCGCGGATCATGGCAGCCATGATGCCCCGATTCGCGGACGAGCGCGTAGAACAGGGCCTGCTGGGCCGGGTCGCGACGGGCGGTGTCCTCCGGATGCCACTGGACGGCGGTGAACCAGCCGGGCAGGCCGTCGTGCTCCAGGGCCTCCACCGTGCCGTCGGCGGCGTGGGCGGCGGGGGACAGGCCGTCGCCGAGGCGTTCGACGCGCTGGTGGTGGAAGCAGGACGCCTCGACCTTCCGCGTCCCGGCCGCGCGTTCCAGCAGGGTGCCCGGGAGCAGCGACACCGGGTGCACGACGTGCCGGTGCCCGCCCTCGGGGCCGCCCATGTCCTGCTCCAGGGTGCCGCCGAGGGCCACGTTGACGACCTGGAGCCCGCGGCAGACGGCCAGGGTGGGCAGCCCGGCGGCCAGCGCGTGGCGGGCCAGGGCCAGGTCGAAGGCGTCCTGCTCGTCGTCCACGTCGTAGACGTCCTGGTGGGTGTCGGGGGCGCCGTACCGGTGGGGGGCCACGTCGCCGCCGCCGGGCAGGAGCAGGCCGTCGAACCTGGCCATCCGGCCCGCCACGTCGTGCTCGTCCGCCGGATGGATCGTCGCCGGCTCGCCGCCCGCCCGCCACACGGCCTCCACCAGGGCGCGGGCGCTCACCTCGGCGGCGTACCGCAGGGCCGAGGCGGTGGCGGAGAAGCGGGCGGGGATCGCGATCAGGGGTCTCACAGCTGGATCCAGGTGGTCTTGAGCTCGGTGTACTTCTCCAGCGCGTGCGCCGACTTGTCGCGGCCGTTGCCCGACTGCCGCATGCCGCCGAAGGGCACGGTCAGGTCGCCCTCCTCGTAGCAGTTGACCCAGACGGTGCCCGCCCTCAGCGCGCGAGCGACGCGGTGCGCGGTGCCCAGGTCCGACGTCCACAGGCCGGCCGCGAGGCCGTACTCGGTGTCGTTGGCCAGGCGGACGGCCTCCTCCACGTCGTCGAAGGCCAGCACGGACAGCACCGGCCCGAAGATCTCCTCCCTGGCCAGCCGGGAGCCGGGGTCCACCCGGTCGAAGACGGTCGGTTCGAGGTACGTGCCGCCGCTGCCGGTCAGGATCCGGCCGCCGCCCGTACGCAGCCGCGCGCCGTCGGCGAGCCCGGCCTCGACGTGGCCGCGTACCCGTGCCAGGTGGGCCTCGCCGACCAGCGCGCCCATCTCCGTGGCCGGGTCGAGCGGGTCGCCGACCCGCAGCGTACGGGCGCGGGCGACCACGGCCTCCGTCACCCGGTCGGCGACCGACCGGTGGACCAGCAGGCGGGAGGGCGCGGTGCACATCTCGCCCTGGTTGAAGAAGATGCCCCAGGCGGCGGTGGCGGCGGCGGCCTCCAGGTCGGGGGCGTCGGGAAGGATGATGTTGGGCGATTTGCCGCCCAGCTCCAGCCATACGCGCTTGAGGTTGGAGTCGGCCGAGTAGCGCAGGAAGTGCCGCCCGACGGCGGTGGAGCCGGTGAAGGCCAGCACGTCCACGCCGGGGTGCAGGCCGAGCGCCCGCCCGGCGGTGGGGCCGTCGCCGGCGACGACGTTCAGCACGCCCGGCGGCAGCCCGGCCCGGGTGGCCAGCCGGCCCAGCTCCAGGGCCGACAGCGGCGACAGCTCCGACGGCTTCAGCACGACCGTGCACCCCGCGGCCAGGGCGGGGGCCACCTTCCACGAGGCGAGCGTGAGCGGGAAGTTCCACGGCACGACCGCGCCGACGACCCCGGCGGGCTCGCGGGTGACCAGGGCGAGGGCGTCGGCGGGCACGTGCGGGGCCTCGTCGGCCAGCTTGCCGGCCAGTTCGCCGTACCAGCGGAAGGTGGTGATCGCGGCGCGCAGCTCGATGTCGTGCGCGTCGATGATCGGCTTGCCCATCTCCAGGCTGACGAGCAGCGCCAGGTGCTCGCGCCGCTCCTCGATCAGGGACGCCAGCCGCACCAGCGCCCGCCCGCGCTCGGCGGGCGCCATCCGCGGCCACGGCCCGGAGTCGAACGCCCGTCGCGCCGCCGACACCGCGAGCCCGACCTCCGCCTCGCCCCCGTCGGCCACCTCGGCCAGCACCCGGCCGTCGCGCGGCGAGCGCACCGGGAAGGACGCGCCGCCCGGCTCGTCGGCGCCGTCGATGTGGTGCGCGGACGGCGGCACCAGCGCCGCGGCCCGGCTCAGCCATTCCTCGTGGGTCACCGCTTGTTCGGTGGCGAACGTCTGGCCGTGAGTCCCTGCGTCCGCCGGGTTTTCCATCGTCGGCCCTTCTGTCGTGGACGGGGGTGAAACAAAAATGTATGGGCCCAAACGATCGCCAGTCAATGGCCTGCCACGACTCGCGGGATAGGCTTCCGGCGGAGGGAGGACGAGATGGACGGCAGAAACCCCGCACTCGCCCGCTTCGACGCGCTGACCGGCCGGTGGGCCCTCCAGGCCAAGGTGCCGGGGCTCGGCGCCGCCCGGTCCGAGTTCACCTGGCTGGAGGGTGGCGCCTACCTGCGCCAGCACACCGAGTCCGGCCCGGTCCCCGACACCGCGCCCCTGGAGTGGCGGCGGAACTCGCCGTTCCCCGCCACCTCCCTGATCGGCCTCGACGACGCCACCGGTGAGTGCGCGATGCTCTACGCCGACGTCCGCGGCGTTCACCGCGTCTACCGCACGACCCTCGACGGCGGTGTCTGGCGCGTCTGGCGCGAGGCGCCCGGCTTCAACCAGCGTTTCACCGGCGAGATCTGCGACGGCGGCGACCTGATCGAGGGCCGCTGGGAGATGTCGGAGGACGGCCTGGCCTGGCGCCTCGACTTCGAGCTGACCTACACCCGCGACCTCGCCTGAGCCTGGAACAGGGCTCGCCGGATCGTTGACCGGGCGTCCGGGTTCGTTCTAACATCCGCATGCCTGTATCCGAAAATTTCTCATAATATCCGAAACTTTCGGTCGGCTCCTCGCACGTCCCCGCACCCTCCCGGAGAACGTGACATGAGAAGATCCAGCCCGTTCGCGCGCTTCCTGCTCTCCGTGGCCCTCGCCGCCGCGGCCGTGCTGACCACCGGGCCGATCACAGTGCCACCCGCCCGCGCCGCCGCCGCCGCGCCGGCCGGCAAACCCGGATACATCGCCTTCACTCCGGGCCCCGGCCGGTTCCCGCTGGTCGCCGCGGGGAAGGCCGCGCCGATCGTGGTCAGCGCCGCCGACCACGAAGGCGTCGTCCGCGTCGCCGGCGATCTGCGGGACGACATCGAGCGGGTCACCGGCGTCCGGCCCGCCCTCGCCACCGACCAGGCCCCCCGGCGCGACGACGTCGTCCTCGTCGGGACGATCGGCCGCAGCCCCCTCATCGACGGCCTGATCAAGGCCGGCAAGCTCGACGTCTCCGGCATCGCGGGCAAATGGGAGACCTCGCTGGAGCAGGTGGTGCAGAACCCGCTGCCCGGCGTGCGGCGCGCGTTCGTGATCGCCGGCAGCGACCAGCGGGGCACGATCTACGGCGCGTACGACGTGTCCCGGGAGATCGGCGTCTCGCCCTGGTACTGGTGGGACGACGTGCCCGTCCGCCACCGGGACACGCTGCACGTGCTGCCCGGCCGCCACACCCAGGGCACCCCCAAGGTCCGCTACCGCGGCTTCTTCATCAACGACGAGAACCCGAACCTGGGCACCTGGGCGCCGAGGTTCTTCGGCCCAGGCAAGGCCCAGGGCTACCCGGGCGGCTTCAACGGCCAGTTCTACGCCAAGGTCTTCGAGGTCATGCTCCGGCTCAAGGCCAACTACCTGTGGCCGGCCGTCTGGGGACGCGCCTTCGCCGAGGACGACCCCGACAACCACCGGATCGCCTCCCGCTACGGCGTCGTCATGGGCACCTCGCACGAGGCCCCGATGATGCGGGGCATCGAGGAGTGGAACCGGCACGCCGTCGCCGCCGTACGCGACGCCGCCGGGAACATCGTCACCCCCGGCCACGACCCGTACGGCGGGACCGGCGAGTGGAGCTTCCGCCGCAACGGCGAGGCCATCAAGAAGTACTGGGCCGAGGGCATCCGCCGGATGCGCGAGCAGGACTTCGAGGGCGTCGTCACGCTCGGCATGCGCGGCAACGGCGACGTGAGCCTGCCCGACGGCGACGGCATCGAGCTGATGCGGAGCATCCTGGCCGCCCAGCGCGAGATCCTGGCCGAGGAGAGCGGCGAGGCCCTGGAGAGCATCCCGCAGGTGCAGACCCTCTACAAGGAGGTGCAGCGCTACTGGGACCAGGGGCTGCGCCCGCCCGACGACGTGACCGTGGTCTTCTGCGACGACAACTGGGGCAACATGCGCAAGCTCCCCGACCAGTCGCTGCCGAAGCGCGCCGGCGGCTACGGCATGTACTACCACTTCGACTACGTGGGCGGCGGACGCAACTACAAGTGGGCCGACACGATCAACCTGGCCGGCACGTGGGAGCAGCTCGACCTGACCTACCGCTACGGCGTCGACCGCCTGTGGGTGGTCAACGTCGGCGACCTGAAGAACGAGGAGCTGCCGCTGCAGTTCTTCCTCGACTACGCCTGGGACCCCGACAGCCTGCCGATCGACCGGCTGGGGGACTGGGAGCGCGCGTACGCGGCCCAGAACTTCGGCCCCGAGCACGCCGCCGAGATCGCCGCGATCCTGCACGACTACGGCACCCTCCAGGCCCGCCGCAAGCCCGAACTGCTCAACCGCCGCATCATCGTGGACCCGGCCGACCCTGCGAAGGTCACCTACGACGACCGCGACACGCCGTTCAGCCTGACCAGCTACCAGGAGATGGACCGGGTCACGGCCGAGTGGCGGCGCCTGGCAGACCGGGCCGCCCGCGTCCGGGCCGCGCTGCCGGCGGCGTACGGCGACGCGTACTACGAGCTCGTGGACTACCAGGTGCAGGCCACGGCCAACCTCTACGCCCTGCGCAACGCCCAGTTCACCAACCTGCTGTACGCCAGGCAGGGCCGGGCCGCCGCGAACGACCTGGCCGACCTGGCCCAGCGGCGCTTCGACGACGACCAGGCGCTGAACGCCCGCTACGGCACGATCGCGGGCGGGAAGTGGAAGGACTTCCAGCTCCAGCCCAAGATCGGCTACGGCGACGTCGAGCGGTACGGCCCCAACGCCCCCTGGCAGCAGCCGGAGAAGGACAACGTGGCCCTGCCCGACGCCTTCTACCCGCAGCTCGTGCGCGCCTCCGTGCCGGACGGCGCCGACATGGGCGTGGCGATCGACGGCTCCGACCAGTGGTGGCCGCAGGCGCGGGAGGAGGCGGTGCTGCCGGCGTTCAGCCCGTACCAGACCTACCCGGGGCAGTACATCGAGGTGTTCAACCGGGGCGGCACGCCCTTCGACTGGACGATCAGCGCCGCCGTGCCGTGGATCTCGGTCAGCCCCGAGGCCGGCAGCGTCGGCAAGCAGGTACGGGCCGCCGTACGCGTCGACTTCTCCCGCGCGCCCAAGGGCAGGACCGAGGTGCCCGTCACCGTCACCGGGCCGGGCGGGACGAGCGTGACCGTCAAGGCCGTCGTGGACAATCCGGCAGGGCCGGTCAAGGGGTTCGTCGAGGCGGGCGGCCAGGTCACCATCGACGCCGCCCACTACGGACGGGCTGTAGGCCGCTGGCGGACCATCCCCGACCTCGGCCGCAGCTCCGACGGCGTGACTCCGCTCCCGCAGACCACCCCCGCGTCACGCCCGGCGGGGACAGCCCCCGGCTGGAGTACACGATGACGCTGTTCACGGCCGGTCAGGTCAAGGTCTCGGCGCTGCTGTCACCGCGTAACAACGTGCTGCCGTCCGACGGGCTCCGGTACGCCGTCTCCATCGACGACCAGCCGCCCCAGACGGTCGACATCACGGCCGTGACCGGCGCGAACGACACGACCATGAACCGCCAGTGGGAGCGCAACACCTCCGACAACGTCAACGAGACCACCACCGTGCACACGGTCACGACCCCGGGCACGCACGTGCTGAAGTTCTGGATGGTGGACCCGACCGTCGTCCTGCAACGGCTCGTGGTGGACACCGGCGGGCGCCTGCCCAGCTACTTGGGGCCGCCCGAGAGCCGGCGGGCCGGCGCGTCGTAGACCACCTTCGGCGGCCGGCCGCCGAACAGCTCGCCGACCGTGACGAAGCGGTAGCCGGGGGCGGACAGGCCCTTCAGCACCCGCGGGAGGGCCTTGACCGTGGTCGGATGGATGTCGTGGAACAGGATGACGCTGCCGGGGCGGACCCGCTTGAGCGCGACGCGGGCCACCCTGGCGCTGTCGCGGTGGGCCCAGTCGAGGGTGTCCACGCTCCACAGGACCAGCGGCCGGCGCGCCTGCCGCCGCACGTCGCGGTCCATCGCGCCGTACGGGGGGCGTACCAGGCCGGGCACGACGCCCGTGGCCGACTCCACGGCCCGGTCGGTACGGGCGAGCTGGGACCTGATCGCGGCCGGCGTCAGCCGGGTCAGGTCGGGGTGGGACCAGGTGTGGTTGCCCAGCTCGTGCCCGGCCCCGACCGTGCGCCGGACCACGTCCGAGTAGGCGGCGACGTTCCGGCCGACGACGAAGAACGTGGCGCGGGCCTGGTACTTCGCCAGGTGCCGCAGGAGCGTCCCGGTGTAGGGGCCCGGGCCGTCGTCGAAGGTGAGCGCCACGCACTTGACCTTGCGGCAGTCGACCTTCTCCGCCGGGCCGCCGGACGGCTCGGCGGACGGCTCGGCCTGGTCCGGCTTCTGGTCGGGCTTCGGCTCCGGGGAGGCCGACGGCGTCGGATGCGTGGGGGTCGGATGCGTGGGGGCCGGATGTGTGGGGGCCGGATGTGTGGGGGAGGGCGTGGGGCCGGCGGGGGTGGCCCCCGTGAGCGCGGTCGTGACGGCCAGCATCGCCGTGGCCATTGCGACACCGGACAGACCCGGCCTCATGGCGCTGTTCATGGCGTTCCCCCTCATGCACCGCCCCCGGTGCGTCATCCCCTGAGATCAGCCCACAAGGACCGTTCCAGAGAGTTGGACACCAGATCCGCCCGCAAGGTTCGCAAGAGCGATCATCTGCGGATGAAGGTTTCTCCCATGCCTTACGGGCAGAAGTGTCCGGACGTGACAGCACCGACCGCCTAAGGTGGAAACGACGCCTTGTCAGGCACGGGAGGCATCGGAGATGCGGAACGGCCGGACCAGCACGACCCTCGCCCTCGCGGCGCTCCTGATCGCCGGATGCGCCTCCGGCGGAGGCGGCGCACGGCCGCCGGGCGGCCCAGGACAGGCCCAGGGCCCGGTGGCCAGGCTCGCGATCACCCCCGCCGACGGCACGAAGAAGGTCGCCCCCGACACCGGGATCAGCGTCAAGGTCACCGGCGGCAAGGTCACCAAGGTGACCGTCGCCGACGCCAAGGGACGCCAGGTGACCGGCTCGACGGCGGCCGACGGCACCTGGCGGCCCCGGTGGCCGCTGCGGCCGGCGACGTCGTACACGGTGAGCGCGCAGGTCATGGGCACCGACGGCAAGGCCGTCACCGGGCAGTCGTCCTTCACCACGCTCAAGCCCGGCCGGACCCTGCAGAGCGGCATGTCGCCGCTGGACGGCGAGAAGGTCGGCGTAGGGATGCCGGTCCAGCTCCTGCTGTCCCAGCCGGTCACCTCCAGGCAGGCCCGCGCGGCGGTCGAGCGTTCACTGGTCGTGAAGATGTCCGAGCCGGTCGAGGGCGCGTGGAGCTGGGTGAGCGACCGGGAGGTGCAGTTCAGGCCGCGCGACTACTGGCCGGTCGGCGAGCAGGTCAAGGTCGTCGCCCACCTGGCCGGGCTGCGCGCGGGCCAGGACCTGTGGGGGACCAAGGACCGCAGCCTGTCCTTCACCGTCGGCCCGAAGCACGTCACCAAGGTGGACGCCGACCGCCACCGGGCCGTCGTCACCGCGGACGGCAAGACCGTCCGGACGATCCCCGTGAGCCTCGGCAAACCCGGCGACGACAGCTACTCCGGCACCATGATCGCCCAGGAGAAGGCGGCGGAGACCGTCATGGACTCGGCCACCATCGGGAAGCCGGGCGAGTACAAGATCAAGACCAAGTGGAACGTCCGGATGACCTACAGCGGCACCTTCTTCCACGCCGCGCCCTGGTCCACCGGCGCGCAGGGCAACTCCAACGTCAGCCACGGCTGCGTCAACGCGAGCCCCGCCGACGCCCGCTGGTTCTACGACTTCACCCAGCGCGGCGACGTCATCCAGGTCAAGGGCACCTCGCGCAAACTGCGGTTCGGGAACGGCCCCACGCCGTGGGCGAAGTCGTGGGAGGAGTGGCTCGCCGGCGGTGCCACGGGCAAGCCCGTTACCGGCTAGACCCGCATCTAACGGCAGGACCTGCGAGAACATCAGAATGTCGCCTTGCCCGCGCGGGCCCGTCCCACGATCATGTCGCGAATGGACGCCGACGTACCCCTGGACTACTACCTGATCTACGCCGCCCCCGAAGACCGCGGTCGCGGAACACTTCCCCTGGGCATCCTGGTCGAGGAGTTCGTGCTCTGCGACGACTACACCGCCGCGGGCATCGACTGCGCGGAATGGACCTCCGACTGCGGCGAGTGGCGTGAGTCGCCCGGGTCCAGCCGGGCCATCCGCGCCGAGCCCGCGCTGCGCGAGCGGGTGCTGCCGGTGACCCGGCGCGACGCCCGCGACACCTACTCGATGCTCGGCGGGGGCGCGCTGCCGCAGGAGGCCGAGCTGCGGGCCTTCTTCCAGTACCGCCAGGCGCTGCCCGCCGCGGCCCCGCTCGACCTGGGCGGTTCCCGGTCCACGCAGACCCGGCGCTACCGCATCCTGTTCGCGGGCGAGCTCGGCGAGCGCGGCCTGGCGAACGTGCGCACGGTCCTGCGCCTGGAGCAGCCGGAGGTGAACCCGCGGGCCAGGATCGCGGGCACCGCCACCGGGACCGCCGCGGGACACACCTTCACCTGGGAGCTGCGGCGCATCGGCCCCGGCATCGCCTGGTGCCTGGACGTCACCGTACGCCTGAGCGCCGGTCCGCTCGCCGCCATCGGCGCCCTGCTCCACCACCACCGGCAGGCGATCCGCGGGCAGGGCCTGATCCCGGTGACCATCGAACGCTTCGCCTAATGGGAGACGGGGTCAGGGCACGGCGACCGCGCGGCCGGTCAGCGGGTCAGGGCACCGCGACCGCGTGGAGGGTGACCGGGCCGGGAAGCGGGTTCAGCTCGTCGGCCTGGGACACCCCGGGCGGGGTGAGCACGTCCAGTGCCTTGGGCACCGTGCCGGGGTCGGCCGCGCACAGTGGCGCGCCGCCGCCCTCGGCGCACACCCCGAACCGGTACGGCTCGGGCGTCGCCGCGAACCCTCTGGCCTGGTCGGCGGTGTAGCCGTCCTGGCCGGTCAGCACGACCGCGAACCGCCACCCCGGCCCCGGCGTGCCGAAGGACGCCTTGGGCAGGGCGACGGTGATCGTCCTGGTGGCCTCGGAAGCGCGCACCGCCGCGCCGCCGGGCCCGCGCCCGTCCGCGGTGACCCAGACGGGGGCGGCGAAACCCTGCGCCTCGACGCGCTGCGACCAGGCGTCCTCCTCGGCGATCCGGTGGTTGCGCTGGGGGAAGGCCGCCTGCGCCGACCGTTCGGCGGCGGCCGGATCCTGGACGTAGACGTCGAGGAGCTGCGCGCCGAGCGGGTTGCCGAACGTGGGGGTCAGGTCGCGCAGCCCGGCCCGCAGGTAGACGGTGGTCGCATCGGTGATCACCTGGAACCGCCGCAGGTCGAACGCTCCGGGACGGAAGTCGGCCGCCGTCGGGTAGGCGTAGGTCCCCGGGCCGTCGTCGTCGCCCTCGGGGTCGGTGACGTCGAGCACGGTCGTGCCGCCGGTGATGTCGCCGACGACCGAGCGCCGGGCGTACCCGGTGCGGCCGTCCGAGGTCGCGGCGACGGTGAGCACGACCTCGCCGAACACGATCGGCGCCCGGGCCGTGAACGCGCCGTCGGCCCCGGCCCGCACCGAGACGACCCGCGCGGGCGCCCCGACGTCCACGGGCGCGGCCTCGACGTCCACGAGCGCGCCCGGCGCGGCCGTCCCCTTCACGGTGACCGAGCCGTCAGCAATCGTCCCGCCTTCGGCGGGCGGCGAGGTGAGGGTGAGCGGGCTGGCGGCGGGCAGGCCGTGGGCGGCGTACCGCTCGCGCACCGCCTCGGGCTGCTCGGCCGGACGGCGGGAGCCGAGCGACAGAATGAGCCGCACCTCCTGCGCCTGAGCCCAGGTCAGCGGGGACGCCGACCCCGCCGGCCCGCCGTCGCGGAAGCCGATCGAGGCGGTCGCCGGGTCGCTCCCGTACGGCGACGCGCCCAGGCCGGGGTTCTCCCACGCCTGCTCCGGCACCAGCCCCGTCCCCGACGACATCGCCCGCATGGCCGCCAGCAGCGACGCCGCCGTCGCCTGGTCGCCCGTCTGGAGCGCCTGCTCGGCCCGCTCCCCGGCCAGCACCGGCCACACGTGGCCCGAGCCGGTGTTCCCGGTCGGCCACGGCCTGCCGGACGGCGCGCACGAGGTCGGATCGGGCTCGTGGCAGTCGCCGTAGCCGTCCTCGGTGCCCGGGGTGTCCGAGCCGTACCGGTACCAGCCGGGGCCGCTCGCGGTCGTGCGCCTGATCACCCGGTCCACGACCGCGAGGCCGGCCAGCACGTCGGGGTCGTCCGCGGGCAGGACGCCGAGCCTGGTCAGCTCCAGGAAGCCGGCGTCCACCACCCGGCGCTGGTCCTCGGTGGGGCCGCCGTTGCCCAGGCCGTAGGAGACGGCCGCGTCGGGGTCGCCGCCGCGCGACAGGCGCAGGAAGTAGCGGGGGGCGTACGGGCCGGTGGTGGTCACCGTCCACTCCTTGACCGAGCGGGCGAAGTGGTCGGCGGTGGCCCGGTAGAGCCGGGCGCGGGCCCGGTCGCCCTGCCGGTCGGCGATCTCGCCCGCCGCGACCAGCCCGGCGATCTCGGCCGCGATCGTGGACGGCGAGTGGCCCGGCTGCTCCTCCCACCGTTCCACGCCGTACGCGGGCCCGTGCGCCAGCAGGAAGTCGGCCGCCGCCCGTACGCGCGGCCACAACGTCGTGTCGCCGCCGAGCCCGGACTGGTGGGCCATGAGGATCGGATAGGCCGTCTCGTCGAGCTGGTCGCCGCCGGAGTCGGGCGCGAGCCGGCCGTTGAGCAGCGAGTTGCGCGGCAGCCTGCCGTCGGGGAGCTGCTGGCGTTCCAGCAGGAAGCGGGTGGTGGCGCGGGCCGTGGCCAGGTCGCCGGCGGTGAGGAAGCCGGTGAACGCCTCGTACAGGTCGCGGGCGAACACCTCGCGATAGGAGCCGAAGTAGACCGGTTTGCCGCCGGGCAGCGCGCCCGCGTCGACCGCCTGGCCCCACGGGCTCGCCGGCGAGGCGACGACCGCGCCGGGGAAGGTCTTGTCCTCACTGGCCTTCAGCACGTTCGCCGACAGCCGGTAGGCGTCGGCGAGGGCGGCGGGCGGCCGGCGCAGCCCGGCGTCGTAGGCCGCCCAGCCCGCCTCGAACCGAGGCGAGGGTGGACGCGAACGGCCGCGCCGCCGCCTGGCCCGCCGTCCGCAGCGCGGCCTCGGCGCTGCGCCCGAAGCCCAGCGCGAACGTCACCGCGCCCGAGGCGTCGATCGGCAGCCGGGCGGTGGCCACGACGTTGCCGCGCGGCGCGCTGTCGTAGGCGGTCAGCTCGTGGTCGGCGTCGAGCTGCGCCAGCCCGTCGCCGGACGTTCCCGCGTAGCCGACGCCGGCCCGCGGCAGCCGCCGCTCCGCCCGCAGCGCCAGGTGGGTGGGCACCGCGTAGTCGCGTTCCGGCGCGGAGGTCTCGGTGCCGGTGTCGGAGATCACGGGCGCGCCGGTGGCGGCGTCCACCGTGCCGGTGTCGGCCCCGCCGTCGGCCGGGCCGCCGCCGCCGTTGCCGTTCACGCTCGCGTCCAGCCGGACGTACAGGCGCAGGCCGGGCGGCTGGAGCCGGGTCCGCACGACGACCGCGTCGCTCCCCGGGTCGGTGACGTAGGTGGTGGTCAGCCGGTAGCGGCCGCTCCTGCTGGTGGAGGTGACGGTGCAGCTCAGCCCCGAACGGCCGGTCTCCACCCGGTAGGTGGTGTCGCGGGCCTGCGCCTCGGTGAACGTGGCGCCGTCGGTGACGACGAACTGCATCGTCTCGACGTTCGTGTTGTCGATCGTGGGCTCGTAGACGTCGGACAACACGCCGCCCGCGACCGTGTACCAGACCTTGGACGCCCGGCCGGCCGCCGTCCCCACGCAGTCCTTGCGGGCGAGCCCGAAGTGGGACGCGACCCCGGGCCCGGTGGGCGCGGGCCCGGCGGCGACGGCGGGCCCGGCCGCGACGGCGACCGGCGGCACGCACAGGACCAGGGCGACGACGAACCGCCGGAAATCACGCATGACCAGCTCCCCTCCGCCCTCCGGCGTCTGGTTGCAGCGAAATCCGCCCCACCCGCCCTGTCAACCCAGCACGCCGGTGACCGGGCCGGCCTCGTCACGGGCGGACCGGTGCCGCGGTCAGCGACCGCCGGCTCGACGCGGCGCGGGCGTGCCGGTGTCGAACGCGGCGAACAGGTCGTCCTCCTCCGGAGCCGATGCGAGCAGTTCGAGCAGCTCCATGGCGATGACGGAGTTCCCGAGTCCCTCCAGCCGCGCGGGTGCGAGGACGGACAGGTCGACAAGGTCCTGGGGGCACGTGACGGTCGGCGGTGTCATGGATGCTCCTTCGTCGGCTCCGGCCTGCCCGCGGCGTTCCTCGCACGAGGCGAAGTCGCTCGACGGGCCGGTTTCACCTTGGCGGACTTTCGCCTGCCCGCCAATGGCCTTCCGCTCCGCCGCCGCCACGAACGGGCCGCCCGGCGTGCCAGGAGGGCCCGGCGGTACCGCGCTGACCAGGTCTTTCATCCCTGCCGTTCCCCTTCGGGAGAAGGCATTCCCATCCGGCATGGCCCGCGCCGCGACCGGCCGTAGGGTGATCGTGCCCCCGACGGACGAGAGCAGGAGCGGATCATGCGCATCGTGCGGTTCAACAGCCCGGTGACCCGTCTCGACGCGGTCGGCGTCGACGACGGGGAACAGGTGGCGGAGCTCGACGGGGTGGGCGGGGTGGGCGAGCTGCTCCGGCTGCCCGTCGCCGAGCTGCGGGAACGATGTGCCGCCCCCGGCGGTCCCCGGCACAGGTCGGCGGACGTGCGCCCGCTGGCCCCCGTGGACGGCCGGATGGAGGTGTGGGCCGCCGGGGTCACCTACCGGCGGTCGCGGGAGGCCCGGGTGACCGAGAGCGAGCGGGCGGCCGACGTGTACGAGCTCGTCTACGACGCCGAACGCCCCGAGCTGTTCTTCAAGTCCGTGGCCTGGAAGGTCTCCGGGCACGGCGGCCGGATCGCGGTACGCGCCGACTCGGAGATCGACGTGCCCGAGCCGGAACTGGGCCTGGTGCTCAACGCGGCCGGCGAGGTCGCCGGTTACACGGTCGTCGACGACGTCAGCTCGCGCACGATCGAGGGCGCCAACCCGCTCTACCTGCCCCAGGCCAAGATCTACCTGGGCGCGTGCGCCGTCGGCCCGGCGATCAGGCCCGTGTGGGAGGTGGCCGACCCGTACGCGCTGGGCATCACGATGGCCGTCTCCAGGCGGGGCCGGACGGTGTGGGACGGCGAGGCGTCCACGTCCGGGCTGCACCGGCGCCTGGACGACCTGGTCGCCCACCTCTTCCGCGCCGACGTCTTCCCCGACGGGGCGGTGCTGTCCACCGGCACGAGCCTGGTGCCCGACCTGCCCTTCACGCTGCGGCACGGCGACGTCGTCTCCATCGGGATCTCCGAGGTCGGAACGCTGACCAGCACGGTGGTCGAGGGCCTGGACGCGATGCGCTGAAAGGCTTTTCATGTAAATCCAGTAGGAAATGTTGACTTGGCTGCGGGGGTTCCGTAGCTTCGTACGCATGAGCCAGGGCCTCCACCTGACCCGGCGCCCGCACGTGGACTACGGCCACGTCGCCAGCGCTCAGTGTCGCTGATCACGTACCTCCGGCAGACCTCCCTACCCCCTGCGCAGTTCTCCCCAGAGGAACTCATCGTGATCGACATCAGACGTGCACTCCTCGCCGTGCTGCTCGCGACCGTGACGGTCGGCTGCGGCGCGGCCGAGGGCTCGGCGAAACCCGGCGAACCGGAGGTGAAGGAGCTCCGCTACCAGGGCAGCGCGGGCAACGTCACCTTCCCCGAACTGGCCGCGGAGCTCGGCTACCTCGGCGACGTCAAGCTCAAGTGGGTGGGCAACACCACCTCAGGGCCGCAGGACATCCAGTCCGCGGCCACCGGCCAGACCGACTTCGGCGGCGCCTTCGACGGCGCGGTCATCAAGCTCAAGGCGGCCAAGGCCCCGATCAAGGCGGTGATCGGCTACTACGGCTCCGACGAGAAGTCGTTCAACGGCTACTACGTCAAGGACGACAGCCCCATCAGAACCGCCCGCGACCTCATCGGCAAGAAGATCGGCGTCAACACCCTCGGCGCCCACCACGAGGCCGTCATCAAGGAGTACCTCAAGCGCCAGGGGCTGACCCCGGCCGAGATCGAGCAGGTCCAGCTCGTGGTGATCCCGCCGGTCAACACCGAGCAGGCGCTGCGGCAGGGGCAGCTCGACGTCGGCACGCTCGGCGCCGTGCTCAAGGACAAGGCGCTCGAACGCGGCGGGCTGCGTCCGCTGTTCACCGACGTCGAGCTGTTCGGGCCGTTCACGGCCGGGTCCGTCGTGCTGCGCGAGGACTTCATCGCCAGGAACCCCGGCACCGTCAGGACCTTCGTCGCCGGTTTCGCCAAGGCCATCGCCTGGGCGCAGACCCGGCCGCGCGAGGAGGTCGTCGCCAAGTTCGAGCAGATCATCGCCAAGCGCGGGCGCAACGAGAGCACCGACGTCGTCAAGCTCTGGAAGAGCACCGGCATCGCGGGCAGGGGCGGGGTGATCGACAGCCGGGAGTTCCAGCGGTGGATCGACTGGCTCCAGCGCGAGGGCGAGCTCCGTCCGGGCCAGGTCAAGGCCACCGACCTCTACACCAACGAGTTCAACCCCTACGCGAACGGGAGCGGCTCATGACCGCCACGATCAGCGAGACCGGCGTCCGTACGAAGATCGGCATCCGGAACGTCGGCAAGGAGTTCACGGTCAGGGACGCGGAGGAGCCGTTCACCGCCCTGTCCGGGATCGACCTCGACGTCCGCGAAGGGGAGTTCCTCACGCTCGTCGGGCCGAGCGGCTGCGGCAAGTCCACCCTCCTCGACCTGGTCGCCGGGCTGACCGCGCCGACGACGGGCGAGATCGTGGTCAACGGTGCGCCGGTCACCGGGCCCGGCCTCGACCGGGGGATCGTCTTCCAGCAGTACGCGCTGTTCCCGTGGCGGACCGCGCTGGCCAACGTCGCGTTCGGGCTGGAGGCCAAGGGCGTGCCCAGGGCCGAGCGTACGGAACGGGCGCGGCGGCACCTCGAACTGGTCGGCCTGTCCGGCTTCGAGGACCGCTACCCGCACGAGCTGTCGGGCGGCATGCGCCAGCGCGTCGCCATCGCCCGCAGCCTGGCCTTCGACCCCGACGTCCTGCTGATGGACGAGCCGTTCGCCGCGCTCGACGCCCAGACCCGCGAGTCACTCCAGGAGGAGCTGCTGCGCATCTGGCAGCACACCCGCAAGACCGTCATCTTCATCACGCACGGCATCGACGAGGCCGTCTACCTGGGGCAGCGGGTCGCCGTGATGACCTCGAGGCCCGGCCGGATCAAGAAGATCATCGAGGTGGAGTTCGACTCGCGCGAGGGCGACCTGCGGGCCGACCCGCGCTTCGGCGAGTACCGGCACCACGTGTGGGGGCTGCTGCGCGACGAGGTCGCCGCGGCGCAGGTGCAGGAGCGGACGGCGGCGATCCGGCATGACTGACGCGCGCGCCGACGAGCGGACCCGCCCCGAGGGCGACGTCCACTGGTACGACCTCCCCGACGACGAGCCGGAGCCCGTTCCCACCTCAGGGAAGGAGCCCGCCGTCCCGGTCCGGCCCACCGAGGGGGAGAGCCGGAACCCGGCCCCGGCGAGAGCGAGCCGGAAGGCGGCGCGGAGCCGCGCGGGCGGGCTGGCGCGGCGGGCGGGACGGAACTCCGCCGCGATCCTGCTGCTCCTGGCCGCCTGGGAGGTGCTGCCCCGCCTCGGCGTGGTGGACCCCGTGTTCGTGCCCCCGCTCTCCGAGAGCCTGGCCGCCGGCGCGGACCTGCTGCTCACGGGCCGCCTGCCCGAGCACCTGGAGGCGTCGCTGGCGCGCTCGCTGTCCGGGTTCGGGCTGGCGATCGTGCTGGCCATCCCGCTCGGGCTGCTGATCGGCTGGTACAAGCCGGTCGCCGACTTCCTGACCCCGCTGCTGGAGGTGTTCCGCAACACCTCGGCGGTCGCGCTGCTGCCGGTCTTCACGCTCATCCTCGGCATCGGCGAGACGACGAAGGTGGCGTTCGTCCTGTACGCCTGCTCCTGGCCCATCCTGCTCAACACCATCAGCGGCGTGAAGACCGTCGAGCCCCTGCTGATCAAGTCGGCCCGGTCGATGGGGCTCGGCCCGGTGCGGCTGTTCCAGAAGGTGATCCTGCCGGCCGCCGTCCCCACCATCTTCACGGGCGTACGGCTGGCGGGCGCGTACTCGATCCTCGTCCTGCTGTTCGCCGAGATGGTCGGCGCCAAGGCCGGGCTCGGCTACCTCATCCTCGACGCCCAGTCCAGCTTCCGCATCCCTGACATGTACGCCGGCATCATCACGATCTCCGTGGTCGGCCTGCTGTTCAACCTGCTCCTGATCGGCGTCGAGCGCCGCTTCTCCACCTGGAGGACCACGTGACGAGAAAGCTCCACCTGAACGCCTTCCTCATGGGCGTCGGCCACCACGAGGCGGCCTGGCGGCACCCGCGCACCGAGCCGAGCCGCCTGACCGACGTCCGCCACTACCAGGAGCTGGCCAGGATCGCCGAGCGCGGCAAGCTCGACTCGCTCTTCCTCGCCGACGGCGTGGCCCTGCAGGGCAACGTCCGGCACAACGCGCTCGGCGGGCTCGAACCGCTCACGCTGCTGGCCGCCCTCGCCTCGGTGACCGACCACATCGGCCTGATCGCGACCGTCTCCACGACGTACAACGAGCCCTTCCACGTGGCGCGCAAGTTCGCCTCCCTCGACCACATCAGCGGCGGCCGGGCCGGCTGGAACATCGTCACCTCCGCCAGCGAGGCCGAGGCGCTCAACTTCGGCGTCGAACGCCCCGCGCACTCCGCCCGCTACGCCAGGGCGGACGAGTTCCTGGAAGTCGTCGGCAAGCTCTGGGACAGCTGGGAGGACGACGCCGTCCTGGGCGACCGCGCCGGCGGCCTCTACGCCGACACCGGCAAGATCCATCCCATCGAGCACATCGGCCGCCACTTCGCCGTCAGGGGACCGCTGAACACCTCGCGCTCGCCGCAGGGACGTCCGCTGCTGGTGCAGGCCGGGTCGTCGGAGGACGGCAGGGAGTTCGCCGCCCGGCACGCCGAGGCCGTCTTCACCGCCCAGCAGACCCTGGAGGAGGGCCAGGAGTTCTACAGCGACATCAAGCGGCGGGTGGCCGCCCACGGCAGGCAGCCGGACGACCTGCTCGTCCTGCCCGGCATCTCGCCGATCATCGGCTCGACCGAACGGGAGGCGCTGCACCTGGAGAAGGAGCTCGAAGACCTGATCATCCCCGCCTACGGCCTGGCCCAGCTCTCCCACATGACCGGCATCGACCTGACCGAGGACGACCTCGACCTGCCGCTGCCGGACGTGCCCGTCGAGACCGAGGGCGCGCAGAGCCGGCGCAAGCTCGTCATCGACCTGGCCAGGCGGGAGCGCCTGACGGTCCGGCAACTGCTCAACCGGCTGGCCGGCGGCCGCGGCCACCGCGTGGTCGCCGGGACGCCCGAGCAGATCGCCGACCAGCTCCAGGAATGGTTCTTCACCGGGGCGGCCGACGGCTTCAACATCATGCCGCCGCTGCTCCCGTCGGGCCTGTCCGACTTCGTCGACCACGTCGTGCCGGAGCTGCAGATCAGGGGCCTGTTCCGGTACGAGTACGAGGGCCGCACCCTCCGCGACAACTACGGCCTGACCCGGCCCGCCTCCCGGTACGCCGCCAGGCTGGCAGCGGCGGTGGCCGGATGAGCGTCGTGGCGCTGGTCGGCAACCCCCGCGAAGGCTCCAGGACGAGGACCGTGGCGGTCGAGGCGGCCGAGGCCGTCGCGCGGCGGCTCGGCCTCCCGGGCGCGCACGACGTGGTCGACCTGTCGGCGCTCGGGCCGCACCTGCTCGCCCCCGGGCCCGCGCCCGGCGTCGAGGTGGCGCTGGAGCTGGTGACCGAGGCGAGGGTGCTGGTGGTGGCCAGCCCCACGTACAAGGGGACCTACACCGGGCTGCTGAAGGCGTTCCTCGACCGGTTGCGGCCGGAGGCGCTGGCCGGGGTGGCGGCGCTGCCGCTGCTGGTCATGGGCGACCCGAAGCACACGCTGGCGGTCGAGGTGCACCTGCGGCCCCTGCTGGTGGAGCTCGGCGCGACCGTGCCGACGCCCGGGCTGGCCGTGCTGGAGTCGCGGCTGCCCGAGCTGGAGGAGATCCTGAGCCGCTGGGCGGACCGCGTCGCGCCGCAGGTGGCCGCGGCCCTCGCGGTCGGCCACCCGGCCACCGCCTGAGACCGGGCGGCTCTCCGGGGAGCGGGCCTCCCCGACCGGCCTGCTGACCGGGCCTTCTTCAGCGGGCCTTCTCAGCGGGCCTCACCGAGCGGGCGGGGGCGCGGGGTCAACGCCAGTCGCCGGACTGGAGCGCCCCCGCCGCCTGCGGTCCCATCGTGACCATCCCGCCGTCCACGAACACCGACGAGCCCGTCATGTACGAGGCGGCCGGCGAGGCGAGGAAGGCGATGACCGCGGCCACCTCCCGGGCGTCGCCCGGCCGCGGGATCGGGTACCCCGGACGGCTCCCGGCCCGCGGCACCCGGTCCTCCTGCCCGGTCATCGGCGTGGCGATCTCGCCGGGCGCGACGGTGTTGACCGTGATCCCGTACGCGGCCAGCTCCAGCGCCAGCACCCGGCTGAGCAGCTTCAGCCCGCCCTTGGCCGCGCAGTACGGCCCCGCCCCCACCCTCGGGTACTCCTCGTGCACGCTGGTGACGTTCACGATCCGGCCGCCGCGCCCCTCGGCCGCCATCCGCCGGGCCGCCCGCTGCGCGCACAGGAACGGCCCGTCCAGGTCCACCGACAACACCGAACGCCAGCGCTCGTAGTCCATGCCGAGCAACGGCTCCGACGACCCCGTGCCGGCGTTGTTGACCAGCACGCCGATCCCGCCCAGTTCCCCGGCCAGCTCGTCGACGACGTGCGCGGCCCGTACCGGGTCGGTCAGGTCGTGGCGGCGCACGGCCGCCGCCTTGCCCGCCTCCCGCACCAGCGCGGCGGTCTCCCGCGCACCCTCCTCGTCCTCGTGGTAGGTGATCCCCACGTCGAACCCGTGCTCGGCGAGCAGCACGGCGGTGGCCTTGCCGATACCGGAGTCGGCGCCCGTGACGACGGCGACCCGGTCGTAACTGTCGGTCATGCCATCCCCCTGCCCGACCCCCGCCGCCTGACGCCCCGGGCTCACCAGGGGGAGGGGGCCGGGGGTGTGACCACTGGGGGACGGTCGTCGCAGGTGAGGGTGTTGGGGAGGAGCCAGGGGGCGAGCCAGCCGTCGTTGCCGCCGCCGTCCGTCAGTGAGAACTCCGAGCCGGACGGGGTGAAGTGGAAGGTGCCGCAGTTGTTGACGGGGACCGCGCCCACGTTGCGGGCGTCCACGTTCTCGAAGGTGGCCGAGCCGGCGGCGCGGGCGCTGAGCACCGAGGTGCCGGTGCCGTCCACCCGGACGTCCTTGAAGCGCAGGTTCGTGATGGAATAGAGGTCCTTGACGGGCCAGTCGGCGACCAGCATCACGGCGTTGTAGGTGTTGTCGAGGTAGTGGTCGCCGGTCACCCGGACGTCGGCGTCGATGTTCCGCTCCAGGGCGTAGAACCAGATGGCGCCGAGGCCGATGTTCCAGTTCAGCTCGTACGTGCCCGCCCGCACGGTGGTGTTGCCGGTGATGTCCAGGCGGCCGGTGAACGGCTCGGCGCCGAAGCGGGAGCCGACCTGCAGCGCGCTGCCCTCCCGGACGGGGTCGGCGACCAGGTTGGCCGAGACCGTGTTGTCCGTGCCGCCGTAGATCGCGATGCCGTTGGCCAGCACCGGCGTCTGCACGGTGTTGTGGTCGAACGTGTTGCGCGCGTTCGCCGTCCTCTCCGACCACATGGCCAGGCCGTCGTCGCCGGAGTTGCGGACGAAGTTGTCCGACACGACCGAGCCGGTGACGCCGGTGTGCAGGTTGAGCCCGTCGGCGATCTGGTCGGCGATCACGTTGCCGGTGACGCGGGTGCCGCTCATGGGTCCGTCGAACCAGAGGCCGACCTTGGTGTGGTGGATGTGGAGGCCCTCGATCGTGGAGTCGCTCATCGCGCCGCCGACGCCGTTGACCTGGTCGGTGTCGATCCGCTCGCGGACGTCGCCCTCGATGGCGAACCCGGACAGGTGCACGTTCCGGCTGCCGCCGTCCTTGGCGTCCTTGCCGTAGAAGCCGACGCCGGTGTGGACGGACCCGTCGGGCGCCGGGGTGTCGAGGGCGACCTCGCGGCCCTTGATGATCGTGTACCAGCTTCCCGCGCCGCTGATCGTCACGTCGTCCACGACGATGTGCCGGTTCACCTGGTACGTGCCGGGCGGGACGTACACCTTCAGGTGGGTGCGCCGGGCGAAGGCGACGGCCCGGTCGAAGGCGGACGAGGACTCGCGGCGGCCGGACGGGTCGGCGCCGAAGGCCAGCACGTTGGCCGCGACCGGCTCGATCCGCGGCGGGGCGACGAGCTCGGAGTCCAGCAGGTCGATGACCGTCCAGGCGGCGCCGGAGCCCGCCGTCAGCCGGATCCGGTCGCCCGCCCGGTACGTGCGCCCGAGCAGCAGGCGCTGCTCGTCGTAGAAGTGGCTGGGCCGGAACGGCTTGGTGATCGCCGGGGCCGGGGTGGTGGCGCTGGGCACGCAGGAGCACTCGGTGATCCACCAGTCCGGGTGCAGCAGGTCGGCGCCGGGGTCGTTGGTGAAGGGGTACTGGTTGTACAGCCACGAGTACTGCGAGGTCAGCGTCATGGTCGCCCGGTGGTGGCCGTTGACCGCCACGTCCAGTGGCGCGGTGATGCCGCCGCCCGAGGGCGCGTCGGGGATGCTGTAGCGCAGCGTGATCGCGTTGGCCGCGGCCGGGAGGGTGAACTCGACGTGCCGTCCGGGGGTCAGCCTGACGGCCCGCCGCCCGGACGCCTCGGCGGGCAGCGTGTACGCGCTGCGGTCGGGGCCGATGACCGTGCCGTCCGTCGCGGCGTTCTCGGCCTCCTGCTCGGCGAAGCCGACGCGCGCGCCCCGGCCGGCGACCAGCGCCGGGTCGAGGGCGGCCCGCGTCACGACGGGCCGCTGTGCCGTGGTGGCGGCCTCCGCGGGGACGGCGATCGAGACGAGGGGGAGGCCGAGAGCCGCGGCGAGCACCGCCACGACCCTCCGGGATGTGCTCGTGAGTGACATCCGAAGCTCGATTCTCTCGGGGGTGAGGTGACAGTAGGACCCCACGACCCCGGGACACAAGGCTCCTGCGAAGGAGTTTCGTAACGTTGTTGTCGAGCTTCGAGACACTATCGATTTCTTGCGACAGTTACGCAAACCGCTTGCAAGCGGCCGTCATGGGAGCCAGCTCACCCGGCCGTGCAGCGCCGCGTACCCGATGAAGGCCACCACGTCGATCAGCGTGTGCGCGATCACCAGCGGCATCGCGCGCCCCCACCGCTGGTACAGCCGCCCGAACACCAGCCCCATCACCATGTTCCCGACGAACCCCCCGAACCCCTGATACAGGTGGTACGACCCCCGCAACACCGACGAAACGGCCACCGCCCGCCACGGCCCCCAGCCCGCCTGGTCCAGCCGGTGCAACAGGTAGCCGGCGACCAGCACCTCCTCCAGCACCCCGTTCTGCGCCGCGGCCAGCAGCAGCACCGGCACCCGCCACCACACCTCCGGCAACTGCCCCGGCACCACCGTCAGGTTGACGCCCAGCGCGTAGACCACCAGGTAGAAGGCCAGCCCCGTGCCGCCGATCGCGGCGGCGAGCAGCGCGCCGCGCAGCGTGTCGCGGCCCGGCTCGCGCAGGTCCACCCCGATCGTCCGCAGCGACTCGCCCGATCGGACCAGCAGGTACGCCACCAGCGCGACCGGCGCCACCGAGATCGCGATGTCCACGAGCTGCAACGTCAGGTCCAGCCACGGACGTCCCGGCGCCAGCGAGCCGACGAGCACGGCCTGCTGCCCCTTCAGCTCCCTGGGCGCGGTCAGCGCGCCGATCAGCCGGACCAGCGACAGCAGTCCGCTGGCGCCGAGCGAGACCGACAGCACGACGAGGATCTCGGCCTTGATGAGTCTGGGGCCGAGGGCCGGAGCGGGTGCGAGTGACTGGGTGTGCATGGGCCGCAGAGTAGCCGTCCATCGCTCCGATCCGGATAAAGCACCCCTTGTCGGCGGGTCTCGGGGCTCGATCGGGTCACCGTTCGGGTTCGTGGCCTGATGTCACACTTCCCGCCCCGGGGTTCTCTCAGGGGGCATGAACGACATGATTCTCGTCACCGGTGCCACCGGGGCGTTCGGACGTCCGCTGGTCGAACTGCTCACCGCCCAAGGGGCCAAGGTGCGGGCCGTCACCCGTTCGGCGGGGCCGGTGCGGCTGCCCGCCGGGGTCGAGGTCGTCGAGGGCGACCCCGCCCGCCCCGACACCCTCGCCCATCACCTGGACGGCGTCACCGCCGTCTTCCTGCACCCGCGCGCCATCGGCGACGGCGCGCCCGGCCTGCTCGCCCGCGCCGCCGACCGCGGGGCGCGGCGGGTGGTGGCCCTGTCCGCGATGAACGCCGACGACCCCCTCGACGAGCAGCCCTCCCGCTTCCGCGGCGACCGCAACAAGGAGGCCGAGGCCGCGGCCGTGGACAGCGGCCTGGAGTGGACCAGCCTGCGCGCCGCCTCCTTCGCCGGCAACGCCCTCCAGGCGTGGGCCCCGCAGATCCGGGCCGGGGACGTCGTCCGGTACGTGCACGCCGGCTTCCAGGAGGTGCCGATCGACGAGCGGGACCTGATCGAGGTGGCCGCCAAGGCGCTGCTCGGCGAGCACCCCGGCGAGCACCCCGGTGGCCACTCCGGCGGGCGGCTCGGCGGGCGGCTGGAACTGACCGGGCCCGAGTCGCTGACCCATGCCGCGATGGTGGCGGTGATCGGCGAGGCGATCGGCCGGCCGCTGCGGTTCGAGGAGATCCCGCCGGAGGCCGCCGAACGGCACCTGGTCGCGGGCGGGCTGCCCGAGCCGTTCGTCCACGCCCTGCTGGCCCGGTACGCCCGGTACGCGGCCCGCCCGCAGCACCCGGTCACCGGGGACGCCGCCGCGGCACTCGGCCGCCCACCCCGCACCTTCGCCACCTGGGCCACCACCCACGCCCCGGCCTTCCACCACCCCTGACAAACCCGCCCCACCCTCCGCCCGTCGGCCTGTACGGGCCGCGGCTCGTCGGTTGGCGTTTTTCACCTGGACGGCCGGACGGTCGGCCGGGATCGGAGGTTTTCGTGGTTCACTCCACCGCCTACGTCGTCACCGCGCTGGTGACGATCGGCTTCAACGCCTTCTCCGGGTTCGCCGCCATGACCCGACTCAAGCCGGTCATGCGGACGCTCGGCCCCGCGCTCGACCGGGCCGGGGTGCCGGAGTCGTGGCTGGTCTGGCCGATCGGCGCGCTCAAGGCGGCCGGCGCGGCCGGGCTGGCGCTCGGCCTGCTGGGTGTGCCCCTGGCCGGGACGGCGGCCGCGGCCGGGCTCGTCCTCTACTTCGTCTGCGCCCTCTTCACCCACCTGCGCGTGGACGACCGCTCGCCGCAGTTCTACCTGGCTATCGTGTTCCTGGCGCTCGCGGTCGCCACCCTGGCGCTGGACCCCGCGCTGGTGGTGCGGCTCTGAGCGGTGGTGTCGCTCTGGGCGGTGGTCAGTCCCGTTCGGGGACGGCCAGTTCGCCCAGGAGCGACCAGTCGTCCTGCGGGACGTTCGCGTTGACGATGCGCGGCGTCTCGGCCAGGTAGCCGGGCAGCACCTGCTGGGCCTGCTTGAAGTGCGCCGACGTCACGTGCGCGGCCCCGGCGTCCTCGTCGCGGAAGGCTTCGACGAGGACGTACTCGGCCGGGTCGTCGAGGCTGCGCGACCAGTCGAACCACAGGCAGCCCGGCTCGGCGCGGGTGGCCTCGGTGAACTCGGCCGAGATCTCCGGCCAGCGGCCGGCGTGCTCCGGCAGGACGCGGAACTTGGCGGTGATGAAGATCATGACGAGAACTCTCCGTGGTCGGTGGCGTTACGGCACGAGACTAGCCGCAGACCACCGCCCGTCCGCGTCCGCCACCAGGCGCGCCGGACGCGCCGTGCCACCGACCGCACCACAGGCCACCGCCCGTGCCACCTGGTCACGCCGCTGACCGGCGTCAGGCCGCCTGGTCACGCCACTGACCGGCGTCAGGGCCGCCTGATCACGGCGCAGGCCGGCGCGTGGGTTACTTGATCACGCCGCAGGCCGTTCGGCCGCCTGCGTCGCCGGTTCTGAGGGTGGCCTCGTCGGGGCCGTTCGGGGCGTAGCGGGCGGGGATGTTGGCCAGGTTGTCGGGGAGCGCGTGCACGACGATCGCGCTGCCGTCGGCGTCGGTCAGCTCGCGCAGCCCGAACCGGTCGGTGACGATCGACGCGGTGCCCGACCCGTCCTTGCCGACCAGCAGCGGCGGCAGGTCGCCCGAGTGCCCGGCGTGGCTGCCGCCGCCGGCCAGGTCGAGGTGGCCCCCGGCGGTGAAGAAGGGGGAGACCTGGCCGGTCGCAGGATCGACGGCCTGCGGGTCGCACAGGCCCGTCGTGTGGATGTGGAAGCCGTGGAAGCCGGGCGTCAGACCTTTGACGGAGACCGAGACGCGCGCCGTCCCGAACCCCTCGCGCAGGATGCTGAGCCTGCCGACCGCGACGCCGTGGGTGTCGCGGATGACCACGGGCCGCGGGTCGCCCGGCCGCGAGGCGGTGGCGTCGGCCACCGCTCCCGCGCCGATCGCGGCGACCCCGGCGGCGAGTGCGAGGCAGAGCGCCAGATGTGTCCGGCTGAACGTCCGTGCCTTGGGCATGGAGAGACCGTCCCTCGTGAGGCGGAGATGTGCGGACTCATCGAGGGTATGGGCGGGCCGCGTGCCCTGTCGTATAGCTCTTGAGTCGCCGGTCGGCGTTATGGGGCCGGGGCGGGGATGCGGGAGCGGTGCGTGCCCGTCACCCGAGTTCCTCCGCGTCGAGCTCGCCGAGGCCCTGCTCTCCCGGGTCAGGCTCCCCCAGAGCGGGTTCTCCCGCGTCGGGACGGTCGGCGTCCCCGCGGGGACGGGCGGGCGCGCAGTCGTCGCCGCAGCCGCCGAAGCGTCCGGTGTCGATCGGCGCGAACGGCGTGGCGGGCACGCCCTTCAGGGCCGCCGTCATCGTGTCCTTCCAGATCGGCCCCGGCAGCGAGGCCCCGGCCACCAGGGGGAAGTACCGGCCGCCGATCGTGGTGTTCACCAGCTTGTGCCGCTGCGAGCCGCGCGGGTCGCCGATGCTGACCGCGCCCGCCAGATCCGGGGTGAACCCGGCGAACCAGGCGGAGGCGTACCCGTCGGTCGTGCCGGTCTTGCCCGCCGCCGGACGGCCGATGCCGCCGACGCCGCGCATCGTGCCCTTGGTGAACACGCCCGACAGGATGTGCGCGGTCGCGTCGGCTATGCCCGGGTCGAGCGCCTGCCGGCACGACGGCCGGTACGAGGTCGTCCGGCCGGGGCCGGTGCCGGAGGCGGTGATCTTGGTGATCGCCATCGGCGTGCAGTACTTCCCCTGGGCGGCGATGGCGGCGTACGCGTTGGCCACCGTCACCGGGTCCATCTCGTTGATGCCGAGCGTGAACGTCTCGTACTCCTGGAGCTTGCGCCCGTCGGCCCGGAGGGCGCCGAGCGACTTGGCCGTCTCCACCGTCCGGCACAGGCCCACCCGCTGCTCCAGCGCCATGAAGAACGTGTTCACCGACCCCCACGTGCCGGTGCGCAGCGTCTTGAACCCGGGGGTGCCCTCGTCGTTGGTG
The DNA here is from genome assembly GCF_040642995.1 of Nonomuraea sp. NPDC047529. Taxonomy (NCBI): domain Bacteria; kingdom Bacillati; phylum Actinomycetota; class Actinomycetes; order Streptosporangiales; family Streptosporangiaceae; genus Nonomuraea; species Nonomuraea sp. NPDC047529. The sequence goes on along the minus strand of NZ_JBEYTJ010000002.1, from coordinate 54,586 downwards.
ACCGTCCAGGACGGGTCGCCGACGCCGCCGCCGGCGCAGTTCTTGAAGGCCGCGGCGGAGGGGGCGTTGTAGCCGTTGCCGACGGTGATGCCGTCGTCCACCTTCATGCCCTGCTGGAGCGCCGCGATCAGGGTGAACGTCTTGAACGTCGAGCCCGCCTGGAAGCCGATCAGCCCGCCGTGCCGGGCGTCGGCCACCGCGTTGTAGGAGATCTGCTTCTTCTTGGCCGAGGAGCCGTAGCCGCGGCTGGCGGCCATGGCCCTGATCGCGCCGGTGCCGGGCTGGACCAGCGCCTCGGAGGCCAGGGCGTTGTCGGTGGCGTCGACGTGCTTCTTGATCGCCCGGTCGGCGGCGGCCTGGGCCTTCGGGTCGAGCGTGGTGTAGATCTTCAGGCCGCCCTGCGCGAAGGCGCGTTCCCTGGCCTGGCGCGTGCCGCCGAAGGCCGGGTTGATCAGCAGCTCGCGCCGGACGTACTCGCAGAAGTACGGATAGTCGCTGTCGCCGCAGCCGTTGGGCAGCCGGACGTCCTTGAACCCCAGCTTCTTCGCCTTGGCCGCGGACGCCTGCTCCGGCGTGATCCTGCCGAGCTCGGCCATCCGGTCGAGCACCACGTTCCGCCGGGCGCGCAGCAGCTCGCGGGCCTTCTTGCCGCGGCTCGGGTCGGTCGTGTTCGGGTCCTGCACGGCGCCCGCCAGCGTGGCGGCCTGGGCCAGGTCCAGCCGGGACGCCGGGACGCCGAAGAAGCGCCGGGCCGCGGCCTGCACGCCGTTGGCCCCCGCCCCGAAATAGGCGATGTTGAGGTAGCGGCGCAGGATCTCGTCCTTGCCGTACTTCTTCTCGACGCCCATCGCGTAGCGCAGCTCCTTGAGCTTGCGGGCGTAGCTGGCCTCCAGGGCCTTGTTCTTGTCCTGCTCGGTGTCGGCCGCGTTGAGCAGGACCTGCTTGACGTACTGCTGGGTGATGCTCGAACCGCCCTGGCTGAGCCGGTCGGAGCTGAGGTTCTTGACCAGGGCGCGCACCGTGCCCTCCACGTCGATCGCGCCGTGCTCGTAGAACCGGTCGTCCTCGATGGCGACGACCGCCGTCCGCATCACCTCGGCGATCTGGTCCAGCCGGACGATCTCCCGGTTCTGGTCGTAGAAGCGGGCGATCACGTTGCCGCGGGCGTCGTACACGGTGGAGGTCTGGGAGAGCGGCGGCTCCACGAGCGCCATCGGCTTGAGGTTCAGCTCCTCGGTGGCGGAGACGACCAGGCTGCCGGTGCCGCCGACGGCGGGGAGCGTGATCGCCGCCGTCAGCAGCCCGGCCGACACCGCCGCGACCGTGAGCCGGGCGACGTTCGACAGGCGAGTGGGCATGCGGGAGCACCTCCGGGCGGGAACATGGGTGAGCCCGGACATGACAACACAGGACAAAAGACGCTGTCCAAGACCGATATCAACTTTGCGGTGATATCGATTTCGATATCACCGCAGCGTGCGGGCCACGCGCGAGCACCCGTCGCGCGTGGCCGCCTGGCGTCAGATCATCGTCGGCGCAACCGGCTGCACCTGGTTCTCGACGTGCTCCTTCAGCCGCATCAGATCCTGCCGCAGCTTGCGCGCGGGATGCGCGCCGAGCAGTCCGGCGATGGCGTGCCCGGCCGCCCCTGCGATGGGGTTGTAGCACAGATGGACCTGGACGCGCGTCCTGCCGTCGGCCTGGGCGTCCACGCGCAGCACGCCGCTGTGGGCGATGAGCTCGCCCTCGGTGGACTTCCAGGCGATCTCCGCGCCCTCCTCGCGCCTGGTCTCCGTGGCCGTGAAGCGGATGCGCGTCCCGGCCGGGCCCCTGATCACCCAGTGGGAGCGCAGTTCGTCGGCCGACAGCCGCACCTCCTCCACGTCCGGCATGAAGCGCGGGAACAGCGAATAGTCGCTCACCAGCGGCCACACGGCCTCCAGCGGCGCCGCGATCGAGACGGCCGCGTTGACGTGGATCGCCTCGCGGCCGGCGTTGACGCCGGTGAGGCGGCGCAGCGGCAGGTTCGTCGCCGCCCGGACGGCCAGCGCGGATGCGGCGCAGCGGGTCAGCCAGGACAGCGGCCCCGGCAGCTTGCCGGTCATCGCCCAGATCGACGCCGCGGCCCCGCTCGCGAGCAGCCTGGTCGTGGGCGACCAGCGCTGCTGCATCAGCTCGGGCACCGCCTTGCGCCGCCTGCCCTGGCCCTGCAGCCGGGGCGAGTCGGTGCCGTCCCTGTGCACGTGCCAGTTGGTCTCGACGTGTTTGACGCCCGGGATGCGGCGCACCTTCTGGCGGGCGCGCTCGTCCTCGCCCGCGAGCACGTCGCCGGTGAGCGTCACGACGCGCTCGTGCACGTCGACCTCGACGGCGTGCGGGTGGCTGATGTGGCGGCCCAGTTCGGCGCGTACCCGCTCGTGCAGGACGCGGTCGTCGGCGGTGCCGCCGGTCAGGCGGTACCTGGCCGCCGCGGCCGATCCGCGGCCCCGGTTGGACAGGTCGCGGCCGAGCACGCCCAGGCCGTCGCGCATCTCGTGCGTGGCGTGCGAGCCCTTGTCCCGTACGCGGGCGCGGCGCGTACGGCCGCGGTCCGGATCCAGCAGGTACGTCACCGCGGCCCCGGCGCACGCGCCGAGCACGGCCGCGGCGATCGGATGGGACCGCCTTCGCGACTCCGTGTGGACGATCTGAATGCGCCGCGGAGCCTGTTGCCGCGATTCTCCGCCGGTTTTCCGCAGTTCCCCGCGGATTTTCCGCGGTTCCCCGTTGTTGGAGCTCATGCCCCGAAAAGCAGTCGTGCGCATGACCACAATCCCCCTCGCTCGCACTACCCGCTGGCCGTGGCCTACCCCGCAGGTCACAGCGCTAACGAGGGGGCCTTCGGGAGGCGTTGGTCGCCCTCGATATCGGGCATAAAGGTATAAGCAGTGATTTAAGGGGAGTTTTTACGATGAATAGTACGGTTCGCACCGCGACGCAGGCGTTCTGGATCGACGCCGGGCACGGCGGTGGGCAGGAGCACTACGGCGAGCAGCTGCGCAGGTGGCGGCACGCGTTCGCGGCCACGGGCGGGGAGCCGGGCGCGAGCGGCGTCACGCTGGATCCGCTGCACTTCGCGCTGGCCGCCTGGGAGGTGGCCACCCGGCCGGTCGCCGATCTGCCGTACGTGCGCACCCATCCCCGCGTCCTGGACGCGACCTGCCACCGCGCCGAGGACGCCCGCGACCCGCTGGCCGTGGTCGAACTCGCCGCGCCGCCGCCCGTCCCGCTGCCGGACGGCTGGTCGAGCTGGCGGCACGTGGGAGAGCAGGCGTACGCGGCGGGCACCGAGGGCGCGCCGACCGTGCTGAGCACGCTGGAGCTGCGCATTCCGCTGTCCGGGGACCGGCTGCCGACGCCCACCCGGCCGCGCGCCGAGGGCCTGCCCAACCTGGACGACGCCCAGGCGTCCCTGGAGGCGTTCGTGGCCGAGCTGAACGCGGCGGTCACCCCGTTCCTGCGCGAGCTGGACGGCGCCGAGGGCGTCCTCGACACCGGCGGAGCGTCGCTGGCGCAGTGGCTGCGTACGCAGATCGAGGCCGACAAGGCCACCGCGGAGGCGGCCGGCGCCGGGGCCTGGCGCTACCTCACCGCCTCCGGCCCCGTCGCGGCCCCGGTACGCCAGGGTCCGGGCGGCGCGCGGCGGCTGGAGTTCGGCGGCGGACGGGCGGTCACCCGCATCGGCTTCCACGACGACGACCTGCTCCACCCGGTCGAGGCGATCCACATCGCCCTGCACGACCCGGCCGACGCCATCGCCCGCTGCGGCGCGGAGCTGGCGCTGCTGAACGAGCACACCCCGCCCCTGACCGCCGGGAACGCCGGGGAAGCCGGGGGCGCCAGGGAGCCCAGGGAGGCGGCCTGTCCGCTGTGCGGCGAGGCCGCCGGATCGCCCTGCCAGACGCTGCGCCACCTCGCCTACGGCTACCGCCTCCGCCCCGGCTGGCGCCCCGAATGGAGCCCCTCCCGCTGACGGCCCGAGCCCATGGACGGCCCTCACGGGCGGTCCGAGCCCATGGACCGCCCGAGTCCTGGCCGTCCTGGCCCTGACCGTGCAGAGCCTGACCGTTCAGAGGTAGTTGCCCTCGCCCTGGACGCTGGCGCCCTCGGGGAGGGGCAGGGCGCGGCCGGCGTGCAGGCCGAGCTGCTGCTGGCGGGCGGCGGCCTGCTGGAGCTGGAGCCCCGCCTGGATGCCCTGGAACACGCCCTCCAGCCAGCCCACGAGCTGGCCCTGCATGACCCGGATCTCCATCTCCGTCGGCGTCGCGCCGTCCGGGGTGGGCCGCAGGCGCTCCAGCTCGTCGCGCAGCTCCGGCGCGACCGCCCCCGCGACCTCCTTGATGGCCTGCTCGTAGATGCGGTGCATGCGCTCCCGGGCGCGCTCCTCCAGGTGCACGCCCTTGGCCTCCTCCAGCAGGCTGCGGGCCATCGCGCTCACGCGGAGCAGGCGCGCGGGCTCCTCGACGCGTTCGATGTCCGCCTTCACGGCATCGCGCAGGTCGTGCTCCCGCTGCTCGTCCCCAGAAGCTGGATGCGGCGTCGTCGTCATGTCCTCAGTCCTCGTTCACGCAGGTGGGCGGCTCGTTACCGCCAGCAACAGCCCTTCCCGGTGCCTCGCCGTTCACTCGTGGGAGCGGCCGGAATCCTGGGTAGGGGTCACCCTCATGAACCGGCAGAATGACGATCCCGAGGACGAGTTCTTCGCCCCCGTGCTGCGTGAGCCGCCGCCCCCGGACGAGATCAGCCGTTCCGGCGTGGTGAGCGACACCGGCGTGCCCGGCGTGCACGGCGGCGGCGAGGGGCACTGGTCCCCGCACCCGCCGCCGTCGAACGCGCTCGGCCTGCGCCTGCTGGCCGCCGCGCTGCTGCTGCTCGCCGGGATCGTGCTGGCGGTGCTCGCGGTGCTGGCCGGACGGCTTCCGCTGGCGCTGCCGCCCGCGATCCTGGCCGTGGCCGCCGCCGTCTACCTGGTGGTGTTCGCGCGGCGCCGCGCCCGCGACGACGGCGGCCCGCCCACCTTCGGCTAGCGTGCGGACGCTGGCGGGGTCGCTGCCTGGGGTTTCGGGTCGCTTGTGGGGGTACACGCCCGCTGAGGAAAGAGGAGCCGTGATGTCTCTCATCGACAGTGACTGTGTGCGCAAGCTGCTGGAGTCCGAGCACGCCGACGCGACGCTCGTGTTCGTCCGGGGCGACTGCGTCGTGCTGCGGGCCGCGGAGATCGACGACGCCCACCGGGGGCTCGTGATCGCCAGCCGCGAGGACGTCGTGTCCCAGCTCCCCGACGGCGCCGCGACGAGCGGGCAGGCCCTCGACGACCTCGCCGTACGGCTGGACAACGTGGTGCGCGACCTGGGCGCCTGAGCCGCGGCGAGCCCGCCCGCATGTCCTGAATATGCAAGCCGTCACGTCCACCAGGCGAAAGACGGCGTCGGCCCCACCGGGATTCACTTCCGGGAACACGACACGAAAGGGGCCGTTCACATGCCTGACAACCCTGCCGGCGAGTTCTGGAAGGACCTGCGGCCGATCGAGAACTCCTTCCGGCCGGACGCGCTGCCCGAGGTGTACCTGTCCAAAGTGGCCACCGACGACGACCGGTACTACGTGCCGTTCACCGAGACCGTCGGCTCCCGGCCGCTGTGGATCAACGTCAAGGACAACAGCTGGGCCGACATCCTGCGGGCCAAGGAGGCCGGGCTGGTCAACCGGCACTACCACCCGCACGAGGTGTTCGCGTACACGATCTCCGGCAAGTGGGGCTACCTGGAACGCCCCTGGACGGCGACCGCCGGCGACTTCGTCTACGAGGCCCCGGGCGAGGGCCACACGCTGGTCGCCTACGACAGCGGCGAGCCGATGAAGACGTTCTTCATCGTCAAGGGCCCCCTGGTCTGGCTGGACGAGAACGGCGACCCCGACGGCTTCTTCGACGTGCACGACTACATCAAGATGTGCCGCGAGCACTACGAGAAGGTCGGCATCGGCGCCGACTACGTCAACTCCCTGTTCCGCTGACCGCCGCCCCGCCGCATCCCCCGAAATGAGAACGTCATGACCGACATCGCGGCCGCGCCGGAAACCAGGGCCGCCGACCGGTACGAGAACCGCCTCCTCGTCATCCTCTTCCTGTCCTTCGGCTTCGTCTTCTTCGACCGGCAGGCGCTGTCGTTCCTGGCGCCGTACATGGACCAGGACTTCGGCCTGTCCAACGCCGAGCTGGGCACGCTGTCCGGCGTGCTCGCGCTCACCTGGGCGCTGGCCGGGATGTTCGCCGGCCGCCTGTCCGACGTGCTCGGCAGGCGCAAGCCCATCCTGGTCGCGGCCGTGGTGCTGTTCTCTCTGTTCTCGGCCTCGTCGGGGCTGATGGGCGGGTTCGCCGGGCTGCTGGCCGCCCGCGCGCTGATGGGCACGGCCGAGGGCGCCGTGCTGCCGATGGCGCAGTCGCTCATGGTCGAGGCCAGCCGGGAGCGCCGCAGGGGCTTCAACATGGGCCTGTTGCAGGGCTCGTCGGCCGGGCTGCTCGGCGGCATCGTCGCGCCGCTGGTCGTGGTGTGGATCGCCGAGACCTACGACTGGCGGATCGCCTTCTACGTCACGATCGTGCCGGGGCTGGTGATGGCCGCGCTGATCGCGAAGTTCGTCCGCGAGCGGTCGCCGCGGACGGCGGCCGAGGCGCCCGCCAAGGAGCCCAGGGTGCCGCTGGGCGAGGTGCTGAAGCTGCGCAACATCGTCGTGTGCATGCTCATCGCCTGTTGCTACCTCACCTGGTTCGTCACCATCATCACCTTCACGCCGACGTACCTGACCCAGGTGAAGGGCTTCGGGCCCGGCACGATGAGCGGCGTCATGACCTGCCTGGGCGTGGCCTGGGTGCTCTGGGGCTTCGCCACCCCGGCCATCTCCGACCGGCTGGGACGCAAGCCCGCGCTGATCGGCTTCACCGCGCTCGCCGTGTTCTGCCCGCTCGCCGTGGTCTACGTCGAGAGCCCGGTGCTGCTCGGCGCGATCATGATCGTGACCTACACCGGGCTCGGCTGCTTCACCCTGTTCATGGCGACGATCCCGGCCGAGACCGTGCCGCGCGGCGCGCTGGCCACCGCGCTCGGCGTGATCATGGGCGTGGGCGAGCTGGCGGGCGGCTTCCTGGGCCCGATGGTCGCCGGCTGGGCCTCCGACCAGTGGGGGCTCCAGGCCGCGATGTTCATCGCCGCCGGTGGCGCGCTGGTCGTGGTGGGGCTCGCCTTCGCGCTGAAGGAGACGGCCCCCGCCGTGCTGCGCAGGGCGGCCGCGTGAGGGCCGCGGTCTGGCACGGGGCCAAGGACGTGCGGGTCGAGGACGTCCCCGTGCGCGAGCCCGGCCCGGGGCAGGTGACGATCGCGGTGGCGTACTGCGGGATCTGCGGCAGCGACCTGCACGAGTACGCCGACGGCCCGCACGCGATCCCCGTGGGCGAGCCGCACCCGGAGTCGGGCGTCCGCGCGCCGGTCGTGCTCGGCCACGAGTTCTGCGGCACGGTCACCGGGCTGGGCGCCGAGGTCACCGGCCTGGCCGTGGGCGACCGGGTCGCGGTGGAACCGCACTACCGGTGCGGGAGCTGCCCGCGCTGCCTGGCGGGGGAGTACAACATCTGCCGACATTTCGGTTTCGCCGGGTTGATGGGCCACGGCGGGCTCGCCGAACGGGCGACGGTGCCCGCGTACATGCTGCACCGGCTGCCCGAGGCGGTGCCGCTGGAGCAGGCGGCGGTGTTCGAGCCCGCGGCCGTGGCCCTGCACGCGGTGCGGCGGGCCGGCATCCGCGACGGCGACACCGTCGCGGTCCTCGGGCTCGGCCCGATCGGGCTGCTCGTGGCCCGCTTCGCGGCGCGGGCCGGCGCGGGCCGCGTCGTGGCCGCCGACCGCTCGCCCGCCCGCCTGGACCTGGCCCGCCGCCTCGGCGCGGAGGCGGTGCCGGGCGACGGCCTGGCCGAGGCGGTCGGCGGGGAGGGCGCGGACGTCGTCTTCGAGGCCGTCGGCTCGGAGGGCACGCTGCGCGCCTGCCTGGCCGCCACCAGGCGCGGCGGACGGGTGGTGTTCCTCGGGCTGACCGGCACGGTCTCCCTCGACGCCTTCGCCCTGGTCAACAACGAGCAGACGATCGTGACCAGCGTCGGCTACCGCGACGTCTACCCGGAGCTGATCCGCATGGTCGCCGAGGAGGGCGTGGACCTGGCCGCGATCGTCACCGCGACCATCCCGCTCGAACACGTGGTCCGCGACGGGTTCGAGGCGCTGCTGCGCGGCGAGGACCAGGTCAAGGTGCTGGTACGACCCCCTCACGACGAGGGGCGGCTCTCATGACCGACGGATTCGCCCCCGGGCTGTTCGCCGGACGGCACGCGTTCGTGACCGGCGGCACCTCCGGCATCGGCGCGGCGACCGCCGTGCTCCTCGCCGAGCTGGGCGCCGCCGTGACCGCGCTCGGCCTGCCGCCCGCCGACCCCGCCGAGCTGCCCGTCCACCCGCTGGTCCGGGTCGTGGAGCACGACGTGCTCGACCGGGGCGGCCTGGCCCGCCTGCTGTCGGCCGGCGACCCGCTGGACGCGCTGGTCAACTGCGCGGGCGTCAGCCACGACCGCGAGGAGTACGACCTGGCCCGCTGGCAGCGCGTCATCGAGGTCAACCTGACCGCCACCATGGTCGCCTGCCAGGCCGCCCGCCCCGCGCTGGCCGAGCACGGCGGCGCGATCGTGAACGTCTCCTCCATGTTCGCCTTCTCCGGCAGCAGGGACCGGCCCGCCTACAGCGCGAGCAAGGGCGGCGTCTCGCAGCTCACGAAGTCGCTGGCGGCCGAGTACGCCGCCGACGGCATCAGGGTCAACGCCGTCGCCCCCGGCTTCGTGGTCACCCCGCTGGCCCGCGGCGTGCTCGACGACCCACCGGCCCTGGCCCAGGTGCTGGCCCGCATCCCCGGCGGACGGCTCGGCAGGCCGCGCGAGGTGGCCACGGTGGTGGCGTTCCTGTGCTCGCCGGCCGCGTCGTACGTCACCGGGGCGGTCCTCCCCGTGGACGGAGGCTATCTGGCTGTGTGACATGTCACCTAAGCTGAGGGTCCCCCTGACAGGCACGAACGCGAGGAGGGTCGCCTTGTCCGCCGTCTCCGTGATCTCCCAGGCCACGACCGAGCACGTCGAACCCGCCGAGCGCATCCACTTCTGGGAGGACTACAACCGCAGGGCGCTCGTGGGCCTGTCGTGCACGTCGTACTCCGAGCACGGCCTGCTGGCCAGGCAGACCAACATCGAGCTGGCCGGGCTGCGGCTGGCCGAGATCGCCGGGAACGCCCACGCGATCGAGCGCAGCCCGCAGACCGTCAGGTCCACGCCGAAGGACTCGGTGTTCGCGACGCTGCTGCTCAAGGGCGAGGCGGTGTTCCTGCACGAGAACGGCTGCCTGGCGGCCACGGCGGGCGAGCTGGTCGTCTACGACACCCGCCGGCCGTACCTGTTCGGGTTCTCCTCCTCGATGCGGCAGATCCTGGTGGACGTCCCGCGCGACCTGTTCGCGCAGGCGTGCGTGGCGGGCGGGCTGCCGGGGCCGATGGTGTTCGGCAGGGGGACGGCGCGCGAGGGCGCGCTCGTGGCCGCGCTGCGCTCGATGATCGGCGGCCTGGCCGCCCTGCGGTCCGCGCCCGACCCGGCCGAGGCCGAGCGGGCCGTGCTCGACCTGCTCAGGCAGCTCGCCGAGGAGCGTACGGGCGGGCGTCCCGGGCCCGACGCCTACCGGTCGCAGCTCATCGTGGCCGAGGACTACATCGACCGGCACCTGCACGACCCGTGCCTGGGGGCGGCGCAGGTGGCCGGGGTCATGGGCATCTCCGTACGGCACCTGGCGCGCATCTTCGAGTCCACCGGCCGCTCGCCCGCCCGGCACATCGTGGAACGCCGGCTGGTCCGGGCGCACGCCGAGCTGACCGGCCCCGGCGCCCGGGAGACCACGATCGCCGACGTGGCGCACCGGTGGGGCTTCTCCAGCCAGGCCCACTTCGCCCGGCTCTTCCGCACCCGGTACGGGCTGACCCCGAGCGAGGCCCGCGCCGAGGCCACCCGCTAGCCGGAGGGCCGTCCTCAGGGAAGGCGGCCGGTGTGCGCGAGATCGGCCTCCATGCGCGCGGCCGTCGCCCTGAGCTCGGGCAGCACGTCGCGCAGCAGGTGGTCGCGGCTGGCCCTGCTGGCGTGCGTGGCCACGTTGACCGCCGCCACCACGCGCCCGTCCGGCCCGCGCACCGGGACGGCGATCGACCGCACACCCTCCTCCAGCTCCTGGTCCACCAGCGCGTAGCCGTCGGCGGCGGCCTGCCGTACGGCCGCGGCCAGCCCTTCGGGCGAGGTGACCGTGCGCCGGGACAGCGGCTTCGGCTCGATGGCGGCCACCCGCTCGGCGGGCAGCCCGGCCAGCAGCACCCGGCCCATGGAGGTGGCGTACGCGGGGAAGCGGGTGCCGACCGTGATGTCGACGCTCATGATGCTGACCGTGGGCACCCGGGCCACGTAGACCACGTCGTCGCCGGACAGCACCGCGACCGACGCCGACTCGCGTACGCGGGCCACCAGGTCGGCCAGGTGCGGCTGTACCACCTCGCCGAACGTGAGCCCGGACAGGTGGGCGTAGCCCAGTTCGAGCACCTTGGGCAGCAGCACGTGGCGGTCGCCCTCGGCGGCGGCGTAGCCGAGGCCCTCCAGGGCCTGCACCGCGCGCCGGACCGTGGCGCGGGGCAGCCCGGTCGCCCGCGCGGAGTCGGCCAGGGTGCCGCCCCCGCGCACCGACCCGAGCGAGACCAGCACGGCCAGGCCGCGGGCGAGCGACCGGAGGTACCCCATGCCCAGCTCCTCCTTGACGGCCCGCGAGCCGTCGACGCCGGCGGGCGCGCGACGCGGCTCCCGGGCCCGGACGGCCAGGGCGGCCTCCATGTCCGCGACCGTGGCGCGCAGGCGGGGCAGGGCGTGCTCGCGCAGCCCCGCCATCGTGTGCCTGCTGGTGTGGCTGACCACGCTGACCGCGCAGACCGCCTTGCCGTCCGGGTCGCGGACGGGCAGCGCGACCGCGATCAGCCCCGGCTCGATGAGCTGGTCGTCCTCGGCCCAGGGCGCGCCGGGGTCGAGCAGCGCCAGCCCCGCCGCGCACCGCCCGGCGGGCAGCAGGTCGCCCACCCGGAAGGCCACCGACATCGTGCGCCGCCGGGTGAACTGGCCGACGAAGCGCACGCCGTCGCCGTCGCGCACGGCCAGCGAGACGGACTCGTCCAGCTCGGCGGCCAGCCGCTCGGCCAGGGGCGACAGGGTCTCCTGGAGGCCGTCGCAGGCCAGGTAGGCCGCGCCCAGCTCCATCAGCGGCGGCGCGAGCAGCACGTCGCGGCCCTCGGCCCGCAGGTGACCCAGGTGCACGAGCGTGGCCAGCACGCGGTCGACCGTGGACCTGGCCAGCCCGGTGGCGCGTACGAGGTCGGTCGCGCGCATGCGCCGCCCGGGGTCGTCCGCCAGCACGCGCAGCACGGCGAGGCCGCGCTCCAGGGTCCCGGCCGGTTCCATCGGCGGCTCCTCGTCCAGATCGGGGGGCTTTGACAGGAACGCTCCCGTTACAGATACTCGAACCATAATAGTGAACTAAAGTTCGCAGAGCGAACACCTCGGCGAACTTGCTCGGCTGAACGGAGCGTCGTGCGGAGAGACAAGGTGGTCGCGACGGCCGCGGAGGCGCTGGCCGGCGTGCATGACGGCGCGTCGTTCGCGGTCGGCGGCTTCGGGCTCAGCGGCATCCCCAACGTGCTGATCCAGGCCCTCTACGACACCGGCGTGACCGGCATCGGCGTCGTGTCCAACAACTGCGGCGTCGACGGCGGCGGCCTCGGCATCCTGCTGGCAGCCGGGCGCATCGCCCGCGTGACCGCCTCCTACATCGGCGACAACAAGGAGTTCGCCCGGCAGTACCTGGGCGGCGACATCGAGGTCGAGCTGACCCCGCAGGGCAGCCTGGCCGAGCGGCTGCGGGCCGGCGGCAGCGGCATCCCCGCCTTCTACACCCCGGCCGGGGTCGGCACCCCCGTCGCCGACGGCGGCCTGCCGCTGCGCCACCACCCCGACGGCACGGTCGCCGTCGCCTCGCCGCCGAAGGAGGTGCGCGAGTTCGACGGCCGGGAGTACGTCCTGGAGCACGGCATCCGCACCGACTTCGCGCTGGTCCGGGCGGCCAGGGGCGACCGGTCGGGCAACCTGGTCTTCCACCGCTCCGCCAGGAACTTCAACCCGCTGGCCGCCATGGCCGGGCGGATCACCGTCGCCGAGGTCGAGGAACTGGCCGAGCACATCGACCCCGACGAGGTCCACCTGCCGGGCGTGTTCGTGCAGCGCGTACTCCCCCTCACCCCCGAGCAGGCCGCGGACAAGGGCATAGAGAAGAGGACAGTCACCGAATGAGCTGGACCCGGGACCAGATGGTCGCGCGGGCGGCGGCCGAGCTGCGCGACGGCGACTACGTCAACCTCGGCATCGGCCTGCCCACCCGCATCCCCACGTTCCTGCCCCCGGGCGTGGACGTGGTCCTCCACTCCGAGAACGGCGTCCTCGGCGTCGGCCCGTACCCCGCGCCCGCCGACGTCGACCCCGACCTGATCAACGCGGGCAAGGAGACGGTCACCGTGCTCCCCGGCGCGTCGTTCTTCGACTCCTCGTTGTCGTTCGGCATGATCCGAGGGGGTCACGTCGACGTGGCCGTGCTCGGCGCGATGCAGGTCTCGGCCCGCGGCGACCTGGCCAACTGGATGGTCCCCGGCAAGCTGGTCAAGGGCATGGGCGGGGCCATGGACATGGTGCACGGCGCGCGCAAGGTCATCGTGATCATGGAGCACAACGCCAAGGACGGCTCCCCGAAGATCGTCGAGGAGTGCTCGCTGCCCCTGACCGGCCGGCGGTGCGTGCACCGGATCGTCACCGACCTCGGCGTCCTCGACGTCACCGAACAGGGGCCGGCCCTGGTCGAACTCGCGCCAGGGGTGAGCCTGGAAGAGCTGCGCAACCGTACCGACGCGGAGGTCATCGCATGAAGGACGTCTACATCCTCGACGCCGTCCGCACGCCGTTCGGCCGGTACGGCGGCGCGCTGGCCGGGGTACGCCCCGACGACCTGGCCGCGCACGTCGTCGCGGCGCTGGTCGAGCGCACCGGCCAGGAGAGCGCCGACGAGGTGCTCCTCGGCAACGCCAACGGCGCGGGCGAGGAGAACCGCAACGTCGCCCGCATGGCCGCGCTGCTGGCCGGGCTGCCGGTCACCACGCCCGGCGCGACCGTCAACCGGCTGTGCGGCTCCGGCATGGAGGCCGTCATCCAGGCGTACCGGGCCATCGCGGTCGGCGACGCCTCGGCGGTGATCGCGGGCGGCGTGGAGTCGATGACCCGCGCGCCGTGGGTGCTGCCCAAGCCCGACCGCGCCTTCCCGGCGGGCGGCCAGGAGCTGGTCTCCACGACGCTCGGCTGGCGGCTGGTCAACCCGAGGATGCCCGCCGAGCACACGGTCGCGCTCGGCGAGGGCGCGGAGCTGATCGCCGACAAGCACGGCATCACCCGCGAGGAACAGGACGCGTACGCGCTGGGCAGCCACCGGAAGGCGGCCAAGGCGGCCCTCGACCGCGAGGTCGTCCCCATCGCCGGCCTGACCAGGGACGAGGGCATCCGCGACGACACCTCCGCCGAGGCGCTGGCCCGGCTCAAGCCGGTGTTCAGGAGGGACGGCGGCACGGTCACGGCCGGCAACTCCTCCCCGCTCAACGACGGCGCGGCGGCGCTGCTGCTGACCGACGAGGAGGGGCTGCGCGGCCGCGAGCCGCTGGCCCGCATCACCACGAGCGCCGCGAGCGCGCTGGAGCCGCGCTACTTCGGGCTCGGGCCGGTCGAGGCCGTACGCAAGGCGCTGGCCAAGGCGGGCAAGGGCTTCGGCGACCTGTCGACCGTGGAGCTGAACGAGGCGTTCGCCGCGCAGGTGCTCGGCTGCCTGGCCGAGCTGCCCGAGCTCGACCCCGCCCTCGTCAACCCCGACGGCGGCGCGATCGCGATCGGCCACCCGCTCGGCGCCTCCGGGGCCCGCGTCACCGGCGCCGTGGCCCACCGGCTGGCCGCGGCCGGGACGGGCGTCGGGCTCGCCTCCCTCTGCATCGGCGTCGGCCAGGGGCTGGCCGTCGTACTCGAAAGGTAGCGTCCATGTCCGAACCACTCACGCAGGCCGACATCGACCGCGAGATCGCCGCGCTGAGCGAGGCCCGCGGCGACCGGCCGGCCGACCACCCCGCGCGCGACTACGCCCCGTACCGCAGCACCCTGCTGCGTCACCCCAAGCAGCCGCTGGTCGCGCTGAAGGACCCGGAGGCGAGCGAGCTGTCCGGCCCGGTGTTCGGCGTCACGGACGTGACCGCGCTCGACTCCGACCTGACCCGGCAGCACCTCGGCGAACCGCTGGGCGAGCGGATCACCGTGACCGGCCGCGTGCTCGACCGCCAGGGCCGTCCGGTACGCGGTCAGCTCGTGGAGATCTGGCAGGCCAACTCCGCGGGCCGCTACCTGCACCAGCGTGACGACCACCCGGCGCCGCTCGACCCCAACTTCACCGGCGTGGGACGCTGCCTGACCGGCGACGACGGCGAGTACCACTTCACCACGATCAAGCCCGGCCCCTACCCCTGGCGCAACCACCTCAATGCCTGGCGGCCCGCACACATCCACTTCTCGCTGTTCGGCACGGCCTTCGCCCAGCGGCTGGTGACCCAGATGTACTTCCCCGGCGACCCGCTGTTCCCCTACGACCCGATCCTGCAGTCGGTCACCGACGACGGCGCCCGCCGGCGGCTGGTCTCCACCTACGCGCACGACCTGTCCAAGCCCGAGTGGTCGCTCGGCTACCGGTGGGACATCGTGCTCGACGGGCCCGCCGCGACCTGGATGGAGGAAGGCCGATGAACCCCACGCCCTCGCAGACGGTCGGCCCGTTCTACGGCTACGCGCTGCCCTTCCCCGGCGGCGGCGACCTCGCCACCGGCGGCATCACCGTGCACGGCCGCGTCTACGACGGCGCCGGCGACCCGATCCCCGACGCGCTGCTGGAGTTCTGGCAGGCCGACCCCACGGGCGACCTGTCCGGCGCGCCCGGCTCGCTGCGCCGCGACCCGGTCGACGGCGCGGTCATCGGCCGGCACGGCGTCGACTTCACCGGGTTCGGCCGCGTCCCCACCGACGCCGACGGCCACTGGACCCTGCGCACGGTCGAGCCGGGCAACGGGTACATCAGCGTGTGCGTGTTCGCCCGCGGCCTGCTCCACCACCTGTTCACCCGCATCTACCTGCGGTCCGACGCCTTCCTCGACTCGTTGCCGCCCGAGCGGGCACGCACGCTGGTCGCGGTGGAGGAGCGGGAGGGCGTCCACCGCTTCGACATCCATCTGCAGGGCGAGAAGGAGACGGTCTTCCTTGACTTCGGCTGACCCCGCCGCGGGTGGTTCGGGGGATCTCGGGTTGCTCTCGCCCATGCGTGGCGGGGTCGAGGCGACCGGCGACGTGGCGGTCCTCCAGGCCATGCTGGACGCCGAGGCCGCGCTGACCCGGGTCCTGGCCGGGCTCGGGCGCGCGCCCCTGGAGGCGGCCGACGCCGTGACCGCCGCGGCCCGCGCCGAGCTGTACGACCCGGCCGGGCTGGCCGCGCGGGCCCGTTCGGGCGGCAACCCGGTCATCCCGCTGGTGGCCGACCTGCGCGCCGCCGCCGGGCCGTACGGGGAGCACGTGCACGCGGGCGCGACCAGCCAGGACATTCTCGACACCGCGCTCATGCTGGTCGCGTACCGGGCGCTCGGGCCGGTCCTGGGCGACCTCGACCGGGTGGTCGCCGGGCTCGCCACGCTGGCGCGGGCCCACCGCGACACCCTCATGGCCGCCCGTACGCTCACCCAGCAGGCCGTGCCGACCACGTTCGGGCTCAAGGCGGCGGGCTGGCGGAAGCTGGCCATCGACGCCAGAGACCGCCTGCGCGTCGCCCGCGGAGCCCTCCCGGCCCAGCTCGGCGGCCCGGCCGGCACCCTCGACCGCTTCACCGCCCCTGCCGACCCCGACGCCGACTCCGCCACCCCCGGTGGTGGCGGAGGGGAGGAGGCGCTGGAGGTGGTCCGGCGGTTCGCCGGCGAGCTGGGGCTGGCGGCGCCCACGTTGCCCTGGCACGTGCTGCGCACCCCCGTCGCCGACCTGGCCGGGGCGCTGGCGTTCACGGCCGGGGCGCTGGGCAAGCTGGCCGCCGACGTGCTGGTGTTGTCGCGCACCGAGATCGGCGAGGTGTCCGAGGGCGTCGGCGGCGGCTCGTCGTCGATGCCGCACAAGCACAATCCCGTACGGGCCACCATGATCGCCGCGGCGGCCCGCCAGGTGCCCGCCCAGGCCGCCGTCCTGTACGCCTCCATGGCCGCCGAGGACGAGCGCCCGCCCGGCGCCTGGCACGCCGAATGGCAGCCGCTGCGCGAGGCGCTGCGCCTGGTCGCCGGCTCCGCCCGCGACGCCGCGGAACTGGTCGCCGACCTGCGGGTGCATCCCGGGCGCATGCGCGCCGCCCTGACCGTCGCCGGACCGCCCGGCGCCGCCGCCGCCCTGGTCAAGCGGGCGCTGGAGGAGGAGTGACGTTGTTGCAGCACCGGGTGGACGGCCCGGAACACGGTGAGCCGATCGTCCTCGGCCCGTCGGTCGGCACCTCGGCCCGGGTGTGGGAGCCGCAGGTCGCCGCGCTGGCCCGCCGGTTCCGCGTGGTCCGCTTCGACCTGCCGGGACACGGCGGCTCGCCGTCCCTCGGCGTGTCCACGATCGACGGCCTGGCCGGGCTCGTCCTGGAACTGGCCGACGACCTGGGCCTGGACGCCTTCCACTACGCCGGCATCTCGATCAGCGGCGCGATCGGCGCCACACTCGCCCTGCGCCACCCCGGACGCCTGCTGTCCCTGGCGATGATCTGCTCCTCGGCCCGCTTCGGCGAGCCCGGCGGCTGGCGCGAGCGGGCGGCGCTGGTCCGCGAGCGGGGCACCGCGCCGCTGCTGGAGCCCACGGCCGGACGCTGGTTCGCCGGACCCCCCGACCAGGCGCTCCTGGACGACCTCGCCGCCGCCGACCCCGCCGGCTACGCCGCCTGCTGCGACGCCCTGGCCGGTTACGACCTGCGCGCCGAGCTGCCCGGCATCGCCGTCCCGACGCTGGTCCTGGGCGGCCGCGACGACCCCGCCACCCCGCCCGCGCACGCCAGGGAGCTGGCCGACGGCATCCCCGGCGCGACGCTCGTCGAGGTCCCGGGCGCGGCCCACCTGGCCGGCGTCGACCAGCCGGAACGGGTCACCGCCGCGCTGCTCGCGCACCTGCCCGCCACCCCCGGCATGCGGGTGCGCCGGGAAGTGCTCGGGGACGCCCACGTCGACCGGGCCGTCACCCGTACCACCGCCTTCACCAGGGACTTCCAGGACCTCATCACCCGCTACGCCTGGGGAGAGATCTGGACCAGGCCCGGCCTCGACCGGCGCACCAGAAGCTGCGTCACCCTCACCGCGCTGGTCGCGCACGGGCACCTCGACGAGCTGGCCATGCACGTCCGCGCCGCCGTGCGCAACGGACTGACGGCCGACGAGATCGGCGAGGTGCTGCTGCAGAGCGCGATCTACTGCGGGGTGCCCGCCGCCAACGCCGCGTTCGGCGTCGCCCAGCGCGTCCTGACCGAGATAGTAGGGGAGACCACATGACCATCACCCGTGACCTGCTGATCGGCGGCAAGAACGTCCCCGCGCAGGGCGGCCGTACGACCTCCGACCTGGCCCCGTACACCGGCGATGTGTACGCGACCGTGGCCGCCGCGGGCGTCGAGGACGTCACGTCGGCCGTGGACGCGGCGCAGGCCGCCTTCGACGGCTGGGCCGCCACCAGCCCGTTCGCCCGCCGGGCGATCTTCCTCAGGGCCGCCGACCTGCTCCAGGAACGCGGCGAGCAGGCCGTGGCGCTGATGGCCGCCGAGGTCGGCGGCACCCGCCCGTGGGCCCTGTTCAACGTCGGGCTGGCCGCGAACATGCTGCGCGAGGCCGCCGCCGCCATCACCGCGCCGCGCGGCGACGTGCTCACCGCGCAGGAGGAGGGCGTGCTCGGCCTGGCCGTACGCGAGCCGCTCGGCGTGGTCGCCGCCTTCTCCCCGTGGAACGCGCCGATCATCCTCGGCGTGCGCTCGGTGGCCGCCGCCCTTGCCGCGGGCAACACCGTCGTCATGAAGCCCAGCGAGGACGCGCCGATCGCCTGCGGCCTGTTCGTCGCCGACCTGCTGCACGAGGCCGGGCTGCCCGCGGGCGTGCTCAACGTGGTCACCAACGACCCGGCCGACGCCGCCGTGATCGCCGAGGCGCTCATCGCCGACCCCCGCGTACGCGCCGTCAACTTCACCGGCTCCACCGAGGTCGGCCGGATCATCGGCACCCACGCCGCCCGCCACCTCAAGCCCGCCCTGCTCGAACTGGGCGGCAAGAACGCCATCATCGTCCTGGACGACGCCGACCTCGACCACGCCGTGGACGCCGCCGCCTTCGGCGTCTTCATGAACGCGGGCCAGATCTGCATGTCGGGCGACCGCGTGCTGGTGCACGAGTCGCTGGCCGGGGAGTTCGGTCGCAGGTTCGCGGACAAGGTGCGCGCGCTGCCCGCCGGCGACCCGTCCCGGCCGGAGACGGTGATCGGGCCCCTGGTCAGCGCGGACGCCGCGGCGCGGGTGGCCGGCCTGGTCGCCGACGCGGTCGACAAGGGCGCGACCGTGCTGGCCGGAGGCGGCGAGCCCGAGGGCGCGGTGCACCCGGCCACGGTGCTGACCGGCGTGTCCAAGCACGCCAGGTTGTACTACGGCGAGGCATTCGGCCCGGTGTGCGTGGTCGACACCTTCGCCACCGACGACGAGGCCGTGTCCCTGGCCAACGACACCGAGCACGGCCTGACCGCCGGGATCATCACCGAGAACGGCACCCACGGCCTGCGCGTGGCCCGCCGCCTGCGGACCGGCATCGTGCACGTCAACGACCAGTCCGTGGGCGACGAGCCGCAGGCGCCCTTCGGCGGGGCCGGTTCCTCCGGGTACGGCCGCTTCGGCGGCCGGTGGGGCCTGGAGGCGTTCAGCAACACCCGCTGGATCACCCTGGCGACCGAACAGGCCCACTACCCGTTCTGACCGCCCGGCCCGTTCCCACGTTCTGACCGCCCGGCCCGTTCCCACGTTCTGACCGCCCGGCCCGTTCCCACGAGCTGACCGCCCGGCCCGCTCCTGGGAGCGGCGGGCCGGTCGGTCAGCCGGACCGCCGCCGGGTCAGTGGGCGTACGCCTGGAACTCGGCGGCCCGCACCTGCTCGCGCGCCGGGCTCGCCGTGGCGCAGTCGGTCGCGGAGCCGGGGTCGGCGTCCTGCTCGCCCGCGTAACGCGGGTTGCCGGTGCACTGGCTGCTGACCACCCGCAACATCAGGTGGGTGGCGCTGGTCGGCGGCATCCGGAAGGAGCGCACCAGCAGGTCCGCGCCACGCGGCCGGGGCAGCGTGGCGTCGAACGCGTCCGCCGGGCTGGTGTAGACCTTCCGGAAGCTCGCCGGGTCGGCGCAGTCGGCGGCGCAGGCCAGCACCTCGAACGCGCGCAGCGCCGAGAACCTGTTCTGCCCGCCCGGGTCGGCGGCGTCGCCGACATCGGGCCTGAGCATCGCGCTCACCTGGACCCTGCGCACCGTGACCGGGCGGTCGCCCGCCAGGTCCACGACGACCGACCGGCCGGCCGGCGCGCCGGTGCGCGAGGCCCAGTTCGTGGCCTCGGTGTCGTCGATCAGCCGGGCCTGGTTGACGCCGTCGCCGGTGGCCGTCGCGCCCGCCGCGGCCGAGGCGAGGTTGCGCGGCGGCGACAGCGGGAGCGGCAGCTTCACCCCGGCCACCACCGGGAACGTCAGCCGCGTGTGCCCGAACCCGGCCCCCGCCACCACGAACCGGTACGTGCCCGGCGTCATCTCCACGGTGTCGCCCAGCGGCGTGGCCGGGTCGGTGTCGGCGACCGGCACCGCGCGGCCCTCGTAGTCGCCCACGTAGAGCCGCAGGGCCGCGTCCTTGGCCTCGCCGAGCGGCTTGAGCTGGAGGAGGCCGTTGCGGCCGGCCGGGTCGGCGAAGCTCGGCGTCGGGTCGGGGTCGTTCGGGCCGTTGCTGGCCGCGCCCTTGCCTAGGCCGTGCTCGGCGAACGCCCGCCACAGGATGTCCTGGTTCGCCCCGTCGAAGCGGATGGCGTCGGCGGCCAGGATCGCGTCCCGGTGATCGACGTAACTGACCGCGCCGGAGGCCATTAGCAGCAGGGCGTCGTACGAGAGCTGCGCCCACCGCCGGTTGCCCGGGCACCGGTCCACCGCCACCTTGCCGTCGGCGCAGTCGCGCTGCCGGGCGGGCGTGCCCTTGCCGTACCGCTTGACGAACGCCTCGCGGACGTCGAACTGGGTGGCGGTCCAGATCTCGCCGTCGGCGTGCACCTGCGCGCCGACCAGGTCGTAGGCGATGTCGCTGTAGTTCAGCGGCGACCTGGACATGTCGTAGTTGCGGATGCCGCGGGCGCGGTCGCCCGTGACGTACGGGCCGATCACGTACGGGGTCGCGCCGGAGGAGCGGAAGCCATACTCGTTCAGGTACTCCATGGCGAACAGGTCGGAGGTGCTCTCGTTCATGGCGCCCGCCTGCGCGCCGCTCCAGCCGGCGTTCGGGCCGCCGATCATGCGGCCGGAGATGGCGTGGGTGTACTCGTGGCCGATGACCGACATGTCGTAGTCGCCGTCCACACAGGGGGAGTAGAACGAACCGGCGATCGGCTGCCACAGGTACATGTTGGTGATCGGGGCGACGCCGTCGGGGCCGGTGATCTGGTTGGCGTTGTCGCGTACCGACGACACGCGCGCCCCGGCCTGGGCGTTGCCCTGCTCGGGGTCGTTGCCGAGCCCGCCGCGGTCGCCGTTGTCCACCTGCATGTTCCAGGCGGACTCGGTGAAGCCGAGCCGGTAGGACCAGTCGTGCATGCGGTTGTGCATGACGTTGAGGTTGGCGATCGCCGCCTCCAGGTCCGCCTCGCCCGGCTGGTCGAACGTCGCCGGGTCGCACTTGGCCCGGTACCAGGTGTTGCGCCACGGGTAGACGTAGCGGCGGTCCGGGGAGGGCGCGTTCGCGCGGGTGCCGACGGTGAACGGGTCGCCGTTCGCGCGGTTCTCGTACGTCCGGGTGGCGTTGCCCGCGCTGGTCAGGGTCGGCGTGCCGGTGGCGTGGTCGACGTCCCAGGGGCGGCCGGTCGCCGGGTCGCCGCCGGTGGCGAGGTCGCAGCCGTGGCCGGCCGCCTGGCACCAGGTCCGCCGGGTGTCGGTGGAGGAGTAGTCGCCGGGCGGGTTGGCCGGGAAGGCGGCCCAGCGCGGGTTCTCGGGGTCGAACTGGTCGACCAGGTTCTCGCGGGTGAGGATGCCGCCGCTGACCGCGTCCACGTGGGTGGTGTAGGCCGCGGCCTCGCCCTCCCCGCCGCCGATCAGGACCACCTGGTACGCGCTGTGCACGCCGTCCGGCGCGGGCACGGCCACCTTCGTGACCTGCTTCGTCGTCGCCGTGGCCACGTCGATGCCGCCGTCGCGGGCCGCGATCTCCAGGGCGCGCGCCTCGCTGATCGCGGCGGCCGGGGGCGCGGCCTGCTCGCGGGCGAGCGAGGAGGTCACGTGGCGCACCTTCCCGTGCACGACGCCGACCGCGACGAGCCCGTCCACCCCCGCGGGCAGCCCGCCGAACTTCTGGCGCAGGAGCACGGCGTGACCGGCGCCGAGCGGGTTGACCGCGACCTTCTCCAGCCCGGCGACCTCCTCCGCCGACAGGCCGAACAGCGGCTCGTTGGCGGCAAGGTAGGCGCGGGCGGCCTTCTCGGGGTCCTCGCCCAGGCCCTCGGCGAGCGGCGCCGCGCCGGTGACGACGGCGGGGGTGCCGAGGGCGTTCCAGCGGATCTCGGCGCCCGCGGCCCGCGCGGCGACCCCGGCGGGCGGCGGGACCCGGCCCTGCCGATTGTCCAGGTCCGGCCTGCCGTGCTGCTCGGCCTGGAAGTCGTGGACGATCGGGGCCTGTCCGCCGGGTTCGCCCCGCGCGGCGCCGGTCATGGGGAGGGCAGCAGCGGTGACCGCGAGGGCGATCACGGCGCTGCGTAACCAGGGTCCATTCGACACAGTTCCTCCTGGGTACAGAAGACGCGCGATTGACGCCCGTCCCGCAAGAGGTAACACCGCTCCGGGGTCCTGACAAGATCGGGTAGAGCCTCCAGAAGTGTCCAGTTCTTGACATCGCCCCGTAATCAACCTATAGGTTGATAAACCAAAAGGTTGAACAAGGAGGTGGAGATGCTTCTTCAGGACAAGGTCGCGGTGATCTACGGCGGAGGCGGCTCGATCGGCGGCGCGGTGGCCCGCGCCTTCGCCCGTGAGGGCGCCCGCGTCTTCCTGGCCGGCCGCACCCGGGCCCCGCTCGACAAGGTCGCCGACGACGTCCGCGCGGCCGGCGGCACGGCGGAGACCGCCCTCGTGGACGCGCTGGACGAGCAGGCCGTGGACGCGTTCACCGGCTCGGTGGCCGCCCGCGAGGGCCGCATCGACGTCTCGTTCAACGCCGTCTCCGTCCAGGACGTGCAGCGTCCGCTGGCCGAGATCTCCGTCGAGGACTTCCTGCGGCCGATCCAGGTCGCCGCGCGCACCCAGTTCCTCACCATCAGGGCGGCCGTGCGGTACATGACCGGGTCGGGCGTCGTCCTGCTGTTCGGCGGCGGCGGACCGCAGACGCAGCCGGGGCTGGGCGGGTTCAAGGTGTCGCTGGACACCATGGAGGGCATCCGCCGCCAGTGGGCGTGCGAGGCCGGGCGGCAGGGCGTGCGCGTGGTCACCCTGATCACCGGCGGCGTGCCGGAGAGCATCCCCGCCTCGTACCCGGGCAAGGACGCGCTGGAGGCGGAGCTGCGCGAGCCCACCCTCCTCGGACGGCTCGCCACCCTCGCCGACGTGGGCGACGTGGCGGCGTTCGTCGCCTCCGACCGGGCCAGGACCATGACGTCGGCGACCGTGAACGTCTCCTGCGGCGCGATCGTGGACCATTAGGGTCAGCGCCGCCCTGGAAGGAACGTACGCACCGATGCCCGACGACCGGCTCAGCCTCACCTTCGCCGCCCTGGCCGACCCCACCCGGCGGGCCATCCTCGCCCGGCTGGCCGACGGCGAGGCCACGGTCAACGAGCTGGCCGAGCCCTTCGACATGAGCCTGCAGGCCGTGTCCAAGCACCTGAAGGTGCTGGAACGGGCCGGGCTGATCAGCCGCGGACGCGACGCGCAGTGGCGGCCGTGCCGCCTGGAGACGGCGCCGCTGGAGGGCGCCTCCGCGTGGATCGACCGCTATCGCGACCGCTGGACCGGCAGCTTCGACCGGCTCGACCAGGAGATCAGGAACCTCCGGCGCAGCCAGGAAGGACGTGACCATGGGTGAGACCGAATTCGTCATCGAACCCGGCCGCCAGGACATCATCATGATCCGGGCCTTCGACGCCCCCAGGGACGTCGTGTTCCGGGCCGTCACCGACCCGGCGCTGATCCCGCGCTGGTGGGGCCCCCACTGGCTGGACACCCGGGTGGAGGCCATGGAGGTCGCGCCGGGCGGCCGGTGGCGATTCGTCAACATCGACGCCCGTGGCAGGGAGTACGCCTTCAGCGGCGTCTACCACGCCGTCGTGCCGCCGGAGCGGTACGTGCGCACGTGGGAGTTCGAGGGCACGCCGGGCGAGGTGGCCCTGGAGACCGTCCGGCTGGAGGAGAGCGGCGGCGGCACCCGGTACGTGGCCCGGTCGGTGCACCCGTCCGTCGAGGCCCGGGACGCGATCGTGCGCGCCGACGGCCCCAAGGGCGGCGCCCACTCCATGAACCGCCTGGCCGAACTCCTCGCCCGCTGACCGCGGGCCTCCTACTTCGGGCAGGCGAGGCGGCAGCCGCCGAAGCGGGCCGTGTCCGGTTCCGGGAACCGGGTCTCCGGGACCCCGCGCAGCGCCTCGGTCATCGAGGCCCGCCAGATCGGGCCGGGGATCGTGGTGCCGTCCACGACGTCGTGCCGGCGTCCGCCGATGGGGACGTCGGTCAGCGCGGGCGTCGGCGGCACGCCGGTGAAGCCGAGGCTGACGGCGGCGGCCAGGTCGGGGGTGTAACCGGCGTACCAGGTCGACTTGTAGTCGGGGATCCTGCTCGCCAGGCCCGCCGCGTCCCGGCCGAGGCCGTCGGTGCGCAGCAGGCCGGTCACCGCGTCGGCGACGGCGGCGTCCAGCGCCTGCTCACAACGGGGGCCGAGGGCGTGCAGCACCTTGCCGGAGTCGTCGCGGACCTCCTTGACCGCGCGCGGCGCGCAGCGCAGGCCGTGGGCGGCCAGCGTGGCGTAGGTCGCGGCGACGGTGACGGTGTCCGTCTCGTTGGCGCCGAGCGTGAACGCCTCGTACTCCACCAGAGGCATCCCGTCGAAGCGGGAGAGGCCGAGCCGCTGCGCGGCGCGCACGGTCGCGCAGAGGCCGATCCGCTCCTCCAGCCGCATGAAGAAGGTGTTCTGGGTGGCGCGGGCGCCCGAGCGCAGGGTGGTGAACGCGCCGCCGCTCCCGCCGACGGGGTCGGTGAAGGTGAAGGCGGGATCGCCCACGTTCTGGCCCTTGCAGTTGGTGAAGGACTCTTGGCCGGAGGCCTGGTAGGAGCGGGATCGGGGGAAGCCGTCGTCGTAGCGGAAGCCGCCGGACAGCGCCGCGGCCAGCGTGTACGCCATCGCCGTCGAGCCTTGCGACAACCCGTGCGCCCCGTCGCCCTTGCTGGCGGCCAGCGCCCTGATCTCGCCGCTGCCCGGCGCCACCATGGCCTCGACGGCGACAGGGGTGTCACCGGGCCGGACGCGGGCCTCGACGGCCCGCTGCGCCGCCTGCTGAGCCCGCGGGTCGAGGGTCGTCGCGACCACCAGGCCGCCCCGGGTGAGCAGGCGCGGGTCGAGCGCGGTCAGCTCGGCGCGCACCCGATGGCAGAAGGCCGGGAACCGGCCGGTCGCGCAGTCGGCGTCCAGCTTCCCGACGACCTGACCGCCGCCGTCGACGATCACGCTCTCGCGCACGACCGAGGGCGCCACCGCCAGCCGCTGCCTGCCCTGCCCCTCGTCGGCCGTGGCCGACAGCAGCAGGACGCCGCCCCAGACGGCCGCCGCCACCACGACGACGGTGAGGACGAGGAGAAGTCGTTTCATCGGTGCCTTCCAGAAGAGAAGGTGCGGTCGGCCCGATTCTGGCCGACCGCACCCCTTTCGTGCACCGGAGTCAGACGATCACACCCGCTGCCACAGGGCGGGCACGTTCGGCGGCTCCCAGCCGGGCAGCGCCGTGTGCGGCTGCACGCAGCGGTAGGTGACGTTGTTGTAGACCACCTGGTCACCCGACTTGTACGCGGTCCCCGCGGTCCAGTTGCCGGCCGGACCCTGCGTCGGGGTCACCGTGGGCGTGGGGGTCGGGGTCGGGGTGGGCGTGGCAGTGGGCGTCGGAGTGGGCGTCGGGGTGGGCGTCGGCGTGGGGCCGCCGGGGCCGACCTGGAGGTCGACGCAGTTGTAGAAGGCGTTCTCGGTGTCGGCGATGTTCCAGATGGCCAGCAGCTTGATGCGCCCGGTACGGCCGCCCAGGCTGACCGAGTGCGTCACCGTCGCGCCCGGCTCCCTGCCGTGGTCGTTGAACAGGGCGATCCGGGTGCCGCCGACGTAGTACTCCCACGTGCTGGTCGCGTGCCGGGCCTCGATGAGCCACTTGAAGTTGACCGTGTCACCCACGGTCGCGGCGGGCCAGGCCTTGCTGTCGTCGTCCAGTGGCGCCCACCGGGCGTCGCCGCCGCTGCAGTTGCGCAGGCCCTTGGGGCCCTCGACGCTCTGCGGCTCCCAGATGATCTGGCCGCAGTTCTTGACCTTGCCGGCCGCGCAGTTGGCCTGACGGCTCGGCGGGTCGGAGATGTAACCGTGCGCCGAGGCCGGCGGGGAGAGCGCGACGACGGTGGCGACGGAGACCGCCGCCATGGCTAAGAAGGTCCATACTCTGCGCATGTCACCGTTCCTTCATGCTGGGGGATGCTCCCAAATATAAAGGAAAGTTTCCTAACGGTAAATGGCACAGTCAGCGCTTTTCCGACCCCGAGTCAGGGTGGCGGCCGGTGACCGTCCCGTCTCCCTCCGGGCAGGGGCCACCCGGCCCTGCGTGGGCCCGCGCGGATCGCGGGAGCCAACAGGTGGTGACATGTCGTGACATCGCCTAGGCTGAGGTGGCCGAGGGGAGTACTTCGCAAGCGCCGGCCCGGTCAGTACGGACGTCCCTGACGTCCCCGGGCGGCCGCCCGCGCGATCGGCGCACGGGCGAAGGAGACCTCGAACGATGACGCGCGTTCGAGGAGGACCCATGCCCACGGGCATATCCCAGGCTGCCCCCGCCCTGACCACCATCGCCACGCCCACCCTGTGGCTGGTCGCGATCGCCGGGCTCGTGCTGCTGCTGGGCCTGGATCTGCTGCTGACCAGGCGCCCGCACGAGGTCCGCATGCGCGAGGCGGCCGGTTGGTCGGTCTTCTACCTGATCCTGCCGGTGATCTTCGGTTTCTACCTGTGGGCGGCCCACGGCGGCGGCGTCGCCGTGGAGTTCTTCACCGGCTTCGTGGTGGAGAAGTCGTTGTCGGTGGACAACCTGTTCGTGTTCATGTTGCTGCTGGCGGCCTTCGCGGTCCCGCCCGCGCTGGCCCGGCAGGTCCTGCTGTACGGCATCGTCGGCGCGCTCGTCCTGCGCGGGATCTTCATCTGGCTCGGCGCCGCCGCGCTGCAGAGCGGCACGTGGGCGTTCCTGCTGTTCGGCGCGATCCTCATCGTCACCGCCGGCAAGATCTTCAAGGACGTGCTCGGCGGCCACGAGCAGCAGGTGGACATCTCCTCCATGCGCAGCGTCCGGCTGGTGCGCCGCTTCGTGCCGGTCACCGACGACTACCGCGGCTCCCGGCTGGCCGTGCGCGAGGGCGGCCGGCTGGCCCTGACGCCGCTGGCCCTGGCCGCGATCGCCGTCCTCGGCACGGACATCGTCTTCGCCGTGGACTCGGTGCCGGCCGTGTACGGCGTGACCGAGGACCCGTTCCTGGTCTTCGCCACCAACGCGTTCGCGCTGATGGGCCTGCGGGCGCTGTACTTCGTGCTCCAGGGCGTCCTGGCCAAGCTGCGCCACCTCAACCACGGGCTGAGCGTCATCCTGGCCTTCATCGGGGTCAAGCTCATCCTGCACTGGGCGCACGGCGTCTGGGACTGGATGCCGCAGATCCCGACGCTCGCCTCGCTCGGCGTGATCGTCGTCGTCCTGACCACGGTGACCCTGACCAGCCTGTACGCCAACCGCCGCGACCGCGAGAGGGAGGCCGCGAGCTAGTTCACCGCTCCGACGCCTGGGTGCCCCCGCCGAGAGAGCCGGCCGTCATGTCGGCATGACGACATGGTCGCGAGACGCTTTCAGGGAAGGACTCGCGCCCATGACGATCTCTCTTGACACGAGCCGGTACACGGTCGGGATGGCCACGAGCCCCGCCGACCTCCGGGCCGCCCAGCGGCTGCGGTACGAGGTCTTCGCCGAGGAGATGGGGGCGCGGCTCGACAGCCCGGTCTCCGGCCTCGACGTGGACAGGTTCGACGCCTACTGCGACCACCTCCTGGTACGGGAGGGGCGGCGGGTGGTGGGCACGTACCGGCTGCTGCCGCCGGGACGGGCCGACCGGCTCTACTCCGACACCGAGTTCGACCTGCGCGCCCTCGCCCCCATCAGGAAAAACCTGGTCGAAGCCGGACGTACCACCGTTCATCCGGACCACCGGGACGGCGCGGTGGTCGCGCTGATGTGGGCGGGGATCGCTCGGTACATGGTGAGCGGCGGCCACCAGTGGCTGGCCGGCTGCTGCTCGGTGCCGCTCGACGACGGCGGCGCGCTGGCGGCCGGCGTGGCCGCGCGGGTGCCGCTCGGTCCCGAGGAGTACCGGGTCACACCGCTCGTGCCCTGGCCGGGCGACGGCGCGCCGCGCTCCGACCGGTTCGTGGCGCCCGCCCTGCTCCGCGGCTACCTGCGGCTGGGCGCGTGGGTGTGCGGGCCGCCCGCGCACGACCGGGACTTCGGCACGGCCGACTTCTTCGTGCTGCTGTCGATGGCCCAGGTGAACACCCGCTACCTGCGCCACTTCCTGGGCGGGACGCCGTGACCGGCCCGTGGCTGCGTACGGGCCCGTGCACGCCGGACATGTGCGTGCGGGCCGCGGTCCTGGGCGCGGGGATGGCGCGCCGGGCGCTGCGGCTGCTCGCCGCGGTCCTGGTGGTGCTGGCGGGGGTGCCGGTCGCGCTGACGGCCCGCCACGTGCGCGCCGACGTACGGGCGCGCGCCACCGGGACGTGGGCCCGGCTCATGCTGCGCGCCCTCGGCGTCCGCCTGGAACTCGTCGCCGAGGAACCACGGGACACGGCCGGGGGTTCGGAGGCAGGTGGGGAGGCCGGGGCGCTGGTGGTGGCCAATCATGTGTCGTGCCTGTCCGCCCTGCCCTCGGCGGTCGCCGCGGTCGCCGGGGCGCTGCGGGCGGGCGACACCGTCGTGGCCTTCCCCGAGGGCACCACGTGGTGCGGGCAGGGGATGGGCGACTTCCGTCCGGCGGTGTTCCAGGCGGCGGTCGACGCCGGCGCCGTCGTACGGCCCGCGACCCTGCGCTACCGCGAGGGCGACCGGCCGGGCGCGCGCCGTCCTGGCCAGGGACGCCGAGGCGCTGGTGCGCGCGGCGATGGACGGTCCTCCCGCGCGGGGGAGGACCGTCGCTCACTTGCCGAAGCCCGCGGTCAGCCCGCTGAGCAGCTGACGGCGGCCCACCACATACAGGATCAGGATGGGCAGCGTGGTCAGGACGACCGAGGCGAGCACGGCGGGCACGTTCACGCTGTACTGGCCCTGGAACGTCCACAATGCCAGCGGCAGCGTGCGCTTGTCCGGGCTCTGGGTCAGGATCAGCGGCAGCAGGAAGCCGTTCCAGATCGTCAGCGCGTTGTAGATCGTCACCGTGACCACGGCCGGGCGGGTCAGCGGGAACGTCAGCCGCCAGAGCAGGCCCCAGTCGGTGGCGCCGTCCAGCCGCATCGACTCGAACAGCTCCTTGGGCACGTCCCTGATGAAGTTGGACAGCACCAGCACCGACAGCGGGATCGCGAACGCGATGGAGGGCAGGATCATGCCCAGCAGCGAGTCGTACAGGTGCAGCCGGATGATGATCAGGTAGATCGGGATGATCGTGGCCTGGAGCGGGATCGCCAGCCCCATGAGGAACAGCGAGTTCACCCCGCGCAGGAACCGCCCGCCGCCCCGCACGATCGCGTACGCCGCCATGAACGACACCCCGACGGCCGGGACCACCGCGCCGAGGGTGACGACGAGGCTGTTGAGGAAGTACAGCGGGAAGTCCGACTCCAGCACCACCTTGTACGCCCCGAGCGTCGGCTCCGACGGCGGCGCCAGCGGGTTGGAGGCGTAGTAGGAGCGCTGCTCCTTGAAGCTGGTGATGACGATCCAGTAGATCGGCACCACCACGATCGCCAGCCAGATCCACCCGGCCACCCCGGCCACCCAGTTGCGCCGGGCCGCGGCCGGCCCGCCCGTCCGCGGGGACGCGCCGGCGGCCCGCCGTGCCGGCTCGGTCAGCGTCGTCGCCATGTCAGGCCCCTTCCAGCTGGCTCGCCGAGGCGTCGCGGCCGCCCAGACGGCGCAGCAGCAGCGCCAGCGCCAGGCCCACGAGGACGAGGATGACCGCGATCGCGCTGGCCGGGCCCATCAGGTTGGCCTGGAACCCCCGCTTGTACATGTCGAGGGCCAGCACCCGCGTGGCGTCGCCGGGCCCGCCCACGGTCAGCACGAAGATCAGGTCGAAGAAGGTCAGCGACCCGACCACCATCAGCGTCGAGGACGTGATGATCGTGTACTTGAGCTGCGGCAGCGTGATGCTGAAGAACGTGCGGACCCGGCCCGCGCCGTCGAGCTGGGCGGCCTCGTACATCGAGCGCGGGATCTGCCGCACGCCGCCCTGGTAGATCAGCGAGTGGAACGGGATGAACTGCCACGACACCACGAAGATCACCACGCTGAAGGCGAGGACGGGCTCGCCCAGCCAGTCCTGGGCCAGCAGGTCGAGGCCGAGCCCGGCGCCGAGCCCGAAGTTCGGGTCGAGCAGCGACTTGTAGGCGATGGCGATGGCGGCCGAGCTGAGCAGCAGCGGGATGAAGTAGAACACCGACAACAAGGCGCGGTAGCGCTGCTGACCGGCCAGGAACACCCCGAGCAGGATGCTGGCCGGCGTCTGCAGCGCCCAGGACGCGGCCATCACCAGGAACGTCACCCACAGGGCGTGCGGCAGCCCGGGGTCGGAGAGCACGGCCTGCCAGCTGGACAGGCCGGCGAAGCCGATGTCGCCGAGCCCGTCCCAGGAGGTGAAGCTGAGGACGAGGACGCCGATCAGCGGGATCACGCCGAAGGCGACGAAGAACAGCAACGCCGGGACGGCCAGCCAGGCCAGGGAGCCGCGGCCCCCTCGCCCGGCGGCCGCCGGCGTCCCCCGCCCGGCGGGGGTCGGGATCACGCTCACTTGCCGATGACCGCGTTCATGTTCGTCTGGAACTGCTGCGGCGAGATGGACAGCTGGAAGAGCTTGGCGATGTTGTCCAGCAGCACCTCGGCCGCGGTCGGGCTGAGCGCCTGGTCCCACGACTGGGCGAAGGTCTGGGCGTTGCTGGCGATGCCGTAGACGAACTTCAGGAAGTCGGCGTCGGGGGAGGAGGCGAAGGCCGCGTCGGCGCCCTTGACGATCGGGACGGCGCCGGTGTCCGCCCACTCCTTGACCTCGGTCTGGTCGAGCACGCCGCTGGTGAAGAACTTCTTGGCGAGCTCCTTCTGCTCGGGGGTGGCCTTGGCGGAGATCGACAGGTACTGGCCGGGGTTGCCGACGGTGTTGCTCGGGTCGCCCTTGCCGCCGTCCACGGGCGGGAAGTTCATGTAGCCGAGGTGGCCGCCGGGGACGA
Source organism: Nonomuraea sp. NPDC047529 (assembly GCF_040642995.1). Taxonomy (NCBI): domain Bacteria; kingdom Bacillati; phylum Actinomycetota; class Actinomycetes; order Streptosporangiales; family Streptosporangiaceae; genus Nonomuraea; species Nonomuraea sp. NPDC047529. The sequence continues at coordinate 23,356 of NZ_JBEYTJ010000002.1, read as the reverse complement.
AGTCGCCGCCGTCGTTCTTCATGCCGCCGTACGTCCAGCCGCCGTGCAGCATCATGGCGGCCTTGCCGGTGTAGAGCAGCGCCTGGTCGGCGTTGGAGTCGGCGGTGATGGAGGAGAAGCCCTTGATGAAGCCGTTCGCCTTGATCAGGTCCTGCATCTTGGTCAGGGCGTCGAGGGCGGCGGGGTTGGACCAGGCGTCCTTCTGGCCCTCGAACACCGCCTGGAACACCTCGGGGCCGCCGATCCGGTCGAACAGGAACTCCAGCCACATCATGTTCGTCCAGCGCGACTGGCCGCCGAGCGAGAACGGCGCGATGCCCTTGGCGTTGATCTTGGGCACGATGTCCATGATCTCGCCCCAGGTCGTCGGTGGCTGCACGCCGACCTTCTCCAGGACCTCCTTGTTGTAGTACAGGACGATCGGCTGCACGGTCTCGCACGGCATGGCGTAGATCTTGCCGTCGACCGTGGCCGCGCCGAAGGAGGAGGGGAACAGCCGGTCCTTGACGGCGGCGTTCTCCGCGAACCACGACGTCAGGTCCTCGACCTGGCCGGCCTGCACGTAGCTGCGCAGCGTGCCGCCGCCCCAGCCCCAGATCAGCGTGGGGGCCTGGCCGGCGCCGATGGCGGTCTTGATCTTGGTCTTGTAGGCGTCGTTCTGGAACGGCGTGCCCTCGATCGGGGTGCCGGGGTTCGCCTTGTTGAAGCGCTCGATCGCCCGGCGGCGCACGCCTTCCTGCGGCTCGACCGACAGGTACCAGTAGGTGGCCTTGGCGCCGCCGCCGCCACCTCCGGTCGGGCTGCCGCCACCCGCGCGGGTGGGGCCGGACGTGCCGCAGGCGGCGAGCGCGGCTCCCAGGGGCAGCCCCATGGAGAGGCTGAGGAAGGTGCGGCGAGAGGTTGACCTGGTCTCCACGCTGATCTCCGTACTCGAATGCCGTGGCCTGGCCGCGGCTCGGTTGTCCTTGGGACGCGTTGGCCCCGCGGTCGGATCGGCAACCCCCCAATGCCGCTCGTCCACTCGCCCTTGAGTGAACTCGTCGAAACATTTGCGACATGACCGCGCGGCACGTCAATCTAGATTTCGACCATTACCGTGTCAAGACCCTTACCGGGGAAACCGGCTCTGGGCGGGCGCCGGGCCCGTGTAGTACTGTCGCGCGGGCAACTAGCTGGCCATTCCATCAGCTTTGCGGCATTGTGCAGGTGGCGGGCATGGCCCCGAAACATTTCGAAAATTTGCGGCAGAAACTCTTGAAGGAGTGCAGTTCATGACGGCTCTAGATCGGACCCCGGCGGATCGGGTCCTCGGTCCGTGGCTGGACCCGGCGCTTCCCGTGGCCGAGCGGGTCGAGGCCCTCCTTCAGGAGCTGACGCTGGAGGAGAAGGTCGCCCAGCTCGGCAGCCGGTGGGTGGGCAACGACATGGCGCACGGGGAGGAGCCCCCCGTCCCCGACCCGGACGCCACCGGCACCCACAACGTGGCCCCGATGCAGGACGTTTTCGCCGCCTCGGGCACCGTCCCCTTGGGAGAGGCCGCGCGGCACGGGCTCGGCCACCTGACCCGCGTGTTCGGCAGCGTCCCGGTGACGGTGGCCGAGGGCGCCGCCGAGGTGGTGCGCCTGCAACGCGAGGTCGTCGGCCTGTCCAGGCTCGGCATCCCGGCCGTCGTGCACGAGGAATGCCTGACCGGTTTCACCACCTATGGCGCCACCGTCTACCCGGCGGCCATCGCGTGGGCCGCCACCTTCGACCCGGACCTGGTCGAGCGCATGGCCGCGGCCATCGGGCGGGACATGCGCGCCGTGGGCGTGCACCAGGGCCTGTCCCCGGTGCTCGACGTGGTGCGCGACTACCGGTGGGGCCGGGTCGAGGAGACGATGGGCGAGGACCCGTACCTCGTCTCGATGCTCGGCGCGGCGTACGTGCGCGGCCTGGAGAAGGCCGGCGTGATCGCCACGCTCAAGCACTTCGCCGGGTACTCGGCCTCACGGGCCGCCCGCAACCACGGCCCGGTGCCGATGGGCCGCCGCGAGCTGATGGACATGATCCTGCCGCCGTTCGAGGCGGCCGTCACCCTGGGCGGCGCCCGTTCGGTGATGAACTCCTACTCCGACGTGGACGGCGTGCCCGCCGCCGTCGACTCCTGGCTGCTGACCGAGCTGCTGCGCGAGGAGTGGGGCTTCACCGGCACCGTCGTGTCCGACTACTGGGCGGTCCCGTTCCTGGCGACCATGCACCAGGTGGCCGCCGACCCCGGCGACGCGGGGGCGCAGGCGCTCGCCGCGGGCGTGGACGTCGAGCTGCCCGACACCCTCGGCTTCGGCGCCGGCCTGGTCGAGCGGGTGCGCCGGGGCGAGCTTCCCGAGTCGCTGGTCGACCGCGCAGCGCGCCGGCTGCTCACCCAGAAGGTGCAGCTCGGCCTGCTCGACCCCGGCTGGACGCCGGAGGGCTCGGTCGCCGGCGCGGAGAACGCCGAACTGGACTCGGCCGCCAACCGCGCCCTGGCCCGCGAGCTGGCCGAACGCTCGATCGTGCTGCTCGACGCCGGGACCGCGCTGCCGCTGCGGGCCGGCCTCGGCCGGGTCGCCGTCGTCGGCCCGTGCGCCGACGACCCGCGCACGTTCATGGGCTGCTACGCCTTCCCCAACCACGTGCTGCCCCGCCACCCCGGGCTCGGGCTCGGCGTCGAGGCCCCGACCGTGCTCGACGCGCTGCGCGCCGAGCTGCCCGGCGCCGAGATCACCTACGAGCCGGGGTGCGCGGTGCAGGGCGGCGACCGGTCCGGCTTCGCCGCGGCGACGGCCGCCGCCCGCGAGGCCGACCTGTGCGTGGCCGTCGTGGGCGACCTGGCCGGCCTGTTCGGCCAGGGCACGTCGGGCGAGGGCTGCGACGCCGAGGACCTGCGGCTGCCCGGCCTCCAGGCCGACCTGCTGGCCGAGCTGTTCGCGACCGGCACGCCGGTCGTCGTGGTGGTCGTCTCCGGCCGTCCGTACGCGCTGGGCGAGGTGCACGCCGGAGCCGCCGGGCTGGTCCAGGCGTTCATGCCCGGGGAGGAGGGCGGCGGGGCGATCGCCGGTATACTGACCGGTCGTGTCCAGCCTGGAGGCAAGCTTCCCGTGCAGATACCCCGCCATCCTGGCGGGCAGCCGGGCACCTACCTGCAGCCCCCGCTCGGAGCCGACAGCAAGGGCATCAGCAACCTCGATCCCACCCCGCTGTTCCCCTTCGGGCACGGCCGCTCCTACACCTCCTTCGAGGTGGGCGACCTGCGCCTCAGCGCCGACGAGGTGCCGGCCGACGGCGAGTTCACCGTCTCGGTCACCGTCGCCAACACCGGCGACCGGGCCGGCGACGAGGTCGTGCAGCTCTACCTGCACGACGTCATCGCCCAGGTCACCAGGCCGGTGAAGCAGCTCACCGGCTTCGCCAGGGTCCGCCTCGAACCGGGCGCGAGCAGCCGGGTCTCCTTCCTCGTGCACACCGACAGGACCGCCTTCACCGGGCGTGACCTGCGGCGCGTCGTGGAGCCTGGAGACGTCGAGGTGCTCGTCGGCACGTCCGCCGCCGACCTGCCGTGCCGCGGCGTGGTCCGGCTGACCGGGCCGGCGCGGCCGGTCGGCGCCGGCAGGCGGCTGGTCACCCCCGTGGAGATCCGAGGAGGAACAGATGCCGGCTCCTAGGCGCGCCACGCTGGCCACCGTCGCGGCCTCGGCCGGCGTGTCCGTCGCCACCGTCTCCAAGGTGCTCAACGGCCGCAGCGACGTGGCCCCGGCGACCCGTTCGCTGGTGGAGTCGCTGCTCCAGCAGCACGACTACGTGCCCGCCACGCCGCGCCGCGGCGAGGCGGGCGGCCCCGCCACGGTCGAGGTGCAGTTCGACGACGACCTCAACGCCTACTCCACCGAGATCATCCACGGCGCGATCGAGGCCGGCGACGAGCTGGAGACGTCGGTCGTCGTCAGCATCAGGAAGAGCCACCAGCGCACCGGCGGCTGGGCGCGCGACCTGGTCGCCGCCGGGCGGCGGGCGCTCATCGTGGTGACCAGCGAGCTGACCGGCGCGCAGCTCGGGGCGCTGTCGCGGGCCCGGCTGCCGCTGGTCGTGATCGACCCGCTCAACCTGCCGACCACCAGCGTGACCAGCGTCGGCTCGACGAACTTCGCCGGCGGCCTGACCGCGACCCAGCACCTGCTCTCCCTCGGCCACCGCCGCATCGCCTACATCGGCGGCCCGCCGACCTCGGCCTGCAACCAGGCCCGCCTGCACGGCTACCGCGCGGCGCTGGAGGCGGCCGGCGCGCCCGAGCCCCCCGGCTACGTCCGCACCGCCCACTTCCACTACCAGGACGGCCTGGTCAACGGCGCGAGCGTGCTCGACCTGCCGCGGCCCCCGACCGCGATCTTCGCCGGCTGCGACGAGATCGCGCTCGGGGTCATGGAGGCCGCCAGGTCGCGCGGCCTGCGCATCCCGGAGGACCTGAGCATCGTCGGCTTCGACGACACCCAGATCGCGCGGATGGCCTCGCCGCAGCTGACCACCGTGCGCCAGCCGCTGCGCGAGATGGGCCGGGCGGCCCTGCGCACCGCGCTGCGGCTGGCGGCCGGCGAGCGGATCGACTCCCACCACGTGGAGCTGGCGACCGAGCTGGTGGTACGCGGCTCGACCGCCCCGGCGGGCCCTACGGAAGGCTGCCCTACGGAAGGCTGAAGGCCAGGAACACCGACCCGTACGGGTTCGGGTACGGCGTGAAGGAGTACCCGGACTGGACGTACAGCATGCCGTGCGACACCACGGCCCCGCCGCCGCCCGAGACGGCCCCGCCGCGCCCGGTCAGCCCGTTGACGCCCTGCACCTCCTGCATGGTGTCGTAGGCCCACACCACCTCGCCGGTGCGCGCCGAGTAGGCCCGCATCTTGCCGTCCATGCTGCCCTCCCACACCAGGCCGGGCGTGCTGGAGACGGCCGGGGTGTGGCCGAGCTGGCAGACCTGCGGATACTGGGCCGCGCCGCCGGTGGCGCAGCCGTCGGCCGGGTTGGGCGTCTCCCACAGCAGATGCCCGGTCGCCGGGTCGAGGGCGAACAGGGTGCCGGGCCGGGCCATGTACGTGGCGACGTACAGGCGTTCCCCGTCGAAGGAGGTGCCCCACTGGACGCCGGACAGGCCGCCGCCGGGCATCGGCTTCGACAGTTGCCGCTGCCAGACGACCTTCCCGGTACGGGCGTCGAGCACGTGGTAGACGCCCGCCTTCTGCCCGATCCCGACCAGGGTGCGCCCGCCGGTCCTGAAGACGTTGGGCGCGGATCCGAGGTCGAAGTCGAGCGCGGTGCCGTCGGGGAAGTTGGGGCAGTACTCGCGGTCCTCGGGGGTGGGCAGCGAGCACTCCAGCCGCCAGGTGTCCACGTCGGTCATCCGCCGGGTCCAGCGCGGCCGGCCGGTGTCGATGTCCAGCGCCAGCACCGAGTCGTAGTGGCCGGCGCTGCCGGTGTAGTTCTGGCCGGTGCCGACGTACAGGGTGCGGGTGAGCGGGTCGAGGGCGGGGGAGCCCCACACGCCGCCGCCCGAGGGGGCGTACCGGGGGACGCCGTTGGGCCAGGTGCCGTCCTGGCGCGCCTTCGGCACGGTGTTGAAGCGCCAGATCGGGCGGCCGGTGTCGGCGTCCATGGCGTCGAGGTGGCCGCGGAAGGTGCAGCAGGCGTGCTCCTTGCCGATGATGTTCTCGCCGCTGGAGACGCCGACGTAGACCCGGTCGCCGAAGACCAGGGGCGAGCTGGTCACGATCGCCGTGACGGTGTCGTCGAGCCTGCGGGCCCAGGCCAGGCGGCCGGTGCGCTGGTCGACGGCGTAGAACCAGCCGCGCACGTCGCCGAAGTACACCTTGCCCCTGGCCACGGCCGGGCCGTCCTGGACCTGGGTGCGGCCGGTGCCGACGGTCGTCAGGTCGAACTCCCAGCGGGCGGCGCCGGTGGCGGCGTCCCTGGCGTACAGCTTGCCTTCGGGGGAGCCGAAGTACACGGTGTCGCCCACGACGGCGGGCTGGCTGCGCGGCGTGCCGGCCTCCTTGGGGTAGGCGAAGGCCCACTTCAGCGCGAGGCCGCCGACCGTGCGCGGGTTGATCGCCCGCTCGGCCGCGTTGTGCCGCCAGCCCAGCGGGCTCTGCTGCCACATGGGCCAGTCGCCCCCGGCCGCCGCCTGCGCGGGGGCGGGCCCCTGCAACAGCGCGAGGCAGAGCGCGGTCAACAGCCGGATCATGACGTCGCCTCCTTGTTCCAGAACGCGCACTGGTGCTGCCTGGCGATCTCCCGCGTCAGCTGGCTGTCACCGGCCGGGGCCAGGGACATGACGGCGGGGTCGGCGCGGGTGTAACGGGGCCAGAGCGGGGTCCCCTCCGCGGTCGGGTCGCCGGTGCGGGCGAAGCCCGTCCACTGGGCGACGAGCTGGGCGCCGAAGGAGCGCTGGTTGGCGTCCAGGTCTTTGACGTCGGAGTACAGGAAGGGCATCTCGCTGATGTGGAAGGCGCCGTTCGGCTTGGTCTGGTCGAGGAAGAACAGCGGGGGCGCGTCGGTGTTGTCCACCTGGAAGGCGTACACCGGGAGGTGCGCGGCCAGCCGTTCGTCGTTCAGCAGCGCCGGGCAGACCGAGTTGCTGTCGGCCACGATCGTCCGGTACGCGATGAACGCCGCGGGCGCGGGGAACCTGGCCAGCGGGTAGCGGGCGAGAACCTCGGGAGCGAGGGCGCCGTACTGCCGGCGGACCAGGGTCTCGTACTCGGCCGGGGTGTCGGCGGACGGGAGCTGGACCTCGTCGCGGCCCACGCCGTGCATGAGCGAGACGCTGTTCACCCTGCCCTTGGCGAACGCCCGCGACGGCGACATGGTCAGGATGCGGCCGTCCACGATGGGCGCGATCGTCCCGCGGTCCGGGCCGAGCCCGTCGGAGGACTGGTCGAGCAGCGCCTTGACCGGCTCGGCCCGCAGGCACGCGCCCGGGTCGGCGGCCTGCTCGCAGCCGAGCGCGGTGGCGAACCTGGCGCCCTGGGCCTGCGCCTCGGCCTGCGTGGGCAGCTCGGCCTTGCAGTCCTGCGGCTGCCAGAAGGTGTTCGCGCCGAGCAGCGAGTTGTACTCACCGCTCTGCACGATCCCCTTCTCGAACAGGCCCTTGGCGGTCGGCGACGCCGTGTGCGCGCAGACGCTGGACCCGCCGGCGCTGGCCCCGAAGATCGTCACGTTGGCGGGGTCGCCGCCGAAGCGGGCGATGTTGCGCCGGACCCAGCGCAGTGCCTCCTGCTGGTCGGACAGGGCGTAGTTGCCGGCGTTCGGGCCGAACGCCCGGTGTGACAGGAATCCGAAAATGCCCAGCCGGTAGCCCACGCCGACGTGCACCACGTTCCCGGCCCTGGCCAGGTAGGAGCCGTCGGACGGGGAGCCGTACCGGAAGCCGCCGCCGTGGAACTCCACCATGACGGGCAGCTTCCGCGCCCCGGCGGGGGCGGCGACGTTGAGCTTGAGGCAGTCCTCGTCCTCGGAGGGGGAGCCGAGCAGCTCCGCCTGCGGGCACGGGCTGCCCCGCCCGGTGCCGGAGAGCACGCCGGGCCACGGTGTGGGCCGGCGCGCGGGCGTCCAGCGCAGGTCGCCGACGGGCGGCGCGGCGTACGGGATGCCGAGCCAGGAGCGCAGGCCCTCGCCCGCGATCCCGCACACCTGGCCCGAGTCGGTGGTGACGGTCGTGTCGGGCGCGCAGGCCGGCGCGCCGAGCGGGGCCGCCGTCGAGGGCGGGGTGGTCAGGCCGAGCGTCGCGATCACGACGAGCGCGCTCAGCCCTGGCCGGAGCTTCAACATGCGCAAGTTCCCTCAGCAGATTTACTCGGAATCTTGCGCATCGTGTCAAGGCGAGTCAGCCGGATCAATGGCGGCCGTCATACCGGACCGCCATCACGCCCGTATGATCACCGCACGGGGCAGAACAGCTAGCGGTCGCTCCACTTGATCTCGTACGGCTTGAGCGTCAGCTCCTTGCCGTCCACCGTCGTGGTGACCTGCTTGTCGACCGTGTTGACCGCGAGCAGCCGCTGCGGCTGGGCCAGCACCCGCACCCGCGGGTCGGAGGAGGTGACCGGGTCGATCTGCGCGCCCGCCGGGAACCACCGGGTGAAGTCGCTCACCAGCTTGCCCGTCGGCATCAGCGCGCCCGTGCGCGGCTCCCACATGCAGGCCCTGCACTCGCCGTCCTTGGCCTGCGGGTTCCAGTACAGGGCCGTGCTGGCGCCGCTCTTGGCGAACTCCATCATCGAGGCGGCCTGCACGGCCAGCCGCATGGGCTCGTCCCAGACGGTGCCGTCCTCGGGCACGAAGTACCACTCCGACCACCACACCGGCAGGTCGCCGGTCTTCTCGCGCAGCCACTTGGTGATCGCGCTGAACTTGGCCAGAGCGCCGAACGCGTCCGGCAGCAGTTCGTGGGTCTCGGTGGGGGAGGCGCCGTCCACGACGACGAAGTCGGCGCCCTTCTTGTTCTTGAACCAGTACTCGAAGGCGTCGAGGGCGTGCTGGTTGACCGCCCCCCACGGGCCGCGCAGCTCGGTGTCGCCCTTGCTGTCGCTGTCGAAGCCCAGGTACGGGCCGCCGACCTTGGCGTCGGGACGGACCGCCTTCACCGCGTCGTACACCTTGTTGTACAGCTGGGTGTAGCCCTTGTAGTCCGCGGGCTTCTTGTGGTCACGCCAGAAGCCCTTGAACTCGTTCCAGACCATGAAGTACTTCACGTCCCGGTACCGCTCGGCCACGGTCGCCGCCAGCTTGGCGAACTCGTCGAAGTACTCCGGGTACGGCGCGTCCTCCAGGTGCTCCTGCCAGGCCGACTCCTCGGTCGGGCCCTCGGGGCCGCCCTTCATCCAGTCGGGGGCGCAGCACAGCGTGATGATCCCGGTGCCGCCGGACTCCCGCATGAAGTTCGTCCGGCTGTCGAGGTCCTCCCAGAAGTAGTCGCCCCGGCGCGGCTCGGGGTTGAGCGCGCCGAAGCCCATGATGTGCTGGTTCTGCAGCATCGGCGTCTCGGACAGCGCGCGGGCGACGTCCTGTTCCAGGCGCGGGGTGATGTTGTTGGCGCTGACGCCGGTGTGGGTCAGCCCCCAGCGCGGCCAGTCGGCTTCCACGGGCGGCGGCTTCTGGGCCTTCGCGGTGGCGGCGGGCGTGGACGCCTGCGGCGGCTGGGCGCCGGTGGTCTCCTGGCCGGCGGTGGCGCCGAGGGAGCATCCGGCGGCCAGCACGGCCAGGGCGGCGAACCCCATCACGCAGGCGGTCAACCGGCCGGAACGCCGCGACACCGTCCCCCCGCTAACTCTTGACACCTGAATCCCCACCTGGTCCTCGGCGCTTTTTGCCTAGAGGCTTCCATGCACCCGCAAACGCGGCAAACCAGTGGGACGGATTCACAGCCAAGCGTTACCTGGCGTTACCTTGCGGACGCGGCGGCGCTCCCGGCGCCCCTGGCGCGCCGGGAGGCCGCCGCGTCCTGTCCCTAGCGACCCTGCAGACCTCTGACGTTGTCCCCGAACGTCCAGCCCTTCGAGCCGTCCCAGTTGATCGACCAGGTCATCAGGCCCTTGAGCTGGCCGTTGAAGGCGTTCCAGCCCTGCGACACCAGCGAGGGCGCCATGTACCCGCCGCCGGCTCCCGGCTGCGCGGGCAGGCCGGGAACCTGCTTGTCGTAGGGGACGGTGATCGTCGTGCCCTGGATGGTCAGGCCGTTGTTCAGGCAGGTGGTCTGCACGGTGAAGCCCTGCACGGTGCCGGCGGAGTAGGAGTCGCCGGAGCAGCCGTACATGCTGCCGTTGTAGTACTGCATGTTCAGCCACCACAGGCGGCCGTTGTCGGCGTACTTCTTGATGATCGGCAGGTACGCGCCCCAGATGGACCCGTACGTCACGCTGCCGCCCGTCACGTACGCCGTCTCCGGCGCCATGGTCAGGCCGAACCCGGCCGGCATCTGGGCGAGCACGCCGTCGATGATCCGGATGAGGTTCGACTGCGAGGCCGAGAGCTGGGTGATGCTCCCGCCGCCGGTCAGGCCGGTCTCGATGTCGATGTCGATACCGTCGAAGTTGTACTTCTTCAGGATCGGCACGACGGTCGCCACGAAGCGGTCGGCGACGGCGCTGGAGCCGAGGTCGATGCCGGCCGCCGCGCCGCCGATGGACATGAGGATCGTCGCGCCCGCGGCCTTGGCCTGGCACATCTCGGCCGGGGTGGCGACCTTGACGGTGGCGTCCATGCCGTCCTCCCACAGCACGGTGCCGTCGGAGCGGATGACGGGGAACGCGGCGTTGATCACGTTGTAGCCGTGCTGCTTGATGCGCGGGTCGGTGATCGGGATCCAGCCGAGCGGCGGGTGCACGCCGTTGATGGCGCCGTCCCAGTTCTCCCAGTAGCCCTGGATCACCTTGCCGGCCGGGCGCGGCTTGGTCGGGCAGGTGGTGTCGGTGGGCGTCACGGTGGGGGTCACGGTCGGGGTGACCGTGGGCGTGACGGTCGGCGTCACGGTCGGGGTGACTGTGGGGGTGACTGTGGGGGTGGCGGTGCCGCCGGGGCCGTCGAAGTTGACGTCGTCGGCGTAGTAGGTGCCCTGCCCGTACCAGCCGTGCAGGAAGATGACGGCGGTGCTCTGGTTCGCCGTCGTCGTGAACGACACGCTGAGCTGCGTGTACGCCGTCGCCGACGAGGTCCACGAGGAGGAGCCGCCGGTGACGCCGAGGTAGACGTAGCTGCCGCGCACCCAGGCGCTCAGCGTGTACGTCGTGCTCGGCCGCACCGACACCGACTGGGTGCACTGCGCGGTGTCGGACCCGCTGGCCGCCGCGGCCAGCGCCTTGGTGCCGGAGTGGACCGGGGTGGAGACCACGGACCCCAGCCCGCCGGTGCACGACCACGGCGACAGGGACCCGGTCTCGAAGTCCGGGTTGGTGAGGAGGTTGGCTGCCTGGGCAGAGGTCTGGACGACGAGGACGCCCAGTGCCGCCAGGACGGAGGCCAGCAGCACGACGAGGAGACGGCGCGTTCGCTTCATGGTGGACAACCCTTTCGTCGCCCGAGCGCGGGCCCGCGACCAGCGGGTTCATCGGATTATGTAAAGAAACTTTAAAGTTGTCCACGCGGCTTCCATACCACTTTGGTCATATCGCGGACGTGTCGTCCGGGCCCCCGCGGACCCGGACGACACGTCGGGACGGGCTCAGTTCACGTTGAGCGTGAACGTGCTCGTCGTGTTGCGGATGTCGGTGGCGTTGCCGCTCAGCCGCAGACCGTTGAACGTGGCCGACCCGATCGCCGGGCCCTGGCCGGGCTCGGGCAGCTCGTTCACCCAGATGCCGAAGCCGGACTTGGCGTCGAAGGCGTCACCGCTCCTGCGCGCCCCCGAGATCGACACGTTCGTGAACACCGTGTCGGTGACCGGGTTCAGCGGCGTGCTCGGGCTGGAGTAGCCGGTCTGGAACATGATCCCGCTGTAGGTCGGGTCCACGATGTCCACGTCGGTCACCCGGATCGCGGTGAACTTCTTGGACGAGGAGAAGATCCACAGCGCCGGGAACGTCTGCTGTCCCCAGAAGTGCCCGCCGGAGCGCACGAGCGAGATGTTCTCGAACTTCGTCTGGCCCGGCCCGAAGTCCCGCATCGGGATGCCGAAGTCGAGCGAGCTGATCGTGATGCCCGAGTAGACCAGGGTGTCGGCGATGTAGGCGTTGCGCACGACGTTGTTCTGGCCGCCGTACACCGCGACGCCCGCGGCCCGCCAGGTCAGCAGCGAGCTGATGTTCTCGAAGACGTTGCCCGACTGGTCGGCGTTGACGTTGTCGATCGCCGCGAACAGCGCGAAGCTGTCGTCGCCGGTGGCGCGGGTCTCGACGTTGGTGATCAGGTTGTTCGTGCTGCCGTTGGTGAAGTTCGCGCCGTCGGCGAAGGTGTTCCTGATCCGCGAGTTCCTGATCGTGACGTGGTCGACGTTCGTGCCCCAGAACATGCAGATCTGGTGCTCGACCCAGATGTTGTCGATCGTCATGTTCGAGACCTTCGACAGGTCGAAGATCTTGCCGGGGCCGTCGATGCGCGAGGTGTAGTTGCCGAAGTGGGCGAACCCGGCGAACGTCGAGCCGTTCGACGACGCCTCGGTGCGCCAGCCGACGTCGGTGCCGTCCTGGCCGGACGGCGAGACGAACCTGGTGTACCAGGGGCCCGCGCCGACCACCTTGACGGCCTTGCCGTACACCTGGAACTTGCCCGTCGTCTGGTACGTGCCGGCGGGCAGGTAGACGCCGGTCAGGTTGCTGTCCTGGCGCGCCTTGTCCAGGGCGTTCTGCACGTCCTGCTGGGAGAACCCGGCCGGTACGGCGTAGTGCGCGGGGTCGGGGTTCGCGGCCGGGGAGACCTGCTCCAGGCTGACGAAGTCGATGGCGTAGGTCGTGGTGTTGGCCGGGTCCTTCTGCAGCCTGATCCTGCTGCCCTTGGGGACGGTGGTGTTCAGCATGACGTTGGCCTCGTCGTAGATGTGCCGGGCCGGGCCGGCGCCGGGCGAGTTGCCGGGGCTCGCCTCCGCGCCGTACAGCCAGGCGTACTTCGAGGTCAGGTCGATGGCCTTGTGGAAGGCGCCGTCGACGTAGATGTTCAGGGTCGAGTTCGTCCCGCCGCCGCCCGGGGCGTCCGGGATGGAGAAGCGGGTGACCAGGGTGTTGGTGTCGGCCTTGGTGGTCCACTCGACGTAGGAGCCGTTCTGGTTCAGCGTCACCGCGCGGCGGCCCGACGCCTCGCCGGCCACCGTGCCGACGTCCCTGCTCGGGCCGACGACCTGCGCGCCGCCGCCGGTCACGCCGTCCTCGGCCTCGTAGGTGTCGTACGGCATGTTCGCGCCGCGGCCCACGAAGAGCTGCTGGGTGCTGGTGTTGTTGGCCTGCTTGACCGGCAGCTCGTTGGCGTCGTTCGCGATGACGGTCTTCACCGTGTACCTGCCGTTGGCGGCCGTCCAGGTGCCCAGGGTGACGGGCGCGGTGGTGGCGCCGGCGGCGATCGCGCCGCTGTGGGAGCCGGTGAGGGTCCTGACGACCGTGCCCGCCTCGTTCGCGACGGTCAGCGTGACGCCGTGCGCGCCCGCCGCCGAGGCGACCGTGCCCTGGTTCTTGATCGCGACCGAGAACGTGACCGTGCTGCCGCCGGCCGGGTTGCCCGGCGTCCAGGAGACCGGCGAGGCGACCAGGTCGGAGGTGTCCACCGGTTTGACCACCAGCGGGGACGGGCCGGTGAGGGAGTTGTTGGACTCGTTCTGCTCGATGACGGTCCCGGCGTCGTCGGCCTTGGCGGTGACCGGGTAGTTGCCGGCGTCCCGGGCGCCGATGTTCGCGGTCACGGTCGCGGAGGCGCCGGCGGCCAGCGCGCCCACGTTCGCGGTGGCGACCTTGGCGGCGCCGAGGGAGAAGGCGACGTCGGTCGCGGCCGACGGCGCGTTGCCGGCGTTCCTCACCACGGCCGACAGCGTGACGGCGTCGGTCTCCACCGGCGCCTGCGGCGTCCAGGACAGCGAGGTCACGGTCAGGTCAGGGTTCGGCGCGGGCACGCCGATCACCTGGAGCTCGGCCACCTGCCCCGCCGGGGCCCCGGTGTTGGCCGTGAACGACAGCCGCACGTCGGCCACCCGCGCGCTGACCGGGACCGTCACCGTGTTCCCCGAGGCCGGGTCGAACGTGTACGACGCCGAGGAGACCAGGTTCGTGAACCCCGAGGCCCCCTGCTCCCGGCCGAGCACCTGGAAGGTCTGGGTACGGGTGCTCCACACGGCCGCCGGGTCGAGCCTGACCACGACCGAGGACACGTCGGCGTTCGCGCCGAGCTGCACGGTGAGCGTGTTCGGGTAGCTGCCGCCCGCGCCCTCCCAGTACGTCGTCACGCTGTTGTCGTCGGCGTTGGCGGCGACGTAGGTGTGCACGTAGGAGGAGGCGGTGATCGGCTTGCCGGCGGCCAGGTTGGAGCCGCCCCCGCCGCTGCCGGTCCGGGTGACGGTGTTGCTCGGCGGCGACTGGTTGCCCGCCGCGTCCCTGGCCCTGACGTGGTAGGAGACGGTGAGCGTGCCGGGCTGGTTGTCGGTGTAGGTCAGCACGTTCCCGGCGACGCTGGCGCGCAGCGCGTTGTTGGCGTAGACGTCGTAGCCGGTCACGCCCACGTCGTCGGTGGCGGCGGTCCAGGTCAGCTTGATCTGGCCACTGGAGGGCTCGGTGTAGGCCAGGTTGCCGGGCGCGGCCGGGGCCTGGGTGTCGCCCGAGCCGGGGCCGTACACCTCGAATTCCGAGACCTGGGCGGCGGGCCAGCCGGTGTTGGCGGTGACCGTCACCCGGACGTACCGGACGGTCGCCGCGGTGAAGGTGATCGTCGCCGCCGGGGCGAACGTGCGGACGGCCGAGGCCGAGAGGGTGGTGGTCGGCGGGTTGTCGGTGCCGCCCTGCACCGTCAGCGTCTGCGTCCTGGACTCCCACGTGGAGGGCAGCTTCAGGACCAGCTGGTTCACGCTGACGGCCGAGCCGAGGTCCACCTGGATCCACTGGGGGAAGGCGTTGTTGGCGCTCTCCCAGTAGGTGGCCTGGTTGCCGTCGGTGGCGTTGCCGCCGCCGTACACGTCGGTGCTGCTGCTGACCGTGACGGGCTTCCCGGCCGCCAGGTTCGGGCCCGCGGCCGCGGCCGGAAGGGCCGTCCAGCCGATCATCGCCAGGGCGACCGCCACGGCCGCCGCGAGCGGTCGTAAGAGGGAAGGCTTGCGCTTCATGGGGGGTGTCACCTCTCGTCAGGCTGGGAGGGTTGCCCGCACCTTAAGTTGACCAATAGAAATACGCAATGTTTCTACTTCATTTCGCAAATAATCGACTGTGGGTTGGCATCCCGCCTGTCTTGAAGGAGCCAGCTCAAGAGCCCTGCACGACTCGCGGTTCTCGTGGACAGTGGCTGCAAGGCAGGGCGCAAGCTGTTGCAAGTGTTTGCGGATTTGGTCGTATAGTTTGCGCATGACCCGACGACTCGGAGACGTGGCCAAGAAGGTCGGCATGAGTGAGGCGACCGTGAGCCGGGTGCTCAACGGCAAGCCCGGCGTGTCGGAGGCCACCAGGGAGGCCGTGCTCACGGCGCTCGACGTCCTCGGGTACGAGCGCCCGACCCGCCTGCGCGGCGACCGCGCCCGGCTGGTCGGCCTGGTGCTCCCCGAGCTGCAGAACCCGATCTTCCCCGCGTTCGCCGAGGTCGTCGGCGGCGCCCTGGCCCAGCAGGGCTTCACCTCCGTGTTGTGCACGCGCACGGTCGGCGGGGTCAGCGAGGCCGACTACGTGAGCCTCCTGCTCTCGCAGCAGGTCTCCGGCGTCGTCTTCGCCGGCGGGCACTACGCCCAGGCCGACGCCTCCCACGGGCACTACGAGCTGCTCTCCGAGCGCGGGTTGCCCACCGTCCTGGTCAACGCCGCGGTCGAGCACCTGGGGTTCCCGCAGGTGTCGGCCGACGACGTGGTGGCCGCCGAGATCGCCCTCGGCCATCTGCGCAGCCTGGGCCACGAGCGGGTGGGCCTGGTGCTCGGGCCGCGCGACCACATGCCGTCCCGGCGCAAGCTCGCCGCCGTGGCCGACCAGGTCGATCCCGCGCTGGTCGAGCACAGCATGTACTCGCTGGAGGGCGGCCACGCGGCCGCCGCCCGGCTGGTCGCCAAGGGCGTGACCGGCATCGTGTGCGCCAGCGACGTGCTCGCGCTCGGCGCGGTGCGGGCCGTGCGCCGGGCCGGCCTGTCGGTGCCGGAGCACGTCTCGGTGGTCGGGTTCGACGACTCGGCCCTGATGAACTGCACCGACCCGCCGCTGACCACCGTCCGCCAGCCGATCGACGCCATGGGCCGGGCGGCCGTCGACCTGCTCATCGCGCAGATCGACAAGCACGTGGTGCCCGCCGACGAGCTGCTGTTCGACCCGGAGCTGGTGGTCAGAGCCTCGACGGGACGGGTGCGCGACCCCCTCTGAAGGCGGCTTCCAGTGACCTAGTCGTTATCTTGCAATCCCATGTCGAAACATTGCGGACATCTGAGCGATCTGCCATTGTGAGCGCACAGCGGGGCGCCTCACCGTCCCCCGGCTTCGTCAAGCTTCGGAAGGGTCAGATCGATGAAGAGATCGGACTATCGCAGGACTGTGGGGCTGCTCCTGGCGGCAGGCCTGAGCATGAGCGCCGCGGCCTGCGGCAGTGACGACGACACCAAGCCCCAGGCACAGAACAGCGCCTCAGGTGCCGCGCAGGTGAACATCACCGTCGCCTGCCAGCCCGCGAAGTCCGCGCCCAAGGAGCGTCAGGCCTGGGACGACGACGTGGCCGCGTTCCAGCAGGCCCACCCCGGCGTGACGGTCAAGAGCACCGACCAGCAGCCCTGCTTCGATCCCAAGACCTTCGGGCCGAAGATGGCCGGCGGCCAGATGGAGACCGTGTTCGTGGTGCCGGTCACCAACTACGCCGACGTGATCGGCAAGGGCCAGGGCCTCGACATCACGCAGTACACCGGTGAGATCAAGAACTGGAACGACCTGCGCCAGGACGTCCGCGACCTGGTCACCAAGGACGGCAAGGTCTACGGCGTCCCCAATGTGCACTACAGCGTCGGCCTGGTCTACAACCGGGCGCTGTTCACGAAGGCCGGGCTCGACCCCAACACCCCGCCCAAGACCTGGGACGAGGTCCGCGAGGCGGCCAAGAAGATCGCCGCGCTCGGCGGCGGCGTCATCGGCTACGGCGAGTACTCCGGCGGCAACACCGGCGGCTGGCACTTCAACCAGGCCCTGTACGGCCGCGGCGGCGACATGGTCTCGGCCGACGGCAAGACCGCCGCGTTCAACTCGCCCGAGGGCAAGGCCGTGCTGCAGTTCCTGAAGGACCTGCGCTGGGTGGACAAGAGCACCGGCGCCAAGCTGTTCAACGCCTGGGAGCCCCTCATGCAGGCCATGGGCTCGGGCAAGGTCGGCATGATGCTCGGCGCCCCCGACGTCGTCACCGACGTGGTCAACAAGTTCAAGGGCGCCTCCACCGACTACGGCATCACCGGCTTCCCCGAGGCCAAGGCGTCACTGAGCGGCGGCGAGGCGTTCTTCGTCAACCCCAAGGCCACGCCCGAGCAGGTCAAGGCCGGTCTGGCCTGGGTGGACTTCCGGTTCAACACCGTCGACAAGGGCCGCTTCGACTTCGCCCGCGGCAAGGCGCTCGGCAACCCGGTCGGCGTGCCGGACAACGACGTCTACGGCGCCTCGCCCACCGGCAAGGCCATCCAGGACGGCCGCAAGGCCAGCGCCACCCTGCCGGTGGAGAACTACCAGCCGTACGTGGACGCCTCGGCCACCATCCCGCCCAAGATGGAGCCGCCGCACGCCCAGGAGCTCTACGCCATCCTCGACGTGGCCATGTCGGCCGTGCTGAGCCGCGAGGACGCCGACGTCGACCAGCTCCTCGCGGACGCCGAGACCAAGGCGAACGCCATGCTGGCCAGCAAGGGCTGAGCGGAACGTGAGACCGGGGCGCCGCGTCCGCCGGCGCCCCGGTACGTCGAGTCGGTGATCGGAGACACCCCATGAGCATTGCCACCGCCGGAACCGCGCGACGGCCGAGGCCGCCCTCGCCGCTGCGCCGGGCGTTGCGGAGGAACCTGACGGCCTACGGGTTCATGGTCGGGGCGCTGTTCTGCTTCGTACTGTTCTCCTGGTATCCCATCGTCCAGGAGTTCATCCTCGGCTTCCAGAAGACCGACCTGGTCAACGAGCCCGAGTGGGTCGGCCTGGAGAACTTCAGGACCGCCTTCGCCGACCCCGCCTTCGGGCCCGCGTGGCTGAACACGCTCACCTTCACCGTCCTCGCGCTGGTGCTCGGCTACGGGCTGCCGTTCGCGGTGGCGATCCTGCTCAACGAGCTCCGCCACTGCCGGGCCTACCTGCGGTTCGTGGTGTACCTGCCGGTCATGCTGCCCCCGGCCGTCGCGGTGCTGCTCTTCCGCTGGTTCTACGACCCCGACGTCGGCCTGTTCAACCAGATCCTCGGATTCTTCTCGCTGCCCGGCCTCAACTGGATCTACTCCACCGACACCGCGCTGCTCTGCCTGGTGCTCGTCTCGACCTGGATGAACATGGGCTCGGCGACCCTGATCTACCTCGCCGCGCTGCAGAACATCTCGCCCGACCTCTACGAGGCCGCCGAGCTCGACGGCGCCGGCGTGTGGAAGCGGATCAGGCACATCACGATCCCGCAGACCCGGCTGATCCTGCTGCTCATGCTGATGTTGCAGATCGTCGCGACCATGCAGGTCTTCATCGAGCCGTACCTGCTGACGGGCGGCGGCCCCGAGAACGCCACCGCCACCGTCGCCTTCCTGATGTTCCAGCAGGCGTTCACCTACAGCAACTACGGCGCGGGCGGCGCGCTGGGGATGATGCTCATGGTCGTCCTGCTCGCCTTCGCCGCCGTGCAGCTCCGGCTGACCCGCGAGGAGAAGAGCTGACCATGTCGAACGCCACCCTGCAACGCCCCGCCGCGCCGTCCTCGGCAGGACGCCGGGCACGGCGGCGGCCGCCCCGGCGCATCGAGGTGCAGTTCCGCACGATCATCTCCCCGCACCAGCTCAACAGCCGGTGGGGGCGGCGCGTCTACTGGACGGTCCTGGTCGCGACGGTCGTGACGTTCACGGTCGTCTTCCTGCTGCCGATGTACTGGATGATCACCGGCGCGCTGAAGTCGGCCGAGGAATTCGCCCAGGTGCCGCCCACGCTCTTCCCCGAGAAGCTGAACTTCGGGAAGTTCCTGGAGGCCTGGGAGCTGTTCGACATCGGCACGCTGCTGCGGAACACCGTCGTGTACGCCGGCGGCGGCTGGCTGGTCACCATGGCGGTCGACGTCACCGCCGCGTACGCGCTGTCCAAGCTGCGCCCGGCGCTCGGCAACGTCATCCTCGGCGCGATGCTGGCCACCCTGATGATCCCGCCGATGGTCGTGCTCATCCCCACCTATCTCGCCATCCACGACGTGCCGATCTTCGGCTGGGACCTGCTGAACAACCCGTGGGGCCTGTGGCTGCCCGCCGCGGCCAACGGCTTCAACATCTTCCTGCTCAAGAGGTTCTTCGACTCCATCCCCCGCGAGCTGCTCGAAGCCGCCCAGATCGACGGCGGCGGCCCGTTCCGCATCCTGTGGTCGGTGGTGCTGCCGGTCTCCCGCCCGATCCTCGGCGTGACGTCGATCTTCACGATCGTCACCTCGTTCAAGGACTTCATCTGGCCGCTGCTCGTCATGAGCGACAGCGAGAAGATGACGCTCAGCGTGGGCCTGGCCCAGACCGCCGGGGCCGTGTCGCAGGACCAGGTCATGGGCGGCCTGGTGATCGCCAGCATCCCGACGATCATCGTCTTCTTCATCTTCCAGCGGCACATCATGGCGGGACTCACCGCCGGCAGCCTCAAGGGCTGAGTGCCTCCACCTATGGCAAGGAGTTGTCTTCAGCATGTCCGAAACGTGGTGGCGGGGAGCCGCGATCTATCAGGTCTACCTGCGCAGCTTCGCCGACGGCAACGGTGACGGCGTGGGCGACCTGGCGGGGCTGCGGGCACGTTTGCCGTACCTGTCGACGCTCGGGGTGAACGCGATCTGGCTCAACCCCTGGTACCCGTCGCCGCTGGCCGACGGCGGGTACGACGTGGCCGACTACCGGGACATCGATCCCGTGTTCGGCACCCTGGCCGAGGCGGAGGAGTTCATCGCCGAGGCGCACGAGCTGAACATCAGGATCATCATCGACGTGGTGCCGAACCACAGCTCGACCGCGAGCGAGTGGTTCCGGGAGGCGCTGCGCGACCCGTCCGTGCGCGACCGGTTCTGGTTCCGGGACGAGCCCGGCGAGTGGCAGTCGATCTTCGGCGGCCCCGCCTGGACCCAGGTGCCCGACGGCCAGTGGTACCTGCACCTGTTCGACCCCGGGCAGCCCGACCTCAACTGGACCAACCCGGACGTCCACCGCGAGTTCCACGACGTGCTGCGCTTCTGGTACGACCGCGGCGTGGACGGCATCCGCATCGACTCCGCCGCCCTGCTCACCAAGCCCGACGGCCTGACCGGCTCGTACGAGGACCTGGACGAGGTCCACGACGTCTACCGGAGCTGGCGCCTGATCAACGACGAGTACGACGACCGCGTCCTGGTCGGCGAGGTGTGGCTGCCCGACCAGGAGCGCCTGGCCCGCTACCTGCGCCACGACGAGCTGCACACCGTCTTCAACTTCCCGTTCCTGGCCTGCCCCTGGGAGCCCGCCGGCCTGCGCCAGGTGATCGAGCAGACCCTCGCCACCCACACCCCGCTCGGCGCCCCGCCCACCTGGGTGCTGTCCAACCACGACGTCGCCCGCGTCGTCACCCGGTACGGCCGCGCCGACACCTCCTGGGACCACGGCGACCGCAGGGACGGCGCCCCCTCCGACCTGGAGCTCGGCTACCGCCGGGCACGTGCGGCGGCGCTGCTGGCCATGGCGCTGCCCGGCGGCATCTACATCTACCAGGGCGAGGAGCTGGGCCTGCCGGAGGTGGACGACATCCCCGACGAGCTGCGCCAGGACCCGATGTGGCGGCGCTCGAACCACACGGTGAAGGGGCGCGACGGGTGCCGGGTGCCGCTGCCGTGGTCGGGCGACGAGCCGCCGTTCGGGTTCGGCACGGCCACGCCGTGGCTGCCGCAGCCGGACGCCTGGAACAAGCTCACCGTCGAGGCCCAGACCGCCGATCTGGGCTCGATGCTCAACCTCTACAGGAACGGGCTGCGCATCCGCGCCGAGCGGCTCGGCGACGGCACGCTCACCTGGCTCGACCTTGGGCCCGACGTGCTCGCCTTCACCCGGGACTCCGGCCTGACCTGCGTGGTCAACCTGGGCCCCGGCCCGGTGCCGCTGCCCGCCCACGACACGGTCCTGCTGGCCAGCGGCGCCCTGGACGGCGACCGCCTCCCCGCCGACACGGCGGCCTGGCTCGCCTGACCGCCCCGGCCCCCTGCCTCCGCCTGCGGCCGGGGTCGGGGGCCGGAGTTCGGCCGGGTCAGCTCTGGACGCGCAGGTCGGCGAAGAGGGCGCGGTGGTCCGAGCCCGGCAGGTCGAGGATCCGCGCGTCCACCGCCCGCGTGCGCCCGTCCGTGAGCACGTGGTCGATGGCGACCAGCGGCGGGATCCGGCGCATCGGCCAGGTGGGCACCAGCCCGTTGCCGGTGGCCGCCGCCGCGTCGGTGTAGCCGGTGCCCAGCAGCCGCCGGAACACGGCGTGGTCCAGCGTGGCGTTGAAGTCCCCGGCCAGGATCCGCGGCGCGCCCGTGGACGACGCGGGCGGCAGCGTCCCGACCCCCGCCTCCCACTCCGGTACGGTCGAGGGCACCGGCGCCACCGGATGCACGACCACCACCTCCACCGAACCGCCGGGCAACGCCGCCTCCACGACCGGCATGTGGTGCCCGACCGGCTGGAACACGCCCGTACGCTCGGTCAGCGGGTGGCGCGCGTACACGCCGCTGCCCACCGGCCCCCACGTCTCCGGCTTGGTGACCTGGTACGGCAGCAGCGTCTCCAGCCCGGCCGCCGTCAGCCGGTCGCGTTCCGACCAGGTCAGCTCCTGGAGGCTCAGCACGTCCACGTCCAGCGTGCGCACCAGGTCGACGATCGTGCGGGCGTCGCCGCGGCCGCCGTTGAGGTTGGCGGTCAGCACGCGCAGCGGACGGCCGGTCGCGGCGTCCGCCCCGCCGGGCAGGGCGCGCGGGAGCACCAGCCAGGCCAGGCACACGCACACCGCCAGCATGACCGCGACCGCCGCCCTGCTGCGGGCCAGCGCCGCCACCCCCAGCATCAGCAGCGCCGCGATCCCGAAGTACGGCGTGAAGGACACCAGCGGGACCAGCGGGAAGCCCGACTCCAGGCCGCCGAGCCGGACCGCCGTCCCCGCCACGAAGAGCACCGCGACCGCCGTCGCCAGCCGCCGCCACCACACCCGGCGCGGACGCGTCCGCACGGGTTCCATCGCTTCGTCCGTCAGCACAGCCCGAACCCTAGGCCGCGATTCTTAAACGCAGATGAGCGTCAGGCAGGACCGAGGCTCCACGCGCTGAGGAGAGCGTCGCCGCCGGCGCCCACGACGACGGGACGGCCCTCCAGCTCGGCCAGCGCCAAGGCCCGGATCTCGGCGCCCGGCCCCGGGCCCAGCTCCCCGATGACCTTGCCGTCGGCCAGGTTCCAGACGCGGACGACCGTCTCGCCGCCGCCCGGCGCGTGCGCGACGACCGCGACGGGCCTGCCGCCGAGCGCGCCCACGACCAGGGAGGACGTCCCCCGGTCGTCGGGGCTGCGGCGGCTGAACGTCCACTTCTTCCTGCGCCTGCCGGTGGCCAGGTCGTAGACGCGCAGGGTGGCGTCCAGGTGGGTGGAGACCAGGACGGGACGGCCGTCCAGCTCGCCGCAGGCGAGCAGCTCGATGCCGCCGATCTCGCCGGTCTTGTAGGTGTGTGTCACCTTTCCGTCAGACAGGCGGCGTACCCGGACGCGGTTGCCGCCGTCGCCGGTGACGAGCACGTCGTCGCCGCCGAGCCGGCCGAAGGCCAGGCCGTTGACGCCCTGGAAGTGGTCGGTGACGGCGGGGCCGATCTGGCGGCCGGTGGCGATGTCCCACAGGCGTACGACGCTGTGCAGGTCCTTGAGGCTGTCGTACTTCTGGGTGACCGCGACGCCGCGTCCGGCGGTGGTGACGGCGATGACGGGGTCGGCCGCGCTCACCCTGCCGAGGACGCCGCCCGCCGGGTTCCACAGCCGCGTCCCGCCGTCGCGGTGCCCGGTGGCGGCCCTGCCGTCGCCGCAGGCCACGGCGGTCGCGGCGGCGCCTCCGTCGCCGAGTCTGAGGACGGTCGCGGGCGCCGCGGCCAGGTCCCAGACGAGCGCCACGCCCTTGGACGTGCCGCAGACGACGGTGGAGCCGGCGGCGGCCAGGACGGCCGGCTCGCCACTGCCGGCGGGCAACGGCACGGGCTCCCTGACCGGCGCGCCGAACGGCTCGACCGCGGGGGTCGGGCCGGTGGACCCCGTGGGAGATCCGGTGGGGTCCGCAGTCGGGTCCGCTGTCGGGGACGTGCCGGGCGCGGGGCTCGTCGCGGCCGTCGCGGGGGTCGTCGGCGTGCCCGACGCCGGGGGGCCGGTCGGGTCGCCGGGGGGGCCGGGGTGCGGGTCGTCGGCGAGGCTGTTCGCGGGGCGCAGGTGGAGGAACGCGGACGTGGCCGCGGCGGCCCCGGCCGCCGCCCCGCCGCCCCTCACGGC